>MFGW01000103.1:4434-4828 GCA_001780385.1 Candidatus Fischerbacteria bacterium RBG_13_37_8 | reverse complement strand
TTTTTGAAGGAATTAATTGCAGGAGCCGACAGTTTGCGGGAAGCAAGGAGTTGCTGAAGGAGGGCGTTGTATACTGGCGGATGAAAGTCCGTAGGAGCCTTCCATGCTGGCATCGAGTGCGGTGATTAAGTAATAGTAGTTGCCGGTGTCCTGCGGAGTGGAATATGAAGTAGCGCTGGAGGTGGAACAGACGATTGGGAGATGGCTGTAATTTGTAAAGGGAAGTGTGCCACGATACACCGCATAGTCGTGATTTTGTGAAAGGCAGGAACCGAGTGGTACTCCCCATGTCAAGATGAGGTCGGATGACTGCTTGGTAATAGTCAGGGGTGTGCCGGGAAAAGTATTATTATCGGGAATAGTTCCGGGAGGATTTGTAGTGGTGGAGCATGAT
>MFGW01000103.1:560-4427 GCA_001780385.1 Candidatus Fischerbacteria bacterium RBG_13_37_8 | reverse complement strand
ATTTCAACAGGACATCATCAATCATCCAGCCGCCATTGTTTATTGATTCATTGCTTGCATAGGTAAAACGTAACTGCATTGGACTGCCGGCAAAGGAAGACAGATCGGCACTGTAGTTATTCCAGGTTTTGTTGTTGCCGGTAAAGCACGGTTCGTTTGTTCCGATGCAGACATCGGAGTCCTGAGTGGAACCGGGGTAAGTGGGTGTCAGTGCAATTTTTGACCAGGTGACGCCGTCTGTGGAACCTTCGACAATTCCACCATCATTGCTTGATTCGATCGAGTATAATGTCCAGAATGAAAATACCGGGTTCGAGCCTGCAGGAGGTTGCAGGACGGTGTTGAGTGTGAGGGTGTCGCACTGGAAGTTTTCATTACCGGAAGATACTGAATGAGTGGCGCTGTGGTACCGCGAATCAAGGAGAGCCCAGTTGGCAGACACAAACCAATTGCCGAGACCGTTTTCGAAATCATCGGTGAAGATAGTAGTGGTGGATGGATTAGCGTTCATGATAACAGTGTTGGTTTCTGTGTTGCCGTCATGACAGGGACCGGTGCCATTCGTGGAGGAATCCTCGGCACGTACAATATAATAATAATTGGTGAATTCAGAGACATACTCGTCGGGGTAAACAGTACCGGTAGCACATGCCGCAATGCGGTTCAATGGTGAGGGTGTGAAATAGGGAGTGGTACTGCGGTAAATGTGATAGGTGATATTGGGATAATAGAGGCAGGTTGAATATGCAGGTTTCCAATGAACGTAGGTTAAGCATGAGGGAGTTTCACCGCTTCCAGCAGAATAAATGCCTTTGAAGACCGGGGGTGTTGTGCAATTCGGCAACCCGTTCAGGCAACTAACGAATGCCAGCAGGCGTATATCATCGATGTACCAGTTTTCCTCGTTCACATATGCATCGGAACCGAATTTAAATCTGAATCGCAGTTGTTCGCTGGCGTAAGGAGTCAGGTCAACTTGATAGAAAGTCCAGTCGGGGATTTTGCCTGTGAATGCGGAACTATTGGAGCCGATGCAACTGGTAGTATTAATTGTATAGCGAGGGTATCCTTGTTTCGGGGACACTTTTTCCCATTTTATACCGCTGTCGGTGCTGATTTCGATAATTCCAGCATCGTATGCTTCTTCTATGTCGTAGTATGACCAGAATTCGAGTGTGTAGTAGGTGGCGCCTGTTAACCAGATGGAGGGTGAAGTTAAGGAAGAGCACTGGTCGCTGAGGTCAGTTCCAGAGTAATAACTCTGCAGTCCGTTGCTGGTATGATTGCGTTCTGTGCTCAGTGACCAATTTTCGCCGCGTATCATAACGGGAGTAGAATTATCACCGGCATCATCGGCAAACAGCACGATTTCATTTCCTGTCGGAATGATGTCTACTCTATTAATATTTGTATCGGTATTACCGTTATTACAGGAACCATTGCCGCCGCCGGGTCGCGAATCCTCTGCCCTTACCACATAATAAAAGGTATGTCCCGATGCAACATCATAGTCGGTGAAGGAGTTCCCTGCTAGGCAATTAGCAACACGGTTTGCAGAACCGGGAATGAAGCCACGATTCAAGCTTTTATAGACCGAGTAGGTAATATCCGGATATTCAGGACAGTTTGATAATGCGTTATCCCAATTAACGGTAATGCTGCATGGTGAAGTTTTGTTATTAATTACTGATATGCCGTTGAAGGAAGGCGGTAGAATACAAATACCTGTGGCAGTTGCCTCCGCACAGTTTGAGAAATTTGATTCGCATACACTTTCATAAATAGCGGTGACGTAGTATGAATACGTGGAACCACCCGAGACGGTTGTGTCGGTATAATTATTTGCAGGAACGCATTCAGCTATTTTATCAATGTCTGTGCCGGGACAATTGCCATTGCCGCGGTAGATATTGTAACATGCAGCGCCGCTGATGGTGTTCCATGAAAGTGAGATTTGATTGTCGGCATCGGCAATAGCGATTAGATTTAACGGGATCACCGGCGGTGCACTTGCACTGATATCACCGGTTGCTGTGATTGCGAATGGTTGTGCAGGAAATGGGATATTTATCCCGCGCACTTTTATTTTCCATAAACCGGCATCGGGAGTATTGACGGTAAGTTGTTCGACCGTATTCCGGTAATCCTGCGGGTCATTGGGATTGGTGCTTTGCACTATATTGAAGTATGCATCTAAAGACTGGTGATAGGTGACAGTTCCTGCAGGGTTGCTGATTTCCAGCATGAGGTCATTGGCAATGGAAGGATTAGAGTAGAGTGCAGCCGGGTAATCATTCCATGCGAGCGTAACTTTCAAAGGCAGACTGGTGCTGTTATTCATTAGGTTGAAACAGCGGCTCCAATTTGTTGCTAAGCCGGAGGTTTCATCGGCGATGAACAATTTGCGTGCATTGCCTGTGAAATACAATGATTCATCGAGCATAAGTCTTCCCCAGCCCTCGGTGATATTCGGTGGTGATCCGGTAACGCCGGTCATATCAACCGAGCCATTAATCATGGTTGCTTTAATAAGAGCAGAGGAAGGATTAATGCTGTCAGCGGGGACCGGTGTGCCTGTCGGATAATAGCCGTCGATAAAATATTGGCGTGCGAGGAGACCATAACCGGCGGCAGTAGGAGTCGCCATGGAAGTACCACTCATATCAGTGGTGGAGCAATTATATGAGTCCACAAAGCCATCATTATCAGCAGAGATGGTAGTTTGACCTTGTGCGGTGAGATCAGGTTTCAGGCGATAATCGTAAGTCAATCCACGGCTGGAGGAATTTAGAATATCAGTTGCAAGCAGATCATGACGTGTTGCGCTGACAGTGATGCAATTCTTTGCAGTACCGGGTGCGCATATTGTCGCATTCGGGCATGATGCGGAACTGTTGCCGGCAGCAAAAAATACAGTCATGTCATTATGTTCCCAGATAAATTGATCGACATCGCGCGCATCGGCATTGTAGTAATTGCTCGCACAGGGACATCCGTAACAACCGTAGCCCCAGCTATTCGAATGAACACGTGCACCATCTTTATACGAGAGATTGAATAAATCGTAAGCTGTTCCGCAGCCATTATTGATAAAATTAATAAGCTGACCGATATCCTGCATGATCACTTTTGAGCAGAGAGCGATGCCATCGCCTGTACTGCCATTACCAGTTGTGCAATCGGCGGCTTTATCATTTCCGATGAATGAACCAGCGGTGTGCGTACCGTGATCGTTGTATTCAGAACCGGTGCCGGGTTCTCCTTCATCTCCGCAGGTCCAGGCATCCATGGCATAGTATAAAATCACCTTGCGTTCTGAAAAATTGGGAGCAATTTCTCCCCATGGTTCCTGTATGTCAAAAGGCGGTGCACCGTTTACCGGATCGTCAAAATAACACATGTCATAATCAAAACCGCTATCCGAAATTGCACCGATCTGCCCCTGCCCCCGGAGATTATTATCGTAAAGCGGATACTGTACGGTTATAAATTTTTGATGCACCCATCGAGCTGCATCATTTGTATATTCCAAATTATGGCGCAGTTCAATTCCTTCAACTTCTTTTAATGCAGAAAGCGTTTGAATGCTTTCAGTAAAGGAACGAGGTTCTATTTCAATAAATAATCGCGTATCATGTGGAGTTGTGGTTTCTTTCAAGAGAGTGCCGGTTGCATTTTTCACAAGAGCTGCTTTAATGGAATCAGTTGGTTCATCTTTGTAGAGGATTAATTTTATTTTTGTCGGAGTGCTGGAAGAGAATGAGGAATGTTTTTCAGAGGAAAGCATTTGTCTGATTTCGGGTGATAATTTGAAATAAGGTTGTTGAAGACCTACCCAGTAAATAAAGGAGAGCGATGTAATGGATT
>MFGW01000103.1:263-543 GCA_001780385.1 Candidatus Fischerbacteria bacterium RBG_13_37_8 | reverse complement strand
ATTTTCGCAAGGTATGAATAATACGGAATATACCAGAGGAGATTAACGCCGCGTTTTTCAAGTTCATGGCGCCAATTTTGTTCAATAGGACCGGTGAGTTTAACAAGAAAATAGTCAGTATCTTCCGCTTGCATTTTAGAGAAGCCGGATGGGATGTTGTGAACAATATTATTGACATTGACCAGCAGGTTATCGAAACTGATATAGGGATTAGCAGAATTATCGGCGGAGATAGTATGTTGAGGAGTTGCCATTGTACAAATGAACAGAAGCATGAGGA
>MFGW01000103.1:0-106 GCA_001780385.1 Candidatus Fischerbacteria bacterium RBG_13_37_8 | reverse complement strand
GCGAGGGCAGACACATGGAGTTTGTCTCAAAACTAGTGCTTACTTGCAATAATAATAGATATATGATATCATCTTGGGCTAAAGGAGGTGCCTATGCCCAAGAAGG
>MFGW01000102.1:3026-6540 GCA_001780385.1 Candidatus Fischerbacteria bacterium RBG_13_37_8 | reverse complement strand
CGAAGAAATCATTACCGCATTGAGGACATCGGACTCGTGCAAACCCATGTTCTAAAATTCCGCAGTCAAGGTACTTATAAACGGTTTTAGGGATGATCCTTCGCAAGAATCCGAAATCTTTTTCATATGTATCGGGATAGATATTTTCATACTCTTGGAAATGGAGATAGACGATTTTATAGAGTGTGGACTTTTCAGGAGTTCGTCTTTTATAAATTTTAGGATTCACGCTATAAGGTAGGGCAATAGTGATGCCGGAACAGCAGAGGAGAGGTAAGAAATAGTAAGAGGAGGCAGGAGTCTTATTTTGAAAGATAAAGAGAGGAGCAAAACAAGCAGGCATAAGAGAACGAACGTGACAACTTTTGGAGGAAGTGGCAACTAAAGTTGCCAGCGCAATTAACCGGGCAGTTGTTGATGTTGCAGCCGGTGAAATCACGCGGCACTGCCGGTGCAGTCCATGCGCTATGTGTGTATGGTTTCAGGTTGGATGGTGATTCGGTTATGGAAAGCATGTAGTTGATATTTTGTGAAAATTGGAAATAATGCATAGGATTTTATCCGCAGTACAAGAATGCATTGCGGATAAAATGAGTTGGACTAAGCCGCTGAGCGGGAAAATATAATTTGCTATGGAGATTATTTACTGCATAGTTCAGTAACTGTCATCTTGTTCTTGAAATGCTCCCGTACAATCTCCACCTTCTTTTCTGCACTGTGTCTTTTTCTTTCAGACATTTTGATCCTCCATTTTCTCTCTTATTTTACACCATCAAAATGTCCGATTCCACTTGAAGCAGAACATTTAGACAGAATTCTCAACACTCCTCTCTGTTATTATTTATTCTAAATATTTTCTAATTTTCAGATACTTTATTAATGCATTTTTTATTCATCGCTATTCTACCCTGATTTTTATCATCTGCTTTTTATTCTTGCTAATACTCCTTGCTTTCTACACTAATTACTTCTGCAAATTGCAATAAAGGAAACAATATAATTGTATTATTTGCTAGTAATTTTGAATTCTAATTCTGCTGGAAGCGATCCTCTACTCTCAAACCATGTAACCATCTCCTGCACTAAATCAATTCTAAGCAAATAATTACCCGGGATTTCGGGAGATTGTATTAGGACATCAACTAGAATTTCCTCCCCTGGATAAATGTCTTCTGGCAAAGGTGTCCTCATTCCATCATATAATAATATTTCTCCCTTTTTATTTAACCAATGATAAGATACATTAATCTGATACTTTCCATTTTCAGAACCTAATGCATTCCATATAGAATTACCTTTATTTTGAATACTAGCTGTTAGCCAAAAAAGCGATTCTGCTTCTATCACTTCTGGTACTTTCAATACCTTAATAGTTGCTTGATATCCATCATCTTGTAATGGCTTTGTAATTTCTGACTTCATTCGCATTCGCGCTTTAAATTCTTCAATTTTTTCAATATTAATATTGTTTTTTACTTCTATCAAATAAACTTCATTAATTTGATATCCAAAATAAATAAATCCTTTATAGCCAAATAAAGATATATCAATCATTTCTATTTTTCCAATTTCAAGGCCTCTTTTTTGTATGTTTTCCCTGCAAATTGCCAGCTGTCCTTTGGCACATAAAGCAAATTTATTTTTGTCTTTTAGCATTTTAATAATATTAATAAAACGTCTCGGAATTTCTTCAAAGCTGCTGCTGTAGTAGGATTTTCATTGAGCATGTCCATTACAAGGGGTAATGGAATGATGGAATAATGACCAGAAATAGCGACTTTCGTACCTTGTTTGAGTTCTTTAGGATCAATACGAAGCAGTTCTCCATAGATATTTTTGTAAGGTTCAGTGGTAACAACGCCTTCATGGCAGTAATGGCATTGCAAGATAAAAGGTTCTTCTTTTTTGATAGTGAGCAATCGTTCGAGGAGGCGAATTCTTCGAGCGGGAATATGCCATTTTTGTCCACAAAAGGCACATTGACAACAAAGAGGTTTGAAAGGAAACCACATAATCATCATCCAGGTTTAAGTAAATAAGAAGGAATCGAAGGATCTTTTCCATAGTGTTGGAATATTAAAAGCAAGTAGTTGATTTATTGGGAAAACCGCTGGCAGAGTCATGGTTCTATAGTGATTATTCAAATACCAAATTGGATGATCGATTGATATTTAATGATGATCGAGTAATTGATATTAATATACAAACAAAACAAGAATTAAGAAATATTAAAATTGGCATGTACAAAAAAGAGGTATTGAAATATGTTAGTTATCCCCTTTACAAAAATTGGGCTTATAGCATGAAGATTAAAGATGTGAGTTACAAGCAAAGAAACATCAAATTTAAGAATGGATCAGTGATTAATATTTATCATGAACTTTATGCTGATTAAGCATTATTTTACCATTTCGGTAATTCTTCCTTTTTTCTAAGATTAGCAGCTGCTGAGTACCTGCCTCAAAAAAAGCATTTTTCAGATAATGGTCGACCTTTTCTCTGCAGCCAAGCTTCTCAGCTAGTTTCCGAAGATCAATTCGCTTCAAAATATCAATGGTAATTGGCCTTTTAGCATCAAAAAAAATAAGCGCTTCAAGGAATCTTTTAGCTATTTCAGAGTTTAAGAGTTCACAGAATAAATGTGCCTCTTCCTCGGTTTGGCAAGGAATAAAGTAGCAAGTATCATCAAGCACTATTGGCTTATTCTGCAAGGAACCAACAACTCTAAAATATAAATTCTTATACAAGCCTGAGATGGCAACTTTCCATGGCGAAAAAGTATATGCTCCGATCCCGAACACAGAAAAACGGGGTCGTTTTTCATAAATAATGCTTGCACGTTTATCAAGATAACTGCTATGAGAGATTAGATATTTCCATGTCTTTGGCGCCTTTTGCTTTACCATCATAGTATCATCATTAATATTTTTTTGGGTGAGCAAGATGAACTTTGATGGACATAATCTATTGTTAGCAATATCTGAAGATTTAAGGAGTGGAAAGAGGTATTCCGGCTCAATATTACAATGCTCTTCTAGACCATTTATATATTGGTTTTGAATCATTTTGAATTCCATAATTTTAACTGCATCATGCTTGACTCCTGATCTCCATTTTCGATATTCCATTCCTTCAATGTCTTTTAAATGTTCATATGAATCAATGTCTGAAACCAATTCATTATTTAAAAGACCAAATCTATTTGTCAAGCTTAAAAAATTCAAATCAGTGTATATTCCGGCTATTGTACTATGCCCTGCTTTTCCGGTATGCGTTACAAAGAGACATGCATCAACCGATACTCCAAAATTGCTCATAGCATCTATTAAGTGTATGGAAGAATTTGCTATATTTTTTCTTTCTTTCCATGCATATCTCAGGACTTTTCTTGCTGTTGATGTTTTGCATAACATAGCAATTGTTGCAGATTTTCCGGATAAACATTCAATTAATTTAATCAATATCCACTCAGATATATCAAAATTTGCCTTTCCAGTTTTGGAGGAAAAGCCTT
>MFGW01000102.1:188-3019 GCA_001780385.1 Candidatus Fischerbacteria bacterium RBG_13_37_8 | reverse complement strand
TTGGAAATTGGTTTTGTGCGGTAAATTCTTGCTACCTATTACTCCAAGAGAGCTATTTGTCACCCATGGAGGATTTCCAACAATTAAAAGTTCTCCTGTAAAAGATTTAAAAAAATTAATCCAATCTTTGCTGAAAAAATTTTCACATAATACTTCAAAACGAATATGATCTATCTGGGATAGCACTTCTTTTGTCTTCTCAATATAGTTAGTATTAATATCAAATCCATAATAGCAAATAGAGTCTCCAAAAGTTTTTGCTGCTGCGACAAGAAATGATCCAAGTCCGCAGGTTGGCTCGATTATAATAGATGGAGAAATTCCGTTGGCTCTGAGGAAATGTGTCACATTTAATGCTAAATTGATTGGGGTTTGAAAATCTCCATATTCAGCACGTTCCTTAGTTTGCATAATTAGACTACCCTGATAATACCAGTAATTTCTCCCGCCTTTTCTATGACTCTACTATATTGAAGTCGCCATTGAAGTGCATTGGAAATTGTAAGATAACCAATCTCCGGGGGATTTTGTAGAATTTCATCTGCAAGCTCCTTTGCTTGAATATCATCGACAGGAAGGTGATGCTCACTTAGTATTGCAATAATATCATCTATATTGCCTGAGTTATCGATTATTCTCCGCAATGCTGTGGTTGTTTGAAAATCTCCAGTTCTTGAGGATTCAACATAAATTGTATGTATTACATTCAAGTTTCCAGTTCTTGTTTTTTCATCATCCATTTTATCATATACAAAAACCAACAATGAGTATCCTAATCCGTAAATTTTTTGCTTTGCTGATTTATATGGACAAGAAGATTGTGGTTGTCTTATGCTGGTAACTTTTATATCCACTCCCAATTCTGGAAAATCTATTCCTTTTGCAGAAGATCCCCATTTGTATACGTATTTGTTTTTAAGAGAATTCTGAAACTTATGCTCTAAATAAGTTCCAATTGCTTTTCCATCAGTCACTCCAAAAAGCGATTGTTCATGATGTTTTGATTCTTTAAGAGCAAAGTCATGTGCTTCCTTTTTTAGAAAAGAGATATTTAATCGTTTCTTCACAAAATTTCCTCTATTATTATAAATTCATTCTTATTAATAATTATTATAAACTATTATCGCTACTTTATAGCCTTAATATAATTATGCAATGCTTGATCTATTGATTCCCCTAAGACTTTTAGAAATTTAAGAGATATATTTAAATCTGCTCTACTGATATTAAGAGCATCCGCTTTATGCGCTACTGTATGTCTCCTGTTCACAATTTCGTCCAATTTATCAGATATAAAGGTCGAAGCGGTTGGATTACGCCACTTAGAATCAAAATGATCCTTTATTTTTGCAAATATATTATCTATACCTAAATTATTCATTATATCTTTAACATGTTTTGAATTAGGATTTCCGATATCACTACTAAAAACTTCAGGATTGACACAACCTGAAAGAATTAATCTACAAGCTTCATAAATATCTGACAATCTATCAATTTTGTCCTTTCTTTCTTCAAATGGTCTTCCCTTGGTGGCATATTCTAATGTTTTGAATACGCTATGTATTTTCATTTTATCAGGCAGCTCGTCAAATTTTACTTTAAATGGTTGCATTGTCAGATATGATAGATGTTCTTCAATAATTTGCCGAATAAAATGCTCAAACGCTGCAACCATTATTACGCTAGCACCTCCTCGAAGACCTTCAACCGCCTTTTGTTCATTTTGCTTAGGAGGATTGTGATAATTATTTCTCTCAATTCTAATTAGTTCATCGGCAATTTGAAGAGAATTCTTAAACTCTTTTAAAGCCGTAGATTCACTCATAGTCCTTTTTTGAATCCAGTCTTTCCTATTATCTTAGATAGCATCTCAATTATATTGGTAATCCGCTTTCTAAATCGAACGGGAGCATTTGTGCCTACTTCAATAGATTCTCGGAAGCTATCATCCTCAAATAATAGCTTTAATTGCTTAACAATATAATCTTGCTTGCCATCAACTTCTTCCGCAGAAAATCTAGTACAAGCGAACATCTCAGCATCATATAAAGATGCCAAAATTTGATTACGCCACCGATTATATTTAGGCAGCCATCTTTTAAAGGAATATTTACCAAAAGCTTTTTCAACAACTTCAATTGTGACCAAGAATTCTCTTTCTAATTCCTTAAGTTTTTTAGAGGATGCATTCCTGTTCTTATGCATGAATTCATCCATAAGCCTTTTCATGCTTCCAGAAATTTTTTGCCATCTATTTTTAAATGTAAAAAAACGCAGCACAAATTCCGCATCTCGCATTGCTTTATATATAGATGAAGACTCTTTTTTTACTACTCCTAGCAATTTATGGAACTTATCATTTTCTGATAGCTTTTGAATAAGATCATTAAGTGAGCCTCCATAAACACTATTTCTAATTTCTTGGGGATTTAGACTTACACCTCCAGTATTTAATCGCTGGAATACTTCATATTTAACATCAGAATCAGATTGTCTGAGTATGATAATAGATCGAACTGTTGGTCGAGTTCTTAGGACCTGCTTTAGCTTTGAAGGCAGCTTATCAAAAGATAAACCATTTATGTCAGAAAATACCTCAAGTCCCTTTAGAATAAGGCGGCCCTCCATAAATTCATTTATCGCTATTAATCGCTGTTTCCCATCAATTACCGAATATTTGCCATAACTGTCTTCATTTAAAAATATTGGAGGCACGGGAACGTTCATTAAAAATGATTCTATTAACCTCGATTGCTTATTTTTATCCCATCGAAATCTTCTTTGATATTGAGGACACAGATCTATGACCTTATCTTTTACAAGATCGG
>MFGW01000102.1:0-120 GCA_001780385.1 Candidatus Fischerbacteria bacterium RBG_13_37_8 | reverse complement strand
TGTTCAGAGTTTCCCAGTACAGATTAATTATTTCACCACTAAATCACCAAAGCACTAAAATTCACTAACTAAAAAGGGGACAGTCACCTATTTCTACCGGAAATAGGTGACTGTCCCCTT
>MFGW01000101.1 GCA_001780385.1 Candidatus Fischerbacteria bacterium RBG_13_37_8 | reverse complement strand
GTGTGACTGGTTGTCCTAACTCAACTGGTTCATACTCAAGTCTCCACTCGACTAAATTCTCATCCTCTACGGTGCCGATGATATCTGTTATTAATGATATTCTTGTACCGTCAATAGGTGAATGAATTATTACTACTGGAGCTGTGTTATCTGGTGGTGGTTCTGCCATGATCAGCTCACCCTCTATCGTACTGAAAAGCAAGTATCCCTGCCACGGATAGAGGTAATTGACCGGTGTGTCGTTTGGTTGCAGTGCTGTATATACTTCAGTTGCAGGATCAAGGGAATATAACACACCTTCCGTCCATTGGTTCGAGATAGCTGTGCTTAGAGGAATAGTAGTTGTGCCATCGGTTATGGAAATACGTGAGTCTGCCCAATCGACTTCCGTGCGCCAGGGTGTGGAAATAATATTCCATCCTTTGGCTAACGTAATATGAAATGGTGTATTAATGGCAACTGTTGCTCCCGTTACGGAAATAGTTGTTGAGTCTGCAAGTAATAAATTATACCCGCGTCCAGGATCTATGCTGGTAAAGGCTGGTTCATCTACGCCTACCTCGAATCCGTTTTGGTAATCATATAACCAGAGCGGAGGAGTGACCTCATCAAATACCGCATAAGGACTATTATCCTGTGCTTGCAGTGGAATCGCAACGAGATTCCAGCCTTGAGCATAGGTGTGGCTGATGGTCTTGAGTTGTTGTGCATAGCCAACTGTAGAGACAATCATTATTATTAAGGCGATGGAAAATGCCTTAATCATAGTGCGGAGTGTGTTTATTTCCTTGTTCTCTTTGCTTTTCATGATTTTCCTCTCTTATTATAGCTTAATGGAATATCTTTTGCGAGCACACCGAAGGTGTGCGTGGCAATCCCTGACTTTCATGCTTCCTATAGTCCGTTCGGGATTGCTTCGAAAGGGCAGACGCATAGGTCTGCCCCTACAATATGCTAGCAAAGAATGTAATTCTTTATTCATAATGCTCGCTGCAGTTTTCATAAACAGTTGCCGGAGCGTGAACCGGCATTGATTACTACCGAAGAGGCAATTGTGCAGGTGTTCGCTGCGTTCATGTGGAAATTGTCGGTTACCGTTGTAGTAGTGTCTATGCCGAGTTGTGCTTTATTACCGGAGGTTAGGTCGAATGTGCCGGCATTGACCTGTGCTCCTTGCTTGACTATCGCCAGACTTCCCACTGCACTTCCGGTAGAATTAACCTCAAGTATGCCGGATACGGTGATGGTCGTTGCTTCACCGATAGCAGCTTCTCGCGATGCTTCTATTTGAAGACTCGTTGCGGTCAGCTCTGTGCCTTGCCGCACGATGGCATTGCTGCTGCTTAGATTACCTGTCGAGAGTATCTTCACTTCACCGGTTACTTCCACTACTGAATCCATTCCGATCTTCGCTTCTTTCAACGCTTGTATATATATCTGCGTTGCATGTATCTGAATGCTCTTGAAAGTGCCGGCATCCTCTTCCTCTGATATCAGGTGCAATGCCCCAGTCGTGATTCCACCGTCCGGGTTCGCATAATCCTCCGCTACATGCACTCCTTTCCGCCCATAAATGCATACATTCGCCGCTTCTACATCAAGGTAATTATCCTCACCGTTGAGCTTGATCAGGCATGGTGAGATAATCGTCACGTTCCCACTCGGGTTGAAATTGACATGCAGGTTCTTGACTTTCGTCCCGTCAAATCCAAAATCCTGCTCGTACGCATCCAGCTCCGCCTGGTTAGTTACTGCGACATAAACCTGCGGAACGGTGCAATTGGCGGCAGTGTATCCTTTGTAATCTATTGTAGCAGCATCCGAACATCCGATTGCTGACAACACGGTTATTGTAACGGTTGCTATACCGGAATCTATCTGTGAATCATTCGCCTTGAAGGTAAAACTATCCGTGCCGGTGTAATCCAAATCCGGTGTATACGTAACCTCAGGCGCTGTCCCGCTTAAAGCGCCGTGTGACGGCGAATCAACCACACTGTACGTCAAACTGTCTCCGTCTATATCAGAAGCTGTCAGTGTAATATCGACAGAAGTATTCTGATTTGTGGTGATTGATTGATTATCTGCAACCGGTGCGTCGTTTACGGCATTAATCAGAATTGCTACCGTCGCATTATTGGAGTCTGCTTGCCCGTCATTTGCCTTGAACGTGAAGCTATCTGTTCCGTTGTAATTTGGCTCCGGTGTGTAGGTTACCTCCGGTGGTGTTCCTGTCAGCAGCCCATGCGAAGGTGCAATGACGATGCTGTAAGTCAATGGATCATTTTCAATATCTGATGCAGTCAACGTAATATTGAGTATCGTATCTTCATCGGTTGAGACATTTTGACTATCTGCGACGGGTGCATCATTGACCGCAGTTATCGTAATGCTCACGGTTGCTATATGAGAATCAAGCAGACCGTCATTTGCCTTGAAGGTGAAGCTGTCAGCACCATTGTAATTAGCTTCAGGTGTGTAGGTTACGTCTGGAGCTGTTCCGTTCAGTATTCCGTGCAATGGTTGTTCGACGATGGCGTAAGTTAATGCTTCTCCATCACTATCAGTTGCAATGATGGTGATAGCAACGGCAGTATCTTCATCGATAGTCACTGCTTGATATTGCGCGACGGGTGCATCGTTGACCGGCGTTATCGTAATGCTCACGGTCGCAATATTTGAATCAAGTTGTCCGTCATTCGCTTTGAAGGTGAAGCTGTCGCTGCCATTGTAATTCGCTTCAGGTGTGTATGTTACGTCTGGAGCTGTTCCGCTCAGTATTCCATGCAACGGCTGTTCGACGATGACATAGGTTAATGCATCTCCGTCACTATCAGTTGCAACGAGAGTGATAGCAACAGCAGTATCTTCATCGGTAGTCACTGCTTGATCTTCTGCAACCGGCGCCGTGTTGGGCTCTCGCCAATACACCATTGCCGTATTGGATTCACTTGCCCCGGCTATCACTACTGCGCTGTCATCACCTACCGTATTTCCTGTGTAGCTGAATGTCACTACTCCATTTGCATCAGTCGTCCCTGATTGCTCTAATTGATGAGTGCCGCTTACCTGCAATGTCAGAATTATTCCTTCTATCGGCGCGCTGTTCTCATCCGTTGCCATGGCAGTCAATGTATGTTGCTGACCCGGTTCGAGCGTCGCTGTCTCCGGCTCCAGCGCTATCGTTGCTTCAATGACCGAGGTTACACAGCTTAACCCGGACGGATTCCAGCCCTGCATTAACTCAAACTCATAGATACGCGCAAGATAAAACAATGCACTCCCCACCGTAAAAAGCGACATATCTACATACGGCACTCCGTAGCTAATATGCTTCAGTTTATCGCGGTCAAGCCCATCATATATTATCAACCCTGACTGGTAATTCACGTATGTTCTCGCCGGCTTATAATCATCGGAAAGATAATTCTTCGCTTTCATGCTCAGGCACCAGTTCGGATCATATGTCTCAAATACATTCGCATCCCCGGCTTCTCCTTGTTGCCCTACCAGGTCGGTATTTATATAGTATGGTGAACCGGTATCATCAACGCCGAGCGTGCTCTGTTCTATTATTTGCAGACCGCCCGGCTGACCCCTCGGTCCGGGATTGTTGGTTGTGAACGGGAAGAAAAAGTTCTGATAATCAAGTTGCGCTATTACGCCCGTGCATTCCGAATCCCAGATTATCAGCTTGCCTCCGCCGGTTATATATTCTTCCATACGAGCACGAAAAACAGGATTCAATAGAAAAACATCACTTCCAATATCACACACTCCATTCAGTACAACCGTATCGAATCCCGGCAATGGATTCTCGATGCCGCCATTGCCTATTTGCACAGGATCAAGATTGACGAACAACGGAAGGTAATGATTCTCGAATCCTCGCGTCGGTAATTTGCCTCCCAGCACATACCGTCCCGCATCATTCGGACAAAGCGCCACTGCACGGCTCTCCTCATGCTGCAGCGTCGGGATCTCCGGAAATTCCACCACGGGATTGAATGTCGCCGTATGCACCGCTGTCTGACAATCATTGCCGGTCGTATATTGCACGGTGACCGTATTCTCAACTCCCACTTCAAATTGCAGCGCTGCCGTCGCTATCCCTTTATCATTCGTGACAGCGCTTACTTGCTGTGTGCCATGCTTGAACAATAACGTCTGTTCCGTCATCGGCGCCGTCGGATTCAACCGGTCAAACAACCGCGCTGCTACTTCTACCAGCCCGTCAGCCGTCGCATTGAGCGCTGCGTAAATATTCACCAGCGCCTGGCTCGTCACGGTTACTTCTACTGTATCTGATGCCGCGCCGCCATCTTTATCCGTCACCGTCAGCGTCGCCGTGTATGCTCCTACTGCCATGTATGCATGCTGTACCTGAACTGCAATTCCGTAACAATCATCGATATCCTGGCTTGTGCCATCTCCAAAATCCCAATGACAATGCAATGATTCTCTGTCTACAGGACTCGGATCTCCTACCGCTGCCGAAACTCCCCAGTTCACTCCACAAGCTATATATAACGGCCAACCTGCCTCGGCTGTCGGCGCTACATTATTCACCGTTACCGTCTTTACCGCTGCATTCGATATGCCGCGTCCATTCCATACCCTCAGCGCTGCTTCATAAGCGCCACTGTCATAGTAAATATGCGGTGTCGTCGAAAAATTCTTGCTTATTGCGCTGCCATCGCCGAAATCCCATTCATTGTACACTATCCCCCAGAACAGGTCCACGGATTCATCCGTAAAGAATGCATTTTCTATTTCATCCGGCACCGCAGGATCATACGTGAAGTCAGCCGCCGGCGCCCCGTACGCATAATACTGCATCGTCCTACTTGCCGCTAATCCAAGATCACTGGTCGCCGTCAGTGTTACATCGTAAACTCCCGGTGACGCATAGGTATGCAATACATCTCTCTGCACGGCTGAAGCGCCATCACCAAAATCCCATGCATACGATACGAT
>MFGW01000100.1:16759-18455 GCA_001780385.1 Candidatus Fischerbacteria bacterium RBG_13_37_8 | reverse complement strand
AAATGATACCGCGCGCTGCTTGTATTTCTAAAATCTGCAATTTATTGTTTTCAGCTTTATCTAAATATTCACGATGGTGAATAATTTGAATTGACCAAAAACTTATAATAAATAAAATAAATATGAATACGATAATAAGCTGCAGCGCAGTAATTCTCTTTGCAATAGCATCCTTTTCAACATATTCTTTATACATAACTACCTGCTTCCATATTAATATTCTTCGTATTCAAGGTGCATTGTTTCAGTAAAACTTTTTATGACTATATACAATATGTAACCGGCAAATGAGGTTATAATAAATTTAAGCAATAATTTATGCAAAGGCAATACATTCACAAATAGATTAAACCATTTTCCTATAGTGGCAATAATTGCATAATCAATAATGCATGCTACCATAAACAGACCGAGAAGAATACCTTTTATTCTTATATCGATGCGGTTTGTTATCAGCAAACAGAAATAAGCCAGTATGAATTTTGAAAGTGCATTGATACCGATAATGCTGCCAGAAAAAGAATCCTGGAGTAAACCCGCTAATAAACTAAGGAAGAGCGGAATAAAACTTTTAAAAAAAATTACCGAGAGGACAGAATAAATTATAAAAAAATCAACCTGATAGATCCTGAAGAAAGAGATATTGTGTTGATAGAGATGGAGCAAGAATGAAAGAAGGAGAAGAATAATGACGATCAGTTTATTTCTCATAATTATTTGTTGCTGTCAGGTGAATCAGCAGATTCTGGAGTATCAGGAATAAGTATCACTACATTGCCAAGGTAGTAAAAATTAATATAAGGTTTAACGAGAATTTCTTTATAGGGACCTGATTGATAAATTTCGCTGGTAGTAATTCCGACGGGGAGACCTGCGGGAAAGAAAGCATCCAGTCCGGAGGTAATTATTGATAGATTTTGGCGGATAGGAGCGCTGATAGGAATGTATTTAACTTTCAGGAGTGTTCCTCCAGTACCGTAGGCAATAGCTTTTATTTTACATTCCTGAATTGTGACCCCAATAGCGCTCGAAGCTCCTATTATCATAAGTACTTCACTGGTATGTCTGCCTACTTTTATTATGGTACCTACTACACCATCAATAGTCAGAACAGGGTAATGTTTACGAATACCATCGGCTGAACCTCGATTTATTCGCATCGTTTTTAAGAATTCTGATTTGAAATCATATCCTATTACATCAGCCATCATAAAATGATAATCTGCTTTTTTTTGCAAATTCAACAATTGCCGTAAGGTAGCATTTTCTTCCTTGATTTTATTATTGATGTCTGCATTTACTTTGAGATGTGAGACCTGTTCATTGAGCATCCTGATTTTTGTTTCCTGTTCCTTACTATCTTTCAGATAAATGCCTAGGTTTTTTATTTTATTAATGGGGTAATTAGAGACTTGTTCAATCGTGGAGAGAACAGAAAAAGCAAAGTCATTCAGATAGGTATATCCGGAGGGGGAAATAGCTTGCGCTGCTATAAGAATAAATAGAATTATATTGATTGTAATAACTGATATGTGGAATTTCCAATCAAAGCCTGCTGCCAATTATACATCTCTCTATTAATTCATATCAACAGCGGAGAGCTGATTTTTTAAGTAAAATAAAGTTTTCTAACATTCTTGCAGCGCCAAAAGCAACTGAATAGAGTGGTTGTTCAGCGATAGTAATAGGCAGTCCT
>MFGW01000100.1:16226-16697 GCA_001780385.1 Candidatus Fischerbacteria bacterium RBG_13_37_8 | reverse complement strand
TCCTCTATCCACAATATCGGCAGATAATTCAGGCGGCGTTTTTTCCAGTGCTTCCCGTACTGCCGATACAATTATGTTGACTGTATCAGCAAGAGCTTCGCGTATCTCGCTATCATCTACAATTATTGTTCTTGGAATTCCTTCTATTAAACACCTTCCTTTTATTTCCATGATCTTCCTTTCTTCCAGAGGAAAAGCAGAACCTATTTCCATTTTTATATGCTCGGATGTTTTTTCACCAATCGATAAATTGTATTTCTTTTTAATGTACTGAACAATTGATTCATCCATTTCATTTCCGGCAATTCTGACAGAACGCGAGTAAACAATACCATTTAATGAAATAACAGCAATATCAGTAGTGCCTCCGCCTATATCAACTATCATATTTCCTGCAGGTTCCCAGATAGGTAATCCTGCACCGATAGCTGCTGCAATTGCCTGTTCAACAAGATACACTTCGGAAGCTTT
>MFGW01000100.1:15987-16197 GCA_001780385.1 Candidatus Fischerbacteria bacterium RBG_13_37_8 | reverse complement strand
TTTTCCAACAGCTTCTACTTTATCGGTGTTTTTGTTGATAGCGACAATAGATGGTTCATTCACTACAATTCCTTTACTGCGTGCTATTACGACAGTGTTTGCTGTCCCTAAATCTATTGCTAAGTCATTAGAAAATAAACTGATTAAAGACCTAAACATAAAAAACTCCAAAGCATCAACTCATTATCACAAGAACTATGAATTTTCATC
>MFGW01000100.1:14192-15890 GCA_001780385.1 Candidatus Fischerbacteria bacterium RBG_13_37_8 | reverse complement strand
GTTCAGGGTAAACAGCTATGCCTATGCTTGCTGTTACTTTTGTATCTACGCCAAGGGAAGAACGAAAATTTGTTTCAGAAATTTCATTTCTTATATGTTCTGCTATTTTTACCGCTTCCGGTTCATCTGTATCGGGTAATATTATTGCAAACTCATCCCCGCCATAACGGGAAACTATTGCATCCTGGTCTACTGCATTCTTGATCCTGGTTCCAATTATTTTTAAAGCTTTTCCGCCTACTATGTGTCCGTAATGATCATCTACTTCCTTGAAACCATCAAGATCTAAAAAAATAAGACTTATTTTTTTTCTGCTGTTGCTTCGACTGATTTTTTTTATTTCAGCCTCCAAATAATCATGTATATACCTATAATTATAGAGTTGGGTAAGATCATCTGTTACTACAAGCTGCTGCACTTTTTTAAACAGGAATGCATTCTCAAGTGCAATTCCTGCCGGTTCTAATAGACTCTGTAATAATGTGAGATCTTCTTTAGTAAATGATTTGTTTTTTCCCTTTTTATTGATTATTTCTACTGAACCAAGTATCTTGCCTCTGGAGATAATGGGTGCGCAAAGCACCGTTCGTGTTAAAAATTGAGTGCATTTATCGAAGGATGCATTAAAACGGCGATCCTTTTTTGCATTCTTTATCATTACCGGTTTGCCGGTTTTTGCTACCCAGCCTGCTATACTATTTTCAAGCGAAAGCTTCTGAGATGTTAATTTACTACCAACCAGTCCGCATGCCATTTCAAATACTAATTGCCCGCTTGTTTCTTCTTTGAGTAATATTGACCATCCATCCGAAGGCATTAATTTGCCTATATACCCCATTATTGTTTCCATGACTTGTTTAGGATCAAGCTTTGCATTCATCGCATGAACAGCATCTCTTAATATGCGAAAATGTCTTTTATATTTAATATTATTTTTCACTTCCTCTTTTATATGCATGGTAATTATTAACCGCTACCTCTCCCACTTTCCAATTTTTGTAATATCGTCTTCATTTCATAGTAAGACCAGGAATAATTATTTCAAAAGAAATTATTTTATAGTCCTATTAATTTTTTTCTCAGTTTTATTGCCAGCAGCATCTTCTGCAATTATATTTATTTCATTTAGTCCGGCGTTTCTGAGCCGGTAGAAATAATCAAATTTACCATCCGGTCCTACGTCTACGGTTTCACCATTAATGGTGAGAGATACATTTATTTCTGTTTCACCTTTTATATTAAGAAAAGGTATGTATGGTTCTACTTCGGTAATTTTTAAAATGGGCGGGTCCTTGTCTGTTTCTGCTAAACTGGCACTCCTTTGAACGGTAAAATTCCATATCGAAGACATTGGACTTTCTCGGTTATTTTCATCGACAGCGCTCACAGCCCATAAATGGCGCGCTCTCGGTGAAACTTTTATTCGTAATAGAATTTTATTTTCTTTTACTTCTCGCAATGGTTTATCAGGGATGTACTGACTATTGGCACCGCTTATATAAAGCCTGTATGATTTTGCTACATCTATATCGTACCATTCTATTGGAAGTTCAAGATAATCCGGCCGTTGAAATTCATGGACTGAATTGTTGGCGGGAATTTTTAAAATAGGCGCCGGAGGGAGTTTAATTTTTTCTGAGAATGTTTCGCCCTTTACCTGTACACCCTCTAAAGTTTGCAAATCCATACTGCCTTTTT
>MFGW01000100.1:13889-14161 GCA_001780385.1 Candidatus Fischerbacteria bacterium RBG_13_37_8 | reverse complement strand
CTACCCTAACCATGGAATCTGAACTTACATCGATCACCATTCCATCAATAAATTCAATCTTAGCATGCGAATTAGGCGCGGTTCGTATTAAATCACCTTCATTGAGAAAAACACGGTAATCTGCCGGCTTCCATACAAAAAGATTCGCTTCCTTAACTTGCACATCACCCTGTATAAATACAAATTTAGCAGTATTTGAAGGAGTCCTACTATTATCCTCTATCGGCTGCGTTGGTGCCTTGAAATAAATATAATACACCGCATACCCTAAT
>MFGW01000100.1:12393-13855 GCA_001780385.1 Candidatus Fischerbacteria bacterium RBG_13_37_8 | reverse complement strand
ATTTAATCGGTATCGTGAGCCAATCTATCTCAACATGAATTCTTCTGCCTTTTGCCATTATTTCTTTCCTATTTTGGCGCTTTTGTTTTCCTCATTTTTTATTTTCTCATCATATAGAGCTATCGCTTCATCAAAATGTTCCATGGCAGAGGTAACCATTTCATCTGTCTGAAGATATTTTTTATAGGCATCTTCCGTACCCCATAATGCTAATCGTATTTCTCTCTCTATTTCTTTTTTTATTAATTCTTTATCATTTTCGAATTCTTCATCATTAAATGTTATTTTTTCTGATTCAAGATAATTCTTAAAATTGCTCAACATAGCATCATCAACAATAAAATTCCTCTCGAGTTTTATTAAAATACTGTTGGCAGCATTTTCCTGTTCTGCTGCTTCATATTTTTTTGCAAAATTGAAAAATATGAGCTGCCGGAAGAGACGATCCATAAATTTACTGAATTTTTTAGGAATAATCATAATATCTGGGGTTATTCCGCCGCCTCCATAAACTTTTCTGCCTGTATCGGTATAATAAATTTTATCATGTGGAACTTCTTTTGTTTGCTGGTCTTCATCTTCAAATTCAAAAAAATAATCGTATAATGATTTATAGCTTCTCTGAATAAGACGTCCGCTTGGCGTGTAATATTTTGCTGTTGTTAATGCTAATGCGGTATCATATTTTAACCGGTAGACACTTTGTACGAGTGCTTTTCCCCATGTAGTTTGTCCTATGATCAAGCCTCTGTCATGATCCTGGATAGCACCGGATACTATTTCTGAAGCACTTGCTGTGCCCCTGTCAACAAGAATAATAAGCGGTATTTGCTCCCATTTGTCAGTTCTATCACAATTGTAATCTTGATTAGAATCAGCAGTGCGTCCTTTTGTGTAAGTAATAAGAGTTCCCTTCGGTAAATAAGTATCCGCAATTTCGGTTGCCATTTCCAACAGTCCCCCGGAATCACCACGTAAATCCAGAATTAATCGTTCCATACCATGCACCTGCATTTTTGCAAGAGCATTTAACATTTCTTCTTCAGTTGTTTCCGTAAAAGATTTGATCTTTATATAACCGGTTTTAGTATCAATTAAAAATGAATACGGGATACTATTTATTGGAATCTCATCCCTGGTTAAAGTAAAATGTAAAGGTTCCTGGTATCCCTCCCGTACAATAGTAATATTGACCTGTGTGCCTTTTGGCCCTCTTAATTTTGAAACAGAAACATCAATCGATTCATCCTTGGTAGGAACTCCATTGATTTCAAGTATAATATCTCCTGCTCGTATCCCCGCTTTATATGCCGGCGTTCCTTCAATAGGAGAAATAACAGTGAGCATGCCGTTTAATTTGCTTAAAGTTATACCGAGTCCAAAAAAAGAACCTTTCTGTTCTTCCTGCATTTTTTTATAACTTTTGCTGTCCAAAAAATTTGAATGTGGATCTAATTCATTC
>MFGW01000100.1:10100-12318 GCA_001780385.1 Candidatus Fischerbacteria bacterium RBG_13_37_8 | reverse complement strand
ATAAGAAGAGAAACATTTTTTAATATTTGTTCTATTTCTCCCTGATTATTGAGAAATCTGGCCCCTAAAACTCCTCCTAATATAGAGCAAGCCCCTATTATAGCAATAATTAATATAATAAATTTTAATCCTTTCATGCTTCCTTTTCCAGAACCTTTTCATAATAATATTTAATTTTAATATCAAGTTAATTATATAGCTATTTGACACATATTTCAATAGCAGGGAATAGGGACTGGGGACTGGGGAATAGGGACTGGGGACTGGGGACTGGGGACTGGGACTGGGGAATAGGGACTTATAAAGAACTTTAATCTCATTATCCCGAATATGCGCAAGAAAAATAAATAAAAGAAACAAGTTCACGGCAAGGATCAAGTAATTAATACGAAGAAAGCATATCTCTGTTATTTTTCTTGCTGATTTTTTGGGAATAATTAGTAAAAAGTTCTTTATGCGTAGCCAGTCCCTAGTCCCCAGTCCCTATTCCCCAGTCCCTCTTTCTGGTATACTATATTCATTATGGAAGAAAAAAAGGCGATAATATTGTTGAGTGGAGGGATAGATTCTGCCACATGTCTTGCTTTGGCAATCGAACAGCACTATGAGCCTTTTTGCTTAAGTGTGTTATATAAGCAAAGACATGCTGTGGAGTTGGAGGCTGCAAAAAGAATTGCTGCTTTTTTTAATGTGAAGGAACATAAGATTCTTACTTTAGATTTGAGTGCTATTGGAGGTTCTGCATTAACTTCCTCGCTTGAAGTTCCTAAAGATCGTATTATAGAGCATAGTGAAGAAATACCGAAAACTTATGTACCTGCACGGAATACCATATTTTTAGCATTGGCGCTTGCCTGGGCTGAAGTAATGGAAGCGGGTGATATTTTTATAGGGACGAATGCAGTAGATTTTTCTGGCTATCCTGATTGTCGTCCTGGTTTTATAAAAAAATTTGAAGAATTGGCCAATATTGCTACAAAAGCGGCGGTAGAAAACAAAATTCATTTTCGAATTCATGCGCCATTAGTGCATCTTACGAAATCGGCGATAATCACGCTTGCAATAAAAAAGGGAGTAAATTTATCGCTTACGCATAGTTGTTATGATCCTACTGTGAAAGGAATAGCGTGCGGAAGATGTGATAGTTGTCTTTTGCGATTGAAGGGATTTAAAGAAGCGGGGCTTGAGGATCCGGCAGTGTATTTTGAATATTAGGGACAGTCACCTATTTTAAAAAAAATAGGTGACTGTCCCTAATATTATTGTCGGATGCGGTGAATGTAAAATAAGCCCCATGCGGTAATAATGCCAAGCAATCCATAATTTATGAAGGATTTAAAAGTAGCATATAGTGCATAATATTCTTCGATGGCTTGTCTGATCTGAATATAGGTTGAAGGACTTCTATATAAAGCAATAAATTGCAAAGCATTCATTATATGTTCCGGTGTAATATTAAAAAGATGAAGAGTAAGCATAAAAATAGTTATGATTAAAGCGCCGGAGAATGATAATTTAAAACCAAGTGAATAGGGAGATTTTCTTTCTTCTTTAATTGGTTCGATTGATTGAATTTTATTGAGAAGGGTATCTTTAAAACTTGGCAAAGAATGGGTGGATGGTTTATTGCGTAATTCATCTTCAATTAATTTATATTCCTGCAAGAGTTGTGAGCAGGTTGAGCAAGTTTTCAAATGCCTGATCAGTTTATATTTTTTCCATGCACCGAGTTCATTATCGATATATCGGAGTATGTCATTTTCAGTAAATTTATGAATTTTTTCTTTCATGGTATATATTGTTGGGGATTTGAAAGGTTAAATAATGATTGTCTAAGCATCTTTTTTCCTCTGTGCAGGTATGTTTTCACCGTTCCTATTGGAAGATCAAGAATACGTGATATCTCAGTATACGATACTCCTTCCATGTAATACAACAGAAGTACCATCCGGTAGTTTTCTGGAAGATCATCGAGTGCTTTGCCAAGTTTTTCCTTCACCTGTTTCTCTGTAAGTGCTTCAGAAGGATTATCCTGTCTGACAGTTGTAGGAAGTTTTTCAAGTGTTTCTGCCGAAGCTAATTGCGGCCTATTTTTTCGAATTTCAGAAATTGCAACATTATGAACGATACGATAGAGCCACGTGGTAAATTTTGATTGATGCTTAAAATAAGGTAATCCTTTATAAACTCTTATAAACACTTCCTGTGCTATATCTTC
>MFGW01000100.1:8842-10045 GCA_001780385.1 Candidatus Fischerbacteria bacterium RBG_13_37_8 | reverse complement strand
TATAAATCAATTATTATTTCGAATTGTTCCTTCCATTGTCGTTTATCCTCATTCATTGTATTAGACGTATATAATACCTGTTTTTGTTTCAAAAGTTACAATACAAAAGCTGTGAATCTTTGTCATTTGTTATTATAGCGTAAAAACGGGAGAGAGTCACCTTATGTTCAAAGTGAAGATAGTCAACAAATGGAACAATCCTTCAGATAATATAGCATTACATTATGAAAAATCCATTGTTTTATGCAGCAATTTGTCATTGTATGGGTATTTTACTGTATCATTATGCTGAACTGAAAATCCCTTCTATGCTCATTATTTTTTGCGCCAGTTTTATACTTTGCAGCGTATGTTTTATTGCAGAGAAGTATAAATTATGCATATTCGGTTTGATCCTCTTTTTTGCAGTTTCAGGAATGTCAATGTATCAGTTTGCCTATCGTGCCTATTATGAAAATGTTTTGTATGAAAAACTGCATATAACCAATGAAATACCGTTTAATGAACCGGTTTACATTCAATTCAAGCTGACTGATTACCCTATTTATATGAATAATAGGCTCTATCTTTCAGGAGAAATAATGGAAGTGGAGTATAAGGGTAAACAAATTGTTCATTGTGCAAATGTACGGATCAATGTGAAGGCGGGAATAAATGCTGTCTGGCAAGAATGGGAATACGGAGATGTTTTAACTGCTTATGTATCGTTTTATAAGCCTTTCGAATATAAAAATGCTGGTTCATTTCACTATTTCAGGTATCTTTTTATTCAGAACATTCATCTGTTAGCTTCTTCAAAAAGCCTTTATCTGATAAAAAAGCAAGGCAGGAACGAATCATTCTTTTTTATGCGTAAGACATACCAGATTAGAAAAAATATAAGCATTATTACACAGAAATATTTTTCTGATGAAAAAGGATTAACACAAGAAGGTGCTTTCATCGAAGCAATGCTTACGGGCAATAGAGAACATCTGTCTGAAGAAACAAAAGAACTTTTCCAGAAAGCAGGTTTATTTCACCTGATTGCTATTTCCGGATTTAATATCAGCATATTATTTTTCTTTCTCTTTTTCATTATTCATCGTCTTTTATTCATAAATAGGCGCATAGCAAGTTTTATGCTTCTCATTGCCATCCCTTTTTTTATCATAATTTCTTCAGCAACAGCATCAGTATTGAGAGCATCTTTAATGGGTGCAT
>MFGW01000100.1:5791-8819 GCA_001780385.1 Candidatus Fischerbacteria bacterium RBG_13_37_8 | reverse complement strand
TATAAGCCATATCGGGCACTCAATATAATAGGCATCAGCGCGTTCATTATTTTATTGATTGATCCGTTAACTATATTTGATATTGGATTTCAATTAACTTATCTTGTTGCCATTTCATTAGTAACGATTGGAAAAAAGATACGAACTTATTTCCCGCGGCGGCCGGAATTTATATGGTTGAATATTTCTTTTTCTTTAGGATCATTGATTGCTACGTTATTTCATTCTCTTTACCTTTTCCATCGCATTTCTTTTGCAGCCGTTCCATTAAATATAGTTGGTGTACCATTATTTGCCCTAATATTGGTTTCTGGTTTTATTTTTGTGCTTTTGCCTTTTGATTTATTAAGAGGTTGGATAGCAATTGGGATTAAGACGCTTCTCGATTTTTTCTTTCTAATTGCTGGGACGTTATGTGCTTTGCCTTTTGCCTCTGTGCATGCGGGACAATTCAGTATTATGTTAGTGATAATTACGGCTATCGGGCTGACAATGATAATAGTATTGAAACAAGGCAAGCTAAAATTGATAATAGCGACAATCATTCTTTTTTGTTTAATAATTTTTGGGAGTGGTACAGCAGATAAGGAATTTGAATTGATGATGTTAGATGTAGGGTTGGGGGAATCTATGCTGATTAGATTTCCGAACGGAAAAACATTGCTTATAGATGGCGGAGGCAGTGTCGTATCAGATTTTGATATAGGAAAGAATGTCGTGGCACCTGCTTTATGGTCGCTTAATA
The DNA here is from genome assembly GCA_001780385.1 of Candidatus Fischerbacteria bacterium RBG_13_37_8. GTDB lineage: Bacteria > Acidobacteriota > HRBIN11 > MFGW01 > MFGW01 > MFGW01. The sequence goes on along the minus strand of MFGW01000100.1, from coordinate 8,074 downwards.
TAACCCGTATTGATTATGTAATGCTTACGCATGAGCATCCGGATCATAGAAAAGGGCTCTCGTATATTCTCAAGGAATTTGAGATAAAAGAATTATGGGATTCCAATTGCAGATGGAAAAAATATGAATGTCGCGAGCTTTTAACAATTTCAAAGAATAACGGGATAATGGTGAGACGATTAATTGCCGGAGAAGAAATAAAGATAGGCGATGCAGTAGTAGAAGTATTATTTTCTCCAATCCCGGAAAAATATGACAGGGTAAATAATAATTCGATAGTAATAATGATAAAAGTGTATAACAGGAAACTATTATTAACAGGAGATATTGAACGCGAGGTTGAACAATTACTTCAAGACAAGCATGGTAAGGCTTTACAGGCTGATATAGTGAAAATTCCACATCATGGCAGTATGACTTCAAGTACTAATAATTTTCTTGAAATGGTAAACGGACATATTGCATTACTTTCAACCGGAACTAATAATTTTTATGGTTTACCAGATGAAAGAATAATTCAGCGATACGTACAAAGAGGGTATGAATTATACCGGACCGACAGAAATGGACAAATCCGCCTCACTATATCTTGCGATGGTAGTATTAAAATAGGGGACGGGGGACAGGGGACAGGGGACGGGGGACAGGGGACAGGGAGCAGGGGACAGGGAGCAGGGGACAGGGAGCAGGGGACAGGGAGCAGAAGGAGGTGATGGGTAGACAAATGATAAAATCTTATAGGGAATTATTGATTTGGCAGAAAGGCATAATCCTTGTAAAAGAAATCTATAAACTAACAAAAAAATTTCCAAAAACAGAAAAATTTGTTATGAGTGCACAAATGCAGAGAGCAGCGATTTCTATTCCATCAAATATTGCAGAAGGTCATGCAAGACAGTACTCAAAGGAATTTCGACATTTTCTTTATATTGCATTAGGTTCCTTAGCAGAACTTGATACTCTCTTAATTGTTGCTACAGAATTAGGATATATTTTCAAAGAGGATTTGTTTGAAATGAGGACAAAAATCGAAGAATTGCGAAAAATGATTTATGGCATAGTAAAAAAACTAAGTGCTTCCAACTAATTACTGTCCCCTGTCCCCTGTCCCCTGCTCCCTGTCCCCTGTCCCCCGTCCCCTGTCCCCTGCCCACTGTTCACAGTTTATTCCAGAAAGGAGGAAGGACATTTTTGCTGGACATTACAGATGGGAGCTGAATCGCGTGCGAATTGCTGAAGGGGCTTAAAGGCGGGTCCAAGAATGAGATTCAGAATAGCGAGAATGATAACAATTACATAGGATAGCTTAGGAGTGATGATTGGTTCATCCTTAGTTGGTGGATCGATTACCATTACTTTAACTACATACATGTAATAATACAGGGAGATAACGCTGTTAAGAACAGCAATGACAGCGAGCCAATACCATCCTGCATTTATTACTGCTGCGAAGAGGAGAAACTTTGCAAAAAATCCGATGAAAGGTGGCATACCGACAAGCGAGAGCATAAAGAATGCCATTGCGATAGCGGCAACAGGTTTTTTCCTCCAGAGTCCTTTGTAATCTTCAATATTATAACTTCCAATTGATGGGTAGAGAATAATTGCAATATAGAAAGCACCGAGATTCATCAGCAGGTATGCGATGAGGTAAAACATAATGGAAGCGATTCCTTCTTCATTAAGGGTCAATAATCCCATGATCATGTAGCCTGCATGTGCGATAGTTGAATAAGCGAGAAGACGTTTTATATCTTTTTGGACGAGGGCGACGATATTTCCCAGTGTCATGGTAATAATTGAAAGCGTAGCGATGAGATAAAGCCATGGTGTGCCCATAGGAATCAGGGGACCTGCTTGAGAAGGTGTGCTGAGCATAGTAAAAAATAGACGCAATAAAAGAGCGAATCCTGCTGCTTTAGAGGCGATTGAAAGATGTGCGCTTATAGGAGTAGGTGCACCCTGATATACATCAGGTGTCCAGAAATGAAAAGGAACCAATGATAATTTAAAACCAATACCAACCAATATTAGTATAACAATAAAAAGAAGGAATTGTGGGGGAATATGGGAAGTTTTAATAGCTTCACCTATTGCATCGAGCGTAAGTTTTTTTGTAAGTCCGTAAAGAAAGGTAAATGCATAAAGCATAATACCGGAAGACATTGCACCATAAATAACATATTTCAAAGAAGCTTCCAGAGATATTTTTTTTCTTTTCATGTATCCTGCAAGGATGTAGGATGCGATGCTGAGCATTTCAAGTGCGAGGTAAATCATGAT
>MFGW01000100.1:5476-5758 GCA_001780385.1 Candidatus Fischerbacteria bacterium RBG_13_37_8 | reverse complement strand
AAGTAGCATGGAGAGGATTAAGATATAATATTCTGCGGGGCTGTATTCCTTTAATTCCTTAGTATCAAGCGTGATCAGGACAAGAAATAGTGTGCTTGTTATGAAAAGGATTTTGAAGAAAAGGGCGAATTTATCGACCATTATCATATTGAAATAAACTGATTGTTCCTGCACCATGAATAATGGGATGGTAGCGATCAAGGTAGTTGCCAGGATGGTAAGGGTAAGTACCGCGTACGGAGTATAATTCTTTGATTTGGAGAATAAATAGAGCAGGATAAG
>MFGW01000100.1:3223-5385 GCA_001780385.1 Candidatus Fischerbacteria bacterium RBG_13_37_8 | reverse complement strand
ATTCCTTGATTGCATGCTATCCTTTTAATTGATCTATTTTATCTATTTCGATAGTATCAAAATGACGGTAAATAGCGAGAATAATTGCAAGGGCGACAATTGCTTCGATAGCTGCCAGCAGTACAATAAAGATGACAAAAATTTGTCCCGATAATTCATTTGTAATGTAATGCGAGAAAGCGACCAGGTTAAGATTTGCAGCGTTAAGAATGAGTTCAATACCCATTAAAATACCAATAGCATTTTTCCGTGTGAGAATAGCGATAATTCCCAGTGAGAACAAGATTGCGCTTACGATGAGAAAGTCTTGAAGTTGAATAGGGTTCATTTCTTTTCTCTCCTTGCAAGAGTAACAGCGCCTATCAAAGCAGCGAGCAGTGCAACGGATGCTATTTCAAAAGGAAGAATATACGTAGACAACAACAGGTATCCAATGTTTTTAGTAGTATACAGGTGAGAAACAAGTGGAGCAGTATTCCAGCTATATTTTGTAATCATGATTACCAGGAACGCCAGCATAATAATCCCGACTATGATAGAAGGGATGAATTGTACTCTTCCTGTTCGAATGTTAACTTCTACGATTTTGTGTGTGAGCATTACTCCAAATAAAATAAGTACCAGAATTCCACCTGCATAGAGAAGTATTTGTAAACCTGCAAGAAAATCAGCTCCTAAAAGTGCAAATAGCCCTGCAACTCCCAATAGAGTAAAGAATAATGCAAAAGCAGCTCTCACGATATTTTTCTCAAATACTACAACTATAGCTGTCCCAACACTCAATGCCGCAAATAAATAAAATGCTATTTTATAAAGAATTATATCCGTCATGTTTATTTTTTCTTTAATGCTTCTATATTAGCTTTTATTGGTTCTCCTTCAACAAAATGAAGGATTTGATCATCTTTTTTTGAAACAGCCACTTCATATTTTGTACTCAGCTTAAGTCCACCTGTGGAACAGACACGTTCACATAATCCGCACAGCATACAGGTATTCATATCAATATTAAATGTCCGTATCATTCGTTCTTTGCCTTTTCCTTCTACTTCAATAGTTATACAATTTATCGGACAAGATCTGTTGCATTGCAAACAAGCAGTGCATTCATTCACATTAAGAAATAATTCTCCACGGTAGTTATCCGCTACTCCAATTTTTTCTTTGGGGTATTGAACCGTGGTTGGCTTCTGAAAGAAGTATGTTATAGTAACCTTCATTCCAAGGATTATTGTCCATAGGCTGAGCGCTATATTTTTAAAATAATCTTTCATTAAACTCCTATAAGAGTATCCATAATCCCTGCCCCAACAGGCAGAAAATAGATAATGGTAAAAGAACTTTCCAGCTTAAATACATCAATTGGTCAACACGTAATCTTGGTAATGTCCAACGGAGCCACATCTGGAGAAATATTAATGCCATTACTTTGATAAGAAACCACAATGGACCGGGCAATCCCGGGAAATTACCGGGAAGTACTCCATTCCAGCCACCAAGAAATAACGTCGCACCAATTGCAGTTACTACAAACATATTAGAATATTCCGATAAAAAGAAAAAGGCAAATCGCATACCGCTATATTCGGTATGATATCCTGCCACAATTTCTGATTCAGCTTCCGGGATATCAAAAGGAGTACGATTTACTTCCGCAAGCGAAGCAGTAAAATAGATAAAAAATGAAATGAAAAGAAAAGGCGATTGAAAAATTAACCATTTACCAATGTGCCCGCCCTGGTATAGCCCAAGTTGAATCATACTCATACTGCCTACGGTGACTATACACGTAAGAACTGAAATAGCAACCGGCGCTTCATAACTGACTATTTGCGCTGCTGAACGTATTCCACCAAGCAATGAGTATTTATTTGCCGGTGCCCACCCTGACATCAATATAGCAACAACTACCATGGATGATATCGCAAGGATATAAAGAATTCCAATATTGATATCACTCACAATCCATTTCTGCGCAAATGGAATAGCAACATAACAACCCAACGATGAAACAACAATTAAAATGGGCGCAAGGGCAAATAATATCTTATCCACTTCTTTCGGCACAATATCTTCCTTGGTGAGTAATTTCATTGCATCAGCTATTGTTTGAGCCCATCCATGAAATCCTCCTACTTCCATTGGTCCAAGCCGCGATTGCA
>MFGW01000100.1:1522-3180 GCA_001780385.1 Candidatus Fischerbacteria bacterium RBG_13_37_8 | reverse complement strand
TAACACACACATAAATCCGAACGCTACCCCGGCAAGCAGTGCATATATCCCTAACACTACTATTGCGCGTGGCAATGTTGCAAGATACGGTATGTCTTGTATTAATATCTTAAATAACGCTTCCATAATTCAGATTCAAAGTTCAAGGTTCGTTGTGGCTTCGCATCATTAATTTCGTCCACTGTTCACTGTTTTATTACCGGTCAACTTCTCCAAGTACAATATCGATGCTGCCTAATATCGCTACTACATCTGCTATCAAATGATTCTCAGAAATCTCAGGCAGTACACTTAAATTACTGAATGAAGGCGCACGTATTTTAATCCTGAATGGTTTATCAGTCCCTTGACTGATTATATAATATCCGAGTTCTCCTTTTGGATTTTCCGTGCGTATATATATTTCACCTTTAGGCGGTCGTATAATGCGTGCTGTTGTTTGAGTTTCGCCATCCGGAATAGTTGCAAGCGCTTGTCTGATTATTTTTACGCACTCGCGCATTTCTCTTATTCGTACCATGTACCGGTCCCATGCATCCCCTACAGTACCTTTCTCGCCAGTTCCAATTGGTATCTCAAATTCAAACCTGTCATAAATTCCGTATGGGTCATTTTTTCTAATATCATATTTTATCCCGGAACCTCGTAAACAAGGACCGCTTACACCATAATTAAGTGCTAATTCCGGTGGGAGTATTCCAATATTTGCTGTTCTTTTTACAAAAATTTCATTAAAAGAAAGCAGATTATCATACTCATCAATTTTTGGTTCAAAATAATCGCAAAAATCGCGTATTGATTTAAGAGCTGCCGTATCTAAATCTTTCCAGACGCCGCCTATGGTATAATAATTATAAGTTAGACGTGCACCGCATGCACGTTCAAAAATATCTATGATTGGTTCCCGTTCTCTGAATGCATAAAGAACCGGAGTCCATGCTCCCATATCGAGACCGAATGTGCCGAAGGCAACGAGATGTGATGCAATACGGTTTAATTCTGCCATGATTATCCTGATATATTCTGCTCTTTCTGGTACCTTCAGATTCATTAATTTTTCAACTGCAAGGCAATAGCCCCAATTATTATTCATCGAAGCAAGATAATCCAACCGATCTGTATAGGGAACAAATTGTGGATAGGTTGTTGATTCTCCACATTTTTCAGCACAACGATGCAGGTAACCGATGACGGGTTTAACGGCTTTGACAAGCTCGCCATCAGTTTTTAGTATGAGCCGCAATACGCCATGCGTGCTGGGATGCTGTGGTCCCATGTTGAGCACCATTTCATCCGGTGCAAGATCAAATTCCGGCGCTATTTCTAATGTATCTCTATAATCAACCATATACTACTTACACTTAAGTAAGATCTATTCCTTTGTATTTTTTTTGTGGAATATAATCCTTTCGCAATGGGTGTCCTTCCCAATCTTCCGGCAATAATATTCTCCTTAAATCAGGATGACCGTCAAATATAATACCGAAAAAATCGTAAGCCTCTCTTTCATGCCAATTTGCTGTTTTCCAGATTGAGGCGATGGAGGCAATTATAGGATTTTCCCGGTCAAGCGTCACTTTTAACACAATTTTATGATGATAGGTCATGGAATATAAATGATATACGACCTCGAAATTATCTTTCCAATCAACACCACT
>MFGW01000100.1:1032-1505 GCA_001780385.1 Candidatus Fischerbacteria bacterium RBG_13_37_8 | reverse complement strand
CAAAAAATAAATCCGGATCATTGAGCAGATATTCGCATACTGCTTTGAATGATTCCGTTTTTATGCGTACGTAAGGTTGTGCTACTTCTAAATTGCTTTCAATAATAACGTCTGAAAATTTTCCTTCAATTTTATTCAGTATTTTTTGTGAATCCATATTTTTCTTTCAGAATAGGTTCTTTCATTATTTTTTTCTGCAGTTCAAAAATTGCATGGAGAAGGTTTTCCGGTCGTGGAGGACATCCCTGTGTATATATATCAACTGGAATAATTTTATCCACACCTTTTACTACGTGGTAACCGCAGAGTACATAAGGGCCGCCAGCATTTGCACAACTGCCCATTGAAATCACATATTTTGGTTCCGGCATTTGCTGGTACAACCGCAGGAGACGCGGAGCCATCTTTGCCGTAATCGTGCCTGCGACAATCATCAAGTCAGCCTGGCGGGGCGAAGGTCTGAATACTCCAGC
>MFGW01000100.1:0-999 GCA_001780385.1 Candidatus Fischerbacteria bacterium RBG_13_37_8 | reverse complement strand
GGCAGCCATCATTTCAATAGCACAACAGGCAATACCAAATGTTAGCGGCCAGAGCGAATTCTTTCTGCCCCAGCTAAGCGCTTCATCAATGGTGGTCAAAATAACTTGACCATCAAATATTTTCATAATTTGTCTCCTTTGAAATATTTCGGGCGCGGTTTTTCCCAGTCTAAATCACCGCTTACCCAAACATATCCAAGTCCAAATAATAAAATGGCGACAAAAATAAACATTTCAATATAAGCAATTAAGCCTAAATCTTTAAATACTACTCCCCAGGGATAAAGAAGCACAATCTCAACATCAAAAATAAGAAAAATGAGCGCAATAATATAAAATCGGTTATTAAATTGAATCCATGCTTTCCCAATTGCTTCTTCCCCACATTCATATATTTCATATTTTTGCGGCTCAAATGCCCTCGGATGTATTACTCGTGAAAATAGTAAAGTAATTACTACTATCAATCCTGACATAATCAAAAATATCAAGGCGCCGCTAAATTCTGAAAGCATCTATCAACTCCAATAAGAATAAATTGGGGAATAGGGAATAGATGATGGAGCGAATCCGCTGTTCATCTTTGCATATTCTTTTTTTTCATTATTTTTGCAGCATGTTAAAAACATTGATGACTCCACTGATAGCAAAAAAGAAAAACCTGCTCATTGTTTATTAGTTTTTCCCTTCTTGAAAAACTACTGAATTCATTCGCAAATTTCAGAGTGTAAAGCATAATCTTTTTGCATCATTTTGTCAACACTTATTTTGCATTGCGATTTGTGTATTTTTTGTTATATTTACATAATGAGCGTTTATGCAGAAGTGAGAAGCATAAGATGAAAGTTTTATTAATTTCAGCTAATACGGAAAGGGTAAACATGCCCACGATACCCGTAGGATTGGCGTGTGTTGCAGAAGCGGTAAGGCGAGCCGGTCACGAGGTGATATTTCTTGATTTGCTTTCCGAGACGGCTGCGCGCGCAGCCGTGAGTAATC
>MFGW01000099.1:23681-26539 GCA_001780385.1 Candidatus Fischerbacteria bacterium RBG_13_37_8 | reverse complement strand
TGCCCAGAGATCTTCTATGGAACCACCTCCACGCGTTAGTATTATCACATCAACGGTTTTTGCCTTATTAAAATATTCGACCCCTTCTATGAGTTCACCTGGTGCTTCATCACCCTGCACACGTGAAGGATAAATTTGGATTTCTAAATTAGGATGTCGTTGTCCTATTACTTTTAAAATATCTCGTATTGCGGCTCCCGTGGATGAAGTAATAATTCCTATTTTTTGGGGAAGCAATGGCAAAGCTTTTTTATGTGATGAATCAAACAAACCTTCTTTCTGCAATTTTATCTTGAGTTGATGAAGTGCAATAAAAAGCGCCCCTTTTCCTTTTAACTGCATATCATGAACAATAATTTGTGTTTTTCCTTGAGGAGAATAGAAACTAATTCTCCCTTGCACAATTACCTGCAATCCGTTTTCCGGATGAAAGGTAAGCTGTTGGAGGTTACTGCTGAACATTATTGCATCTATCTGACTATTTTCATCTTTCATGGTAAAAAAAAGATGCTTGTTCTGATGTAATTTACAATTTGATAACTCTCCCTCAACCCAGAGAAGCGGATAAGAATCTTCAAGCATTACGCGCAATTCAGCAGTAAGTTCACTGATTGTATAAATTTTATGATTCGTTTTCCCCTCTTCAAGTGAGAAAGGTTCTTGAAAAAATGGTGTCTCCCAATCATTATTCATCAGTGATCTTCATTCCTGTTGATAAAATTCTCTGCACATACACCATATTCAAACTGCATATGATGTATTATTCTTGCAAAAGGATGCGCTTAATAGAAGTACTATGTCCTGATTTCTCATCTATTGAAATTATTACTGCATTAAAGATGCACGGTCCTTTCGCTACTTCTAATCTTTCCGGTATCTGGGTTAAAAACCGGGATAAAGCATTTTTTTTGTCCATTCCTATAACTGAATCATAAGGTCCAACCATCCCAACATCAGTAACATATGCTGTTCCCTGTGGCAAAATAGTTTCATCGGCTGTTTGTACATGAGTATGTGTTCCGACTATAGCTGAAACTCGTCCATCCAGAAACCAGCCAAGCGCTTTTTTTTCTGAAGTTGCCTCTGCATGAATATCAACAATAATAATCTTCGTATGTTTATTCAGTGATGGCAATACTGCTTCTATTGCCTTAAATGGACAATCCAGAGATTGAATATATACTCTGCCCATTGCATTAATTATCGCAATCTTATGTCCCGAAGAATCTTCAAGCACGACATAGCCATTCCCGGGACATTGTTCAGGATAATTCAAAGGCCGGAGCAGTCGCTTTTCACTATTAAGCAATGCAACTGCTTCTTTTTTTGCCCATATATGATTTCCCGTGGTCAACACATTAATTCCAAGCGAAAATATCTCTTCCGCTGTTTCTTTGGTTATTCCTACTCCTCCCGCTAAATTTTCTCCATTGGCTATCATGAAATCTACCGTATGTGCTTTGCTCACCTCTGAAAGAAAATCAGGCAACGCTTTCCTGGCTGGTTTTCCAATTATATCACCTATGAATAATATATTCAAAAGTTTACCCACACTTATTTTGCATATTCAACAGAACGCATCTCTCTAATTACCGTAACTTTTATTTGACCGGGGAATTGTATCTCACTTTGTATTTTCTTTGCTATATCTTTGCATAGCCATATTGTTTGATCATCAGATAGTTTATTGCTATCGACTAGAATTCTAATTTCTCTTCCTGCTTGCAGTGCATATACTTTGGTGACTCCATCAAAAGCTTTTGCAATATTTTCAAGATTTTCCAATCGTTTTAAATAATGTTCAAGAACTTCATACCGTGCGCCTGGTCTCGCGGCAGAAATAGTATCAGCAGCTTGTACAACAACTGCCTCAATCGATAAAACTGGTATTTCATCATGATGAGCTTCCATTGCATGAAGTACTTCTTCTGATTCATTAAGTTTACGGGCAATTTCAACACCTAATTTTATATGGGAACCTTCACTTTCTTTATCTATTGCCTTGCCAATATCATGAAGAAGACCAGCTCGTTTAGCAATTCGCGCATTACATTTTAATTCATGAGCTAAATTTGATGCTAAATAAGCTACTTCCTTGGAATGCAATAACACGTTCTGTCCAAAGCTATTCCTGTATTTTAATTTTCCCAGCAATTTTAATAATTCAGGATGAATATCATTAATGCCAAGTTCAAAAGCTACCGCTTCACCTTCCTCGTACATTTTTTGATCTAATTCTTCTTTCACTTTCAGAACTACTTCTTCTACTTTTGTAGGATGTATTCTTCCATCAGAAATAAGCCGCTCCAATGCAAGTTTCGCTACTTCTCGCCGGAAAGGATCAAAACAGGATATGATAATAGCTTCCGGTGTATCATCTATTATTAAATCTACACCTGTTGCCATTTCTAAGGCTCTGATATTTCGACCTTCCCTGCCGATAATTCTTCCTTTAATATCATCATTTGGCAAATCAAGTATTGAAACAGAACTTTCCATTACATATTCGGCTGCTGATTTTTGAATTGCTACTGATAAAATACGTTTCGCTTCTTTTTCTGCTATGTTTTTCGTTTCTTCATCAATTTTCTTAATTATTACGGCTGCTTCCTGACGCGCTTCATCTTCTATCGTTTTTATCAATACTTTTTTTGCCTCTTCCGTTGACATTCCTGCAACTTTTTCTAACTCACGTTTCTGCTCAGCTATTAAAGTATCATATTTTTTTCTGGCTTCATTTACTTCCTGCGTCAATTGATTCAGATTACTATCTTTTCTTTGTAATTCTTTTTCTTTGCCGTCTATGTAATTTGTTCTCTTTTCAAGACTTTCTTCCTTTTGATGAATTCGTTTTTCAA
>MFGW01000099.1:12651-23656 GCA_001780385.1 Candidatus Fischerbacteria bacterium RBG_13_37_8 | reverse complement strand
ACGTGTCTGTTTTTCAAAATCAGTTTTCATTTGAAGAAATTTATCTTTTACTTCTAAATTCGCTTCTTTTAAAATAGAAGCTGCTTGTCTTTCAGCTTCCTGAACTATCACTTTTGCCTGCTGTTCCACATTTTGCAACAATTTAGTAAATTTACTTTTCTGGTTCTTAAAATAATAGGATACAGACACCATGCCTGCAATCGCTAATACAACAATCGCTATTATTATCCCTATTGTCATGGCTGCCTCCAGCTATCAGGAGATAACTAAAGAGCCAATTGGATGAAAGGCGGGGATAGATTCTGAAAAATAATACAGAATCTTTTTGCAAGAATAATTTCCCCCGCTCGGCGGTGTGGATGGAGCGGCAGAACCGCTTCATGCCATTTATGTGGGTTATTGTTTACTTCAGGCTTCCTTATTCCTAAGGCATGCACACCATAAACATTTTTAAACCCGCACCTTCTATTCTGTTGGTTCTTGACCTCCTTTTCCATCACCCACCTTGCAGGGGAGAATTTTTTTTATATATCATTATTTCACATTCAATATTCATTCATTTCCTAATTCCGCTTCATTTTCTTGCAAGCAATCATCCATTGACTTAATTATTTCACCTGCTTTTTTATTTATTTTTTGAACCCTATCGTTCAATGTATCTCTTAATCGAAATAATTCATCCGCTATATTTAAGGATGTCAGTACTGCTAACTTCATTGAATCCAATCTCGGCGTTTGATCAGCTATCATTCTCATTTTTTTATCTACATATATTGCTAATTCATCAATATATTCTTCATCCATTTCACCTTTTATCTGATAATATTGTCCATATATCTCAACCTTCGTGCTTTTCATGTATCCCTTCGCATTTCTTATATACCAAGCTGATCTATCTCATCTACTATTTCTTCAACTCTCTGACGTATTTCATTCCGCTCCTTGGTCAATTCTGAAATCTGTACAGCAAGATTCTGGTTCTCTTCTTCTATATTTTTAAATTTGTTTATTTCATCCTCCAATTCTTTTATTTTTAATTCTTGTGCTTTATTCGTCTCCAATAAATTTTTATATTTGTTCACAAGTAATTTAGATTTTTGAATTAATTCTTCCACTCTGTCCATATTCTGTTCCTTTATTAATAATATTCTTTTCATTATAGCATATATTTATTTCATTTAAAACTAGTCAAGGATATTTGAAATTTCAAATATCCTTGACCAGACACAGGGAAATAAAACATACCGTTTTTTACCATTAGTGAATTCTCCTGCTTCAGTAAACCTTTTTTTAATATCCGCTTTTTATAACAATTTAGTTGTTGTATAATAAAAAAGGCGAACACAAGTTTGACGCCTACTGACAACTGTCAACTGGACACTGATCACTATTTAACAGGAGTTTTTATGAACTACAGGGAAGAAAAAGATAGCCTCGGCATAAAAAAAATCCCCGCAGATGTCTACTACGGAATTCAAGTGGCTCGTGCTATTGAAAATTTTCCTATTAGCGGCCTTAGAATTGACAAAGTTTTTATCGAAACCTATGCAAAAATTAAAAAAGCGGCGGCTCTCGTCAATAATCAAAGTGGAAATTTAGATTCTATAAAAACAGAAGCTATAATTAAAGCTGCTGAAGAAGTAATAGAGGGAAAATTTGATGAACAGATAAAAATTGATGTTTATCAAGCAGGTGCTGGCACTTCTTTTAATATGAATCTAAACGAAATAATCGCCAACAGGGCTCTTGAAATTCTCGGACATTCAAAAGGCAGCTATGCTATTGTACATCCCAATGATGATGTCAATATGAGTCAATCGACAAATGATACATTTCCCTCTGCTATGAGAATAGCAGTACTTGAGTATCATAAAAACTTGCTCAGGGAGCTTTATGCATTAGAACAAGTATTGCGGCATAAATCAAAACAGTTCCGTTCTGTCATTAAATCAGGAAGAACTCATCTGCAGGATGCAATGCCAATCACTTTAGGTCAGGAATTTGGCGCTTACGCAGACAGTATCGCTAATCAAATTCATTGTCTTCAAAAAGCCAGCCATTCCTTGCATTATCTCAGTATAGGCGGAACTGCTATTGGAACCGGTATTAACACGCCACCTCTTTTCAGTAGAAAAATGGTAAAGATACTGTCTTCCCTGACAAATTCAACTTTTAAAAAAGCGCCTAATCTTATCGAAAAAACACAATCAATGACTGATTTCGTACAATATTCCGCCGTATTGAAAGTATTCTGTCTCGAACTTATTAAAATAGCTAATGATTTACGATTAATGAGTTCAGGTCCCCGCACCGGATTAGCTGAAATTGAACTTCCTGCTGTCCAGCCAGGTTCATCTATTATGCCGGGAAAAGTAAATCCCGTTATTTGTGAAGCTTTAACCATGATATGCTTCCAGATATTAGGAAATGATCTTACTATTTCGATGGCAGCGCAAGCTGGTCAGCTTGAATTAAATGTTATGATGCCCGTTATTATTCATAATCTCCTCTTCTCAATTCGTATTCTTGCCAATGGCATTCATATGCTATCAAACAAGTGTATTAAAGGAATTACTGCCAATGAATTGAAGTGCTCCTGGTATTTTGAAAATTCTATTGCACTGGTAACACTTATTACTCCCACAATTGGTTACTTGAAAGCCGCTGAATTAGCCAAAGAAGCTGTTGCAACAGGCAAAACATTCTATGCCCTCATTGAAGAAAAAGGATTGCTTTCGCAAAAAGAATTGAAACAATTGAAAGATATAAAAAAAATTACCGGTTCATAATATAACCTCTAAATAGTTTTGGTTAATTTCCTGATACGAATTTTGTTAATTTTTCTCCTGTCTGAATCTATTATTTCTATAAGTAAATCAGTAGTCTTAATTTTTTCACCGGCAAAGGGCACCCGTCCGATGAGAGAATATATATATCCTGATATAGTCTCATAATCACCTTCTTCAATTGGCAAACCGATACTTTCTTGCACCATTTCAATATCCATTTTTCCATTCATAAAATAATTGCCATCCACCTCTACAACGCCTTCTTCCGGAACAGCATCGTATTCATCTTTTATTTCTCCAATTATATTTTCCATTATGTCATGCACCGTTAATAAACCTGCTGTACCTCCATATTCATTCAATACTACTGCAATAGAAACCTTATTTTCTTTAAAATCCTTCAGCATCGTAGTAATTTTTTTTGTATCAGGAACAAACAGAACAGGCCTTACCAGCGTACTTATTTCATAATGCCGTTTATCTTCACTCCATTGTGCTAAAAAATCTTTCAACGTGACAATACCAATAATATTATCAATATCCTTAGTGTAGACGGGTATTCGTGAATATTTGGATTCCTGGAACAGAGAATAAAGTTCTTCCATTGTAGCCTCAGTTTTAATTGCCGCAATTTCTATTCGAGGCACCATGATTTCTTTAATGATGATATCTTCCCAATCCGGAATAGGTATTGATGTTTTAATACGATTTTCTATAAGGGAGATATTCATTGGCTGACCATTTTCATGATTTTTTGTATTCTCTGCATCTCTCGCCGCCTGTCTGTCAAACAATATCAAGGGAATTAAGAATAGCATAAATAATACACTTAACCATAAATGCAGAACACATAATTTTTTCATGAGGTCGAAGGAAAGATGAACTCTCATGATTCGACCCACTATCCATCCGCTTGCAATTAAAAAAAGTGAGATGATGAAATATTCACTTAATGCCTGAATTACAATATGTTCTTTTAAAGAAATCAGATAATACAAAAGTAAAATGGAAAATAATAGAAACCATATCCGGTCAATTACCTCAAAGCTCCTCTTAGCATTTTCTTCCTCTCTAAATAGAGTAGCAAAAAAAGGTATGCTTCGTATCTCGATTGGAATACAACGAAAATAAGAAAAAATCCAATGATTAAGTCCAATAAAAATAATAATGAGAAGCAGTATTAATTCATTCATAGGTAATTTCTTAACTTATTTTCTATCCTTGCCATTTCACCCCTGTCAGTCAGGTGATCATATCCTAAAAGGTGCAAGATGCCATGAAGAACCAAAATATTTATTTCCTCGTCCAGGCAATGACAATAGGATTTTGCCTGTCTTCCTGCTATTTCACAGCAAATAAAAATATCCCCAAGAAATCGCTTGTCGTGATAATCCATATCGACTGGAAACGCTAATACATCAGTGCTTTCATCAATTCCCCGGTAGCGCTTGTTCAAAGCTTTCATTTTCCTTTCTTCTACAAGTATTATGCTTGCCTCTTTATTTTGTAAACCAAAATCATGTAGTATAGCATCTATCGATTGCTCTACTTTTTTTACATCAAATGAACATGTTTTCTGTTGTTTTTCCCATTGAATTGAAATTATATTATTTTGATTCGTTAGAATCATATAATCAGCCATTCCCGCTTTCATCGGTATTTTCAGCCGTAGCGGTTGAATGATTATCTTCAGTAAAAGTATGCTTGCTCGGTTGTGAAAAATCAAATCCCGGATAATCGATACGTCCATGTTTCATGTCCGATAAAACTTCAACCATTGAATTTGCAATAACATCCAATTCTCTTATGGTAAGATTGCTTTCATTTAATTGCTTATCTTCAAAACAATCCTGGATGATTCGATCAACAAGGTTTTTAATAGTAGATATATCAGCATGTTCAATAGTACGTGAAGCAGCTTCGACTGCATCTGCAATCATTAAAATAGCTGATTCTTTTGATTGCGGTTTTGGACCCGGGTATCTGAAATCTTCTTTTTCCAGTTCTTGATCGCCTTCCTGTTTGATCGCTTTAGTGTAAAAATAATTTACCACTTTACTGCCATGGTGCTGCACTATAATTTCGAGAAGATCTTTTGGTAATTTATTTTTCTTGGCTAGGTCATACCCTTTATTAACATGGCTTATAATAGCTTTGGCGCTATCCCTGGGTGATAGTGCATCATGAATATTTGTACCTCTCTGATTCTCAATAAAAATTTCAGGATGCGTAACTTTTCCTATATCATGATACAAGGCAGCCACTCTCACAAACAAACTATTTCCTTTTATTTCCTCGGTCGCTCTCTCAGCTAATATACTAGCTACCATGCTATGATGATACGTCCCGGGAGCCTTTATGGCAAGCTCCTTAATTAATTCAGAATTAATATTCCCCAATTCCATTAATTTAAATTCCGTTAGCAAATGAAATAACGATTCGATAAGTGGAATAATTGCTGAAGCAAGAACGTAAGCAATAATACCACTTAATAATCCAAGAACGATATGAAATATCTTGCTATTAAAATTAAATTCTTCATAAGAAAGTAAAATGACATAGATAATACTTGCCATATTTACCAATCCAATTATAAATCCTGCTTTAATAATATCACTTCTCTGCCGGTATGTTTTTATACAGAATGCAGCCGCAACGCAACTCGCTAATATGTAAATAAATTTAGTCAGGTCGCCATTGATAAGCAGAACGGTTGTTAATGAAAAAATCAAACTGTATGCAAGCGCTACCTGTGAATTAATTAAAATGGTAATTGCCAGTGCACCCACAGAAAAAGGAACAAGGAAAAAATATTCAGAAGGATTATTATAGGGAGATGAAATAAATAAATTACTCATTGCGTCCGATAATACTTGAACAAGACGTACAGAAAGCAAACTAAATACATAGACAAAAACCAGCAATAATAAAATATTTTTATTTCTCAGTAAAATATTATGAATAGGATAACTTTTAGAAATAATATTAATGAATAATAATCCTAAAATTAATATGGTAATTACCGTAATAGAATGCCGGGATTGTTCATATGGATTTTTATATTTTTGCAGTGCTGCTAATTGTTGAACCTGTTTGTAAGTAATTTCATCACCATCCCTTATAATCACTTTATTTTTTTTAATCTGAACAATAACAGGTTCTGTATTTTCTACTGCTGAAATTCTTCTATTCAATGTTTCTTTGCTGCTAAAATTAATATTTGGAATGACCAGCAACTTCAGCAACTGCATATAAGCAGAAGCATGCTTTGCCTCAAACTGATTTTCTTTCTTGCTAATCATTTCTTCCAGCAGGGAAGCAATTTCACGTAGCGAATAAATATCAGTTGCAGTGGTTTTCTTGGTTTCTTTGCTCGAAGCTATATCTCGAAGTATATATTCGCCTTTTGAATTAAACTGGATAATTCTTTTATCAGAAATAACTTTATTCTTCATGCAATTATCCAGCACCCCTTCAAGTATTTTCTGAATTTCAGGTGAAAATCGGCTATCTAATAATGCAGTAATTATAGTATCAGTAAGTTCAATATTTAAAGTATTTTTAATAGTCTGTTTAAATAGAGAAAGGTCGTTATTATCATATAATTTTTTGCGATTATTCGTTTCAGATGAAATTCCTTCTTCCCATTGGATAAATTTTCTTCCTTCTTCAAATATTGACACCATGTTGGAAGTGACAAAAAATTTCAACATTGGGTCATAATCATAGATGGGAGCTACGTTTAGACGAGCTTCTTCGCGTCTTGATTCAGTAGCTTCCTCGTCAGTAAATTGCAGGTCAACAGGTGATTTAATCGTTGACCGTGAAATTTCACCAATAGAATATTGTGGAACGGAAGGAAGGGGAGAATAGACAAATATAAATGTGCAGACTACCGCAGCAAAAAACATCCAATAAGCATTGTATCTCGGTTTTAAAGATTTCTGAAATCGATTGATAGTCGTACCATTTCCATTTTTTAAACCAACACGATTATTTTTATTTTTTCCGTTTTCCTTCTCGGTCATAATGTTTATATTATAGGAATATCAAACTGATATTTCAAAAAGAAACGATTATTTTATCCCTCTTGTTGTTTTTTCTTTCGATTATTTTCATAGGCTTCGTATGCTTTGATAATTTTCTTTACTATCGGATGTCTTATGACATCACGTTCATCAAAGCGTATTATCGCCAATCCTTCCACATCATGCAAAATATTCGCGGCTTGTACTAAACCTGAAGTATTGCTGGGCGGCAAATCAATCTGTGTAATATCTCCGGTTACTATCGCTTTTGAACTGAATCCTATGCGTGTTAAAAACATTTTCATTTGCTCGGGCGTAGTATTTTGAGCTTCATCCAGTATGATAAATGCATCATTCAATGTTCTTCCACGCATGTATGCCAGCGGAGCAACTTCTATAACCCCCCTTTGAATTAGTTTAAGCGCTTTATCATATTCTATTAAATCATACAACGCATCATATAAAGGTCTCAAATATGGATTTACCTTCTCTAATAAATCTCCCGGGAGAAATCCTAATTTCTCGCCTGCTTCTACAGCAGGCCGCGTTAATATTATGCGTGATACGACATGCTCATTGAGAGAAGCCAGCGCTACTGCCATCGCTAAATATGTTTTACCTGTTCCTGCAGGTCCGATAGCAAAAATAAAAGCATTATTTTTTATCGCTTCTATGTATTGTTTCTGATTTGCACTTCTTGGTATGACTGTTTTTCGCGACGATGTCTGAATAGCAAAATCTATGAAATAATTGAGAATATCAGCTTCCGGATCATTTTTGAGCAATCCAATAGCGACATTTATATCCCCGAAATTTAAATTCATTCCTGAATTTTTTATGGCCATAAGTTGAAAAACCAACTTCTCTGCTAATTCAACATTTTGCTCGTCACCCTCGATAGAAAATTTCTCACCACGTGCATGTATGGTAACACCCATCTTTTTTTCTATCAAACGTAAATTTTCATCAAGAATGCCAAGAATGCTTTGAATTCCTGATTCCGATAGCTGTACTTTTTTCATAATTAGAGATTTTAATGAAAAACCAACCGGTCTATCTTCTGCTCATCACTCTTACGATTTTAGCTTCGCTGATTTATTCACTTTTATAGTTCATTGCATAAGGTTAAAACGGAATATCATCTTCCATTATAGGAGCTTCCTCAGAAGCTGTATCGGTATCATTCATTGTACCTGCAGGAAGTTCTTCCTGTTCTCGGGCTTGCTTTGGCTCAAGAATTATTATTTCGCGAGCTCTGATTTCATAAGTAGTCCGTTGCTGACCGTCCCGATCCTGCCACGTGCGACTTTGAATGCTTCCTTCTACCCATAACAGCATTCCCTTTGTTACGTATTGATTACAAAATTCCGCTAACTTCGTCCATGCTACTATCCTGTGCCACTCTGTTTTCTCTTGTCTCTTGCCAGAGGCATCATTCCAAAAATCTGTCGTTGCTAAAGAAAAATTAGCTACAGGCGTACCCGAAGGAGTATATCGTACTTCGGGATCCTTTCCTGCTCTTCCTACTAATATAACTTTGTTGACATATCTCATAATGCACACTCCTTTTTCTGTGTTTATTCAAACCCCAACTCTTTCAATTGCTGTTTCGCTAATTTTGCTTCATCCGTGTCCGCAAAATCTTGAACCAACAATTGCAGTTCAACAACTGCCTGTGCTTTTTTTTCTAATTTTAAATATGACAACGCTTTTTTCAAATGAGCAGCAGGTATTTTATCACAGCCTGGATATTTCTGAATTAAATTTTCAAATTCAATTATCGCATCGAGATAATTTTTCTTGCTGTAATGAGATTCAGCAATCCAGTATTGAGCATTTGAAGACAATGTACCCTGGGGATAAACGGCTATAAATTCAGTAAATCCACTTATCGCAAGATCGTAACGTCCTCTTTGATAATCACCGTATGCTAATTGATATGCGTTTTTAGCTTCATCATTTTCCTGAGTAGCGGGAGAAATAATAGTCTGATCTGTTCGCGCAGACACTACCGCGTTCGTTGCATTTCCTTGAACACGCGAATTCAAAGCCGCCAATCGCTGATTAGTATCTTCTATCTTCCCTTTTAATTCCTGTATCTCCACAAGCAAAACCTCAATCTGATTTGAAAGCTTTGACTGATTTGATAATGTCACTTGATATTGTTTATTCATATCCTCGAGCATAGTAATTATCTGCTGATTTGTCTTAAGTGTTGCTTCCTGTAAATCCCATAATTGCTTCTGCAAATCTAAAACATACCTCTGGAGCTTCTCCAATTCTTCCTTCGTGCCTGCTCGTGCTAAATTAACAAACACCAAGACTAAAACACATATTACAATAAAGTATTTCATATAGTTCTTAACTTTGTGCCTTATTTTTTTTCAAATGAAATCCTGAAAAAATATAATTTCTTCAGGATTTATTTTGCAATAGCTACAAAATGCGCTCTTCTATTTTGCCACCACGAATCTTCATCATGACCTGTCGCAAAAGGTCTCTCTTCTCCATAACTTATCGTTTCTATTCTTGATGCATCTATTCCTAATGATAAGAGATAATCCCTTGCTGCAGTAGCTCTTCTTAATCCTAATGCCATGTTATATTCATTGGTTCCCCGTTCATCACAATGCCCTTCTATCAAAATACGTACACTCTTCCATTTGTTTAAATACTGGGCATCATTTTCCAAATTCGCTACCTGATCCTCTCTTACATTATACTTGTCAAAATCATAAAACACATCTTTAAATTCTTTTGTCACGGCTTCAAGATCTGTCGATGCAAATATCTGTTCTTCTGTCAATATCCTTTCTTCAGGAGGAGCAGATACTTCTTCTACCGGTTCAACTTTTTCAATAGGTGGTGGCGGCTGTACTGGTTCCACTGGCGGTTTCTTCTTGCATGCAAACGAACAAGCAAGAAATAAACATACTAGCAAGATAAGCATTCTGTTGGCTTTCATATATATACCTCCAAAATATTTTTTTCATTGTAAAGCTTGCCATGATGGATTTGTGTTATTTCCTTTAAATGTAAGCTGTCTCTGGTTCAATCCATCGCTATCCATTACATAGATTTGATAAGAACCCGTCCGATTTGATGAAAAAACAATATGCAACCCATCAGGTGACCATCTTGATGATTCATTACTTCGTTGATTCTCTGTCAATTTTATAATTTCCTGGCTTTGCAAGTCAAGACGATAAATATCAAAATTTATTCCTGTTCTTTGTACAAAAGTAAGCATTGAACCATCCGGTGAAAATGCCGGTGATTCATTATATTCACCAAAAAATGTCAATCGCCTGATATTGGTTCCTTCAGCATCCATTATATAAATTTGCGGTCTACCGCTTCTATCAGATGTGAATGCAATTTGTCTTCCCGTTGGTGACCACGCAGGAGATGCCTCGATAGACGGACTGAAGGTAATTCGTTTCAACCCGGTGCCATCAGAATTGATAGTATAAATTTCTGAATTCCCATCCCTGGAACTTATAAAAGTAATTTTTTGACCATCGAGAGACCATGCAGGCAACGCATTTAATCCCCCAGCATCAGATAAGGTTATTTTCTCTCCCGTAAACATATTATAAAGAAGTAATACTGCTTTGGTTCCTCTTACCGTGCTGAAAACTATATGTTCACCATCAGGTCCTAACGCCGGAAATAAATCCAATATCGAATTATCCGTTATTCTTCGCTGATCATACCCATCATAATCCATGAGATAAATTTCTTTGTTCCCGTCTCGATCCGATGTAAATGCAATTTTTGAAGTAAATAGCGGTACTTTAATTCCCCAGGTAACCTCTAGTATTTCATTTGCAAAACGATGCACCGTCTGCCGTAGATATTTTTTATCCCAACTGTACCGCTTGCCCCTCAATAAATCCCCCGTTCGTACATCCAGCAATCTCCCTTCTACAGTAATCTCAGAACCTTGCGCCATTGCCTTCATGAGTACAATAAAATCTACTTTCTTCTGCTTCCATCCAATTAAATCTACGTCCTCACCCCTGTAAACCGGTAATTCCATATAATTCTTGCTCTCAACTATATTGAATAATCTTGAAAATTTTAAATCACTCTTCAAAACATCGTACACTACTTCCGCTATTTCCCTCGTGCTCTCATCATCAGCCATCCTGTAAACATTTTCTAACCCTATCACCATAGGCTTAA
>MFGW01000099.1:10467-12593 GCA_001780385.1 Candidatus Fischerbacteria bacterium RBG_13_37_8 | reverse complement strand
CCATGTCATAACTATCATTGCCACTTGAACGCGCAACCCTTGAATCCAGCAAATCTCCCGTTCTTGAAATTCTAAACCATACATCAGCTTCATAAATTCTCTGTTTGGTGCTTTGTAAAATATGAACCCGCCAATTCATCTGGAGCTTATTAATAATAATTTCCACATAATATTGATACGGAAAAAGTTCGCCTCCACCAATACCTCCAGGACCACCTTTTCCAATTCCAATACTTATCCCGCCAGGTGGCTCTGCAGTTTTTTTCTCTCCAATCGGTACATTCCTTGCGACAACCGGCTTTTCTTCTTTAAGTTCTTTCGCCGGATTTAATTCAGGGATGGCATCTTTCTTCGGCAGCTTTTCTTTGGGCGGCTCATATTTTTTTATCCTGTGCGTTTTTTCCTGTGACGGAGACACCGGATTCTCAAGCTCTCCAGCCCTGAATATATTAACTTGCATAACATTACCTTTTCCAAACGTGTAAATTTTATTTCCCGCTATCGCTTTGTATGAAAAATAAGCCATACCAGCTATTATTACACAATGTGCTATTATAGAAATAAATAGCGAAATTGTCAAACCTCCGCCTGCATATTTATCTTCAAATGAAAATTTATATGTGTCATGTGTCGCCATTATTTCAGCTTTTGCAACCCCTTTGCCCCATGTTCTCTCTTATTTCATTCCATAGGGTTCAGTCACCATCCCTATCGTGTCAATGCCCGCTTTTTTTAGCCTGTCCATGACTTTTATTACCATACCGTATGTTACATCTTGATCCGCTTTTATATATACCGCAGGAGAAGCTGACATCATCATCTGTCTCTGTATCTCTTCTTCAAATTCAGTCATGGAAACCTCATTGGCATTAATAAATATTTTATTATCTTTTGCTATTGTCACCACTACCCTGTCTTCCGGTTTCGAATCTCTTACCTGGGATTGCGGTAATTTCACATCTATTCCTTTCTGCAAAAGGGGTGCGGTCACCATAAATATTATCAGCAAAACAAGAACAACATCTACCAAAGGCGTCACATTTATTTCCGCTAATGTCGTCGTTATTCTTGTCCTGTTATCATTAGATTCACTAACTTTCATTTTGTTCCTGATAAGCTGGTAATCTCTTATTTATAATATTTCTCAATGATGGAAATAAATTCAGAAGCAAAATCATCCATGTCTGATGCAAAGAATTTTACCTGGTTCACACAGTAATTATATCCAATTACTGCTGGAATAGCTGCTGCTAAACCCATCGCAGTCGCTATCAATGCTTCCGCTATCCCAGGTGCAACTACCGATAAATCAGAACTGCCCATCCTTCCAATAGCTTCAAAAGCATTAATAATGCCAATTACCGTACCAAATAAACCGATAAATGGAGTAGCACTGGCAGTCGTTGCAAGAAATGATAATTGTGATTGAAGTTTCTCAATTTCAGCATTTGCAGCCCTCACCAGTTGTCTCGATACTGCCTCGTAATTAATGGTCATATGCGGATTCGCTCCCTCACTTTTCTGCTGCTCAATTTGGTATTGCAGCTCACTGTTGCCAGTTAAAAACATGCTCGCAAAGGGACTTTTTTTCCATTTTTGACATTGATTCTGTATCTCTCGAAAATTCTTGCTGTTTTTAAATGCCCTGAGAAAAAACCTGCTATCGCGCTTCGCCCTCTTTAATGCAAGATACTTATCTACTATGATTGCCCATGAAACAACCGAAAAAAATAACAGTATTGCCAGCACAATTTTCGCCAGAGGACCTGAACGAAGCACTATGCTCAACAATCCAGTCTGTCCTTCTACTTCCGTAGCCTGATATATAAATAAACTGATTATATTCATCGTGTATTGCTAAATTACCATAACAACCCTGTATTGTCAAACAAGACAGGGATTAGGGAATAGGGACTGGGGAATAGGGACTGGGGACTGGGGAATAGGGAAGAAGGCTTGCTTGAAGCTTTCTAAAGTCTCTTGGGGGGAGCGAAATTAGCTTGGGGCTAGGGAATTATTCGGGACAATACTCAAATAGCTCAAAATGCTTCCCCAGTCCCCAGTCCCCAGTCCCTAGTCCCCAGTCCCCAGTCCCTATTCCCCAGTCCCCATTCCCCAGTCCCTAG
>MFGW01000099.1:8161-10346 GCA_001780385.1 Candidatus Fischerbacteria bacterium RBG_13_37_8 | reverse complement strand
GTGTCTGAACCTCCCCCACGCCATGCATAATTCTGCAAGACAGGCATACAGCTCTCCTTTAACTTTGCACCCGATTCCTTCGCAGCCGATATCACAACAGCTATTTCTTCACCCAATCCTATGAGTACCACCGGTACCGCAACTTTGCAAGTTAGCATACCAGCTAATTGTATCAATTTCTCAATCCCATAATCATGAAATTTCTTTTTCAACACCACCGAAGGACTATGCATGTATTCCGCAATTATCTGTTCTGCCTGGAGTTTCAAATAGTTCCTCCAGGCACTTCCAAGTTCTCTCTTTAATGATTTCTCGGATTCTCTTATTCTCACAGCTACCTGCACTAATTCCTCTTCCTTTGCACTCAACTCATTTCTCAATACTGCTAATAACACTACTTTATCATGATAATCACCGTATGCTCTTCCTCCACACAAAAATTCCACGCGATACCCTCCCTTGTACTTCTGATAATCAGTCACCTTTATCAGTCCTACTTCAACACTATTCATGCAATGAGTTCCTCCACATGGAGTCGCTTCGAAATCCTGCATTTTAATTATACGCACTATTCCTTCAACCACAGGCTCCTTCCTTAAATCAAAAGGACAATCTTCACGCTTATCAAAAAAATGTATACTCACCGGCAACGCCTTTCGTATGATCTCGTTAGCATATTCTTCCACTTTGACAATTCGCTCCCAGTCTAAAATAGCCACCTTTAAATCCACAGTATTGCGCGTTTCTCCCATGTGAGCAGAAATGGTCGGCGCATCCTCCAGTTCAAGAAAACAGCGTGAAAGAATATGCTGCCCGGTATGCTGTTGCATAAAATCATATCTTCTTCGCCAATCAATAGCGCAATGGACTGACGTTTGCTCCGGTTCACCATCCAGTACATGAATAATCGCATCGCCTTCTTCCCTTACCTCTATAACATTCTTCCCGCCAATCACTCCACGGTCTGATTCCTGTCCACCTGCAAACGGATAAAAACATGTCCGGTTAAGTATAACCTCAACCGTATTCTTAACTGTCTTCTTTTGGATTATGTTCGCTTCACATTCTGTTACGTATGAATCCCTATGATACATTCGTTCTGTCATCTTCTTATTGAGGGGGTCGGACCTCAACATTAGACGCTCCTGAAACGCAGTCTCTGTAAGCATTTCAAGCCAGCATTTCAAAATTTCAGCAAGAAGGTTTCTCTATGAGGTAGGGTGTCTGCATTTTTTGCTGAAATTTTGCAACAGTCGCTCAGGATGCTTTGTGGAACATCGTTTGCAACATGTCTAATGTCGGGCTTTGACCCCAGACATAAATGGCGCGCTCGGAGGGACTCGAACCCCCAACCTACGGATTAGAAATCCGTTGCTCTATCCACTTGAGCTACGAGCGCAGCAAATCGTTGTTGAATATGTCATTAGTGTTAGTGGAAATGGTCGGGGCGAGAGGATTTGAACCTCCGACTCCATGGTCCCAAACCATGTGCGCTCCCGGGCTGCGCCACGCCCCGTCTTACAAAGAACAGTACACAAAATAGCATTTCTGCATAAAAAAGTCAAGTTAAAATAATTTAGGTTAAGGTTAACCTGTAATTTTGTATTTTTAAAATTATATGATATGATAGAATTCATTAATTTTTGGGAGGAAAATATGCCTCAAATGCCTTATGATCCTGGCAAAAAGAAAGATTATGGAATTGGCACTTCTACTGAAGACAAAGGTATCTCAAAAAAAGTAGATGACGCAATTATTACCGCAATCAACAAGCAAGCTACCGATATTCATGTTGAATCTCACCATGACGGTTTGCATATTAGAATACGTGTGGATGGAAAAATGGAACAAATTGATACGGTACCGGTGAACATGGCTCATTACGTTATTAACAGGATAAAAGTACTTTCTTCAATGGATATTACAAAAACGAGAATACCGCAGGATGGTTATTTTAAATATGCGATGGAAAAACCGGTTGAAATTTACAGCTATATGTTTCCGTCTATTTATGGTGAGCGGGCGGTACTTAAATTGCAGTACCGGCGTGATGTTTCTCATAATCTTAATGAATTGGGCATTCAAACTACCATGCTGGAAAATTTAAAAAAAGCCTTATCGAAACCAAATGGTCTATTACTTGTAGTTGGTCCTCCCGGAAATGGTAAAACAACAACACTTTATG
>MFGW01000099.1:2505-8092 GCA_001780385.1 Candidatus Fischerbacteria bacterium RBG_13_37_8 | reverse complement strand
TATTAATGCTATTAATTATCTCATTGACATGGGGATCCAATCCTTTCTAGTAACTGCTTCTTTAAATGCTATTCTTGCTCAACGCTTAATAAGAAAATTGTGTGATCATTGCAAAGAAGCGTACACACCGTCTCCTGCGCTGCTCAAAGAAATAGGTTATAAACTTCGTCCCGATATTCAATTTTATAAAGCAGTAGGTTGTGAGAAATGCTTAAATATAGGATATTCAGGACAGACAGGCATTTTTGAATTATTTACGCCAAGTGAAGCACTCAATGAAATGATCATGTCAAAAGAATCACGCAAAGCAATACTTGAAGCTGCAATGAATGCAGGATTCACTCCTCTTAAAAAAGATGGTATTATTAAAGCAGCATCTGGAATTACTTCTGTCGAAGAAGTATTGAATGCTATTTAAAAATATCGTCAGCTATTTTGTGTTTTTATTTGGGAAAGGGTGAGCAGGTGACACTTCACACATGGAATGTAACCTATAAAGAAGCACGTGAGCTTCAGCAAAAATTGCGCGCCATGCTTATTTTGACTGCTGATGAAGTATATTGTGATACCATTGCAGGGGCAGATGTTGCCTACAATAATAAGCAGAATAAATGTATAGCTGCATGTGTACTCTATTCTATAAAAGAACAGAAAATAATCGAAACAGCAGTAGCAGTTGAGCGAATAACGTTTCCTTATATTCCAGGACTTTTATCCTTTAGAGAAGCTCCAGCCGTTCTGCAGGCTTTCAAGAAATTAAAGGGTACCTTTCAGGCAGCTATGCTTGATGGACACGGTTTTGCTCATCCAAGAAGACTTGGTTTAGCTTCTCACGTTGCATTATGGATAGGTAAACCAACGATAGGATGTGCTAAAAGCAAGCTTATTGGTAAATTTGAAACACCGCCCGATAAAGCTGGTTCATGGACAGAACTGCATGATAAGGGAGAAATAATAGGCGTGGTCCTGCGTACTAAAAAAAATACAAAACCTGTCTTTATATCAATTGGCAATGCAGTCAGTCTTGCACAAGCTATTGTTCTTACTCTCCAATGCACCACGCGTTACAGAATACCCGAGCCTATCAGAGCATCACATAATCTCCTGAATCAGCACAAAAGGATAATCTCATGATAAAAAAAATATATGCCTTCTCAATTTTGTTATTATTATTACCTTTGGGAGTTTGTATGGAAAGAATGCCAGATACGAAAGAAGAACAAAAAAAAGATGATGTCTACCGGAAGAAAAGGGAGACAATGGTAGAAACACAGATTATATCAAGAGGTGTTAAAGATGACAGGGTGCTGGAAGCAATGCGCAAGGTACCGCGTCACCTGTTTGTACCATCCTCAGATATGCAGCATGCTTACATTGATTCACCACTCCCAATAGGCGAAGGACAGACAATCTCACAACCTTATATCGTAGCACTCATGACTGAACTGTTGGAATTGAAAGGTACAGAAAAAGTACTTGAGATTGGAACAGGTTCCGGTTATCAAGCAGCCGTCCTTGCAGAACTTGGTAATGAAGTTTACAGCATAGAAATTATTGATAAACTTGGCAAACATGCTGAGCAAATTCTGACTGATCTCGGCTATAAAAATATCAAGATAAAAATAGGCGACGGGTATAAAGGATGGAAAGAATATGCTCCTTTCGATGCTATCATAGTAACCGCTGCGCCGGAAAAAATACCCCCGCCTCTCCTGGAACAATTAAAAGAGGGGGGCAGACTCGTTATTCCTCTTGGTGAATACTTCCAGGAACTTTACCTGTTCACAAAAGTAAAGGGTGAAATTAAAAAGAAATCCATAATACCAGTGCGTTTTGTCCCGATGACTGGAGAAGCCCAGGAATAGGGAATGGGGACTGGGGACTGGGGACAGGGGAATGGGGAATGGGGAATGGGGACTGGGGAATAGGGAATAGGGACTAGGGACTGGGGAATAGGGAATGGGGACCCGTGAAGAACTTTCTACTAATTATCCGGAAAAAGCAAGAATTATGTATGACAGAAAAATACTCCTTGTTGGATTATTAAAGACATATTTGTAAAGAATTTGTCTCTGATATTTCTCATTTCTACTTCTTGTAGCTTATTAGTAGAAAGTTCTTTACGGGTCCCCATTCCCCAGTCCCTATTCCCCATTCCCCAGTCCCTATTCCCCATTCCCCAGTCCCTATTCCCCAGTCCCCAGTCCCTATTCCCCAGTCCCCAGTCCCCAGTCCCTATTCCCTAAATCGTGCTAATAGGGCATCAAAGTATACGTAAATGACAGGTGTAATAAAGAGGGTAACGAGTTGGGAGAAGAGAAGTCCACCTACTACTGCAAGACCGAGCGGTTGTCGTAATTCGGCACCGGTACCAATACCAATTGCGATAGGCAAAGCTCCCATAAGTGCTGCCATCGTGGTCATCATGATAGGTCTGAAGCGTATCAGGCAAGCCTGATAAATTGCCTCTTGCGCTGGTTTATGCTGTTTCCGTTGTGCATCGAGTGCAAAGTCTATCATCATGATTGCATTTTTTTTCACAATGCCTATGAGCATGATAATGCCGATAAATGAAAAGAGGTTTAATTCAACTTTAAAGATCAGCAAAGTTACTAAAGCTCCGAATGCTGCCGATGGCAATCCGGAAAGTATGGTCAGTGGATGAATGAAGCTTTCATACAGAATTCCGAGTATTATATAAATAACCAGGATAGCCATGATCAGTAATAATCCCATATCAGAAACAGATGATTGAAATGCCTGTGCCGCACCCTGAAATGAAGTAGCAATCGTTAAAGGCAATATATCTCGAGCTGCTTTTTCAACTTCAGCAGTTGCCTCGCTCAGGGATACACCCGGTTTGGTATTGAAAGAAATAGTTACAGAGGGCAATTGACCCACATGATTAATTGATAATGGACCGACGGTCGGGACAATACTGGCAAGCGATGCAAGCGGAACAAGTGCATTATTCACTGAGCTAACGTAGAGTAATGAAAGTGCAGCAGGATCCCGCTGATATTCGGGAAGTAATTCCATCAGCACTGAATATTCATTTGTTGGTGTGAAAATAGTAGATACCTGGCGCTGTCCATAGGCGTAATAGAGTGAATCCTCAACTTTAAAGACTGATACTCCAAGCGCTGAGGCTTTATCACGATCCACTTTTATATCAACCTGTGGATTTTTTATCTGCAAATCGCTATTCACATCCTGAATAATGGGTATTTCTTTCATTTTTGCTTCAAGAGCAGGACCGTATTTATAGAGAGGCTCAAAATCCGGACATTGCAGTGAATATTGATAAAGTGCTCTTGTAAAAGAACCACCGATACGAATAAGAGGGGGGTTTTGCAAAAAGACACGCAAGCCTGGTATTGAAGATACTGCAGGACGCAATTGATCAATCACCTGATCTGCACTAAGTTCCCTCTGAGAGCGTTCCTTTAACCGGAGAAACAGGATTCCGGAATTACTGCCGGTGAAACCGCCTCTACCACCTGAATTAGACATAAACGAATCCACGTTGGGATTGTTCTGAATTATAAGATCAACTTGTTTCTGGTGTTTCCGCATTGATTCACTGGAAATACCTTCAACTGCTTGCGTATATGCGATTATCATTCCTGTATCCTGGCTTGGAATGAATCCTTTTGGAATAATAACGAATAAATAACCCATTATAATAAGCACAATTGTAGCAAAAAACAGTGTCTTGAGGCGGTTATTTAATGTCCATTTCAAGCTTACATCGTAGACATGAAGCATCCCCTTAAAAAAATTCTCGGAAGCATTGTACCATTTTCCATGAGGCACATGAGCGATTGGTTTAAGCCAGCGGCTGGAAAGCATTGGAGTCAAAGTCAGAGAAACTATACCGGAAATGAGTACAGCAGTTACTATAGTCACGGCAAATTCATTAAATAAACGTCCTACAATACCCCCCATGAACAAAACAGGAATAAAAACTGCTGCCAGCGATAAGGTCATGGATACAATAGTAAATCCAATTTCTTTTGATCCTTTTAACGCTGCTTCAAAGACACCTTCGCCCATTTCAACATGCCGGACTATATTTTCAAGCATGACAATAGCATCATCGACAAGAAAACCTATAGACAGTGTTAGTGCCATGAGAGAAAGATTATCGAGGCTGTAATTAAAGAGATACATAATTGCAAAGGTACCGACGATAGACATAGGCAGGGCAAGGGATGGGATAATAGTAGCATTGATATTTCTCAAGAACAGGAATATAACAAGAATAACGAGAAAGAGTGTCAGCAGAAGGGTAAATTTCACATCATCGACCGAATCTTTAATTGAAAGAGACCTGTCGTAGAGGGTGTTCATTTCAACAGAAGCGGGAAGAAATGCTTTAAGCGAAGGGAAGATCTTTTTTATATCGGTAGCAACCTGTACCGTATTAGTTCCCGGTTGTCGTTGGACAGCAAGAATAATTGCAGGATGCGAGCCACTGCTATCAACATAGAAAGCAGCGGTTTTATCATCTTCAACGCTATCCAGAACTTCACCTAATTCATCGAGTCGCACCGGTGAACCATTGCGATATTCGACAATAATTGGACGATATTGCGAAGCGTCAGTCAATTGCCCCTTAGCTTGAACAGTGTATGTCTGGTTTGGTCCATCAAGCATTCCAGAGGGTAGATTCACATTACTTCCTACCACTGCAGATGCGACCTGGTCTATTCCTATCTGGCGGCTTGCAAGCGCCTTGGGATTTAATCGTATGCGAACGGCATATTTTTTTGTCCCGTAAACCATTACCTGTGCAACACCACTTACCATTGAGATACGCTGTGCAAGCACTGTTTCGCCATATTCATTCACTGTTGACATTGGCAATGTCGGAGAATTAAGTGCAATGTATAATATAGGTTGATCAGCAGGATTCACTTTCTGGTAGGTAGGCGGAGAAGGCATATCCCGAGGCAGACGTCTCTGAACACGGGCTATTGCTGCTTGAACATCCTGTGCCGCGGCATCAAGGTCACGGTCCAGTGCAAATTGAATGGTAATACGGGTATTGCCAATCTGACTTACAGATGTCATTGAATCAATGCCTGCTATTGTAGAAAATTGACGTTCCAGCGGCGTAGCGACAGATGATGCCATAGTTTCCGGACTGGCACCGGGCAATGACGCAGATACTGAAACTGTCGGAAAATCCACATTCGGTAAATCACTTACCGGCAGGCGACGGTATCCCATAAAACCAAAGAGCAGGATTCCAAACATTATCAGCGTTGTCATGACAGGACGCCGTATAAAAATTTCCCCTATGTTCATTGCACCTGACCTCCAGAACCACCTGCTTCTTTTATGGTAACCTTGGTTCCTGGAACCAACTGCAATAGTCCATCCGTTACTATTTTTTCACCCGGTTTTAATCCTTCTTCCACTACTGTCTCTCCATTAAGTCTTCTCCCTACTTTTATGAGGCGTGATTCCACCGTATTATCTGCCTTTATTACAAAAACAAAATCACCATCCTGACTTGTCTGTATAGCATGCGCTGGAATTACCAACGTGTTGTCTTCAATCGCTAATGTAAGAATAACAT
>MFGW01000099.1:1680-2476 GCA_001780385.1 Candidatus Fischerbacteria bacterium RBG_13_37_8 | reverse complement strand
TCTTTATTATCAAAAACTGCTTTCAATTGAATAGTTCCAGTTGTACTATCCACGGCATTATCAACAAAAAATAACTTCCCCTTTTCAGGTTCATTGTCATGTTCCGGAATCACTGCTTCCACCGGTAATTCCTTCTCGCGCATATACTTCTTTATTTTCGGTAAATCCTGTTCAGGAATTGCAAACTTCACATAAATAGGATGTATCTTGTGAATGATGACCATTGGCTTATCATCATTTGCTTTTATGATGTTGCCCGATTTTTGCTGTACTTCTCCTGTTCTACCGCTTATTGGAGCATGAATAGTACAGCGCGATAAATCGATAAATGCACTCTCAACTGCTGCTTCACCTGCCTTGATCGTTTCCTTAAGTGCATCAGCATTTGCTACTATTTGCTCATATTGTTCCCTGGTCACGTATTCTTTCTTTGCAAGATCAGCATAGCGGATCACGTCATCTTCAGCTTTTTTTGCAAGAACTTGATCACGTGCCAGCGCAGCTTGTGCTTTTCTTAATGCAGCTTCAAACGGCTCCGGGTCTAAAGTAAATAAAATCGCATCCTTTTGCACTTCCTCGCCTTCCTGGAAATGTACTTTTTCCAATTGACCGCCAACCTGTGCTTTTACTAATACAGTCGTATAAGCCTCGACAATACCTATTGCAGCTATCTGCAGTGGCGTGGATTTCTGAATAACCTCGCTCATGAGTACAGGAATTACCATCTCACGCTTACCACCAGTTCCATCATCCTTTGAACAACCTGTTAATATTAGTATAGCTCCTGCAATAAGTA
>MFGW01000099.1:0-1669 GCA_001780385.1 Candidatus Fischerbacteria bacterium RBG_13_37_8 | reverse complement strand
TAAACACAACTTTTCATTATTGATTACCTCCCTGAGGTGTTTGAAGCGCAGTTCCGGACTCTTTCGAATCTGTGGAAATTTCAAGAGTCCCGGTATCATATGCCAACTGGACTAACGATAAGAACCAATCAGTACGAGCTAATACATGCTGAGCACGTGCATTCTCTAAAGCACTTTGTGCTGCTAATAAATCCAGGAAAGTGCCCACTCCCGCCTTGTACCGTTCAAGTGCTACCTGGTGATTTTTTTCTGCACTTTCAAGTAAATCCTGGCTCGATCGTATCCTCTGTTCTGCTGTTTTAAGATTATAATAACTTGTCCATACCTGCAGAACCACTTCCTGTTCCATCTTGCTCAACTGTGCGTCGAGTACTTCTGCATCCGCACGCGCTTTCACTTCATCATATCCCTGCGAAAAACCAGTGAATACAGGAACACGAAATAAAAGACTACCTGAATAATTATTGCTTCGCACTGGATTGTTTTCATAAAAAACGCGGGAAATACTTCCACTCGCAGTAATCAATGGCAAACCCTTTGATTTCACATTTTTTATATGCGCTTCCGATTTTACAGCACGCGCACGTAATTCCGCCAGGTCAGGTCTCCTGGCGAATGCTTCATCAATGAGCACCTCGATACTAGCTGAAGTTTGATCTAAAGAAATATTTTCCGGAAGTATATCTTCAATATCATAAGGCGTAGTTGCCGGCAAACCCACTGCACTGGCAAGCACGCCGCGTATTATCTGTATCTGACCTCTTGCACTGTCAAGGGCTAATTGTGCTTGCGACACCGCTGTTTTTGCCTGCAGAACATCTGCAATAGTAGCTACTCCTGCTTTGAAACGCTGCTGTGCTGCATCAAAGTTGGCCTGCGTACCTTTTAAATTAATCTCTTCTGCTTCAACCAGCGCCTTAGCATACAAATAACTATAATACGCTTGTTCCACTTGCAGAATAACTTGCTGTATAACTGCATTATGCGCATAATTTGCTGCTATCAATGCCTGTCTGGTCTCCTGAATTTCAGCTTCTCTGCCGCCAAAATCAAACACAAGCCAATAGATGCTTAGCGTAGGAGTATAACTGGTCTGCGTATAATTAAACTGCCCTCCAACTGCTGAGCCCTTTAATCGTAATACATTAAAGTCAAATGTCGCATCCGGGTAATATGTTCCCCGTTTACTACCATAATCCGCTGCGGCTGAACGTGCAGCATACCACGATGCTTTAGTATCTGGATTATTCCGTAATGCAAGGTCTATAAGATTTACCAGCGTCCAGTTTTGCTTCGATGCAAGTAAATCTGCCGGTATCTCGGCAACCGTAATTTTTTTCAGGACCTTCTTAGGTGCCTCTGTCGTCTTCCATACTGCCGCCGGTGATTCCGGCATATCCATCTTTGCTCTCTCCACTATCCTGTATGTGCATGAAATAATACTACTTATCACGAAAATACCAAGCAAAAATAATACAATCCCTGTTCTTCTATTCAATGTAGGCTCACCTCCTCGGCTGGCAACTTTTTTAATACATCCATACTATTTCGAAAGAACGATTCAATAGTTTCCTGAAATATATGTAAATTATAATATAGTATTTTCTCATACGCAATACAAGCACCAATTATCATTCAAGCACTTTCAGGGAGAAATAAATAACGGGAC
>MFGW01000098.1:39227-40019 GCA_001780385.1 Candidatus Fischerbacteria bacterium RBG_13_37_8 | reverse complement strand
GTATGATGTCCTCTCAGGCAATGATAGCAAGTATTGCAGGGTACATGATGTGCTATCGCAACCCTGTCTCCTATTTTGCAATTAGTTACTTTGCTTCCTGTTTTTACCACCTGACCTGCTACTTCATGTCCGAGTATAAGAGGTGCTTTTTTTAAACGGTACCATTCCATAACATCACTACCACAAACGCCGCTGGCAAAGATTTTAACTAATGCCTCCGTGTCAGATATTTGTGGAATTTGTTTTTCTTCTATTCTAATATCACTATTTGAATAATAAATTGCAGCTTTCAAATTTTACTCCATTTATCAGGCTTTCTCTTTCAACGATTTAAATAATTCATATGCTTCTTTGACCGAAGCTTTTTCATGAATGATACTTCTCAAAGCACGTATCATAGGAACCGGGTATTCTGATTGCCAAATATTTCGTCCCATATCAACTCCACATGCTCCTTCCTGGAGAGCATTAAAGGCAAGCATAAAAACATCATGTTCAGTGGCTAATTTGGGGCCACCTGCAATTACAATGGGAACAGGGCAGGTATTGACTACTTTTTCAAAATCCTCGCAATAATATGTCTTGACAAAATGTGCTCCTAATTCAGCGGCTATTCTGCAAGCTAATGATAAAAATTTCGCATCTCTCTTTTCCAATTCTTTTCCAACGGCAGTTACCGCCAGAACGGGCATATTAA
Source organism: Candidatus Fischerbacteria bacterium RBG_13_37_8 (assembly GCA_001780385.1). Classification (GTDB taxonomy): domain Bacteria; phylum Acidobacteriota; class HRBIN11; order MFGW01; family MFGW01; genus MFGW01. The sequence goes on along the minus strand of MFGW01000098.1, from coordinate 39,322 downwards.
AATCCTGTGCTTCATCTATTAACCGTGCAAAATTCACCAATGTCTGATGTTCATATGGAGCTCCTACATATATAGAGAATGCAACAGCACTCGCA
>MFGW01000098.1:39097-39217 GCA_001780385.1 Candidatus Fischerbacteria bacterium RBG_13_37_8 | reverse complement strand
TATCCATGATCAAATGCTAACATTACAGTTCGATTATCTTCCGGTTTTATAATAGTATTAAGCCTATTTCTTAATCCCCAATCCATATCTATCCTCCAAAAATTTTTTCTTTACTATTGA
>MFGW01000098.1:36524-39004 GCA_001780385.1 Candidatus Fischerbacteria bacterium RBG_13_37_8 | reverse complement strand
TCTGTCCAAACTTAATTTTCCAGGACCGACAATCATGATAAAGAGCAATCCGCCTATGATTGAAATATTTTTCAGCAGATGAATCATCTGGTTAGGTGTACTAAACACATTATGAAAAACAGGTGTCACTAATATAAGAAAAACAATAAGTATTATTGCATTATATTTTGATTTAAATCCTAATATCAATAAAAAAGAGCAGGTAATTTCTATAATAATAGTTATAAGTAAAAGAATTTGGGTAAGTGGTATATGATAATTTTGCATATATGCAAGGGTATCTGGGTAATTAAAAATTTTATCAAATCCTGCTTTCAAGAAAACGAACACTATGCAGATTCGTGCAATAAGCAAGACGATATCTTTAGCCATTATTGCCTCCAAAGATAATAGCATACTATAATAAAACTTCTCATAAATTGCAATACATCAACTTACAAGTATTCAAAGACTAGGGAATGGGGATTAGGGACTAGGGAATGGGGAATAGGGATTAGGGACTGGGGACTGGGGAATAGGGACTGGGGAATAGGGACATGTAAGAACTTTTTTCTCATTATTGCGCAAAAGAAAGCATACTAAATTGCAAAAACATGTTCTTTTCGAGAACAAAGAAATTTTACTTGTGAAAAAATGACTAATATTTTTTGACTGGTTTGGGATTATGAGAAGAAAACTTGTTACAGGTCCCCAGTCCCTAATCCCCAGTCCCTAATCCCTAGTCCCTAATCCCCATTCCCTAGTCCCCAGTCCCTAATCCCCATTCCCCAGTCCCTAGTCCCTATTCCCCTTGCTTCTAATGCTAATTTTATATACAATAGCAGAAAGGAGAGGTACCGAAGTGGTCATAACGGGTCCGCCTCGAAAGCGGATTGGCTCTTCACGGGGCCACGTGGGTTCGAATCCCACCCTCTCCGCCATATAAAAATAATGCATACTTCAGCTATTATTCAAATTGAAAATTTAGATTTCAGCTATAAACATACTACCGTTCTTACTTCTATCAATCTTGAAATAGAACAGGGTGATTTCTTAGGTCTAATAGGTCCTAATGGTTCCGGCAAATCAACACTTTTAAAAATAATTTCCGGAATACTTACTCCTGCAAAAGGAGAAGTACTTCTCAAGCAGAAAGCTCTCTCGCAATTCGATAAACAGGAACTTGCAAAAATTATTAGTTTTTTGCCTCAGGATTATCATCCTTTTCATGATATCAAAGTACATCAGGTTGTCATGCTTGGTAGAATTCCTTATTTTTATGACCGTTTTTTTGAAAATCAGCAAGATATCTCAGAGACACAAATGGCAATGAAAATTGCAGAAATAGATCATCTTTCTGACAGAACTATCCAGGAATTAAGCGGCGGAGAAAAACAACTGGTATATATTGCCAAATTAATAGCTCAAAAAACTGAAATAATGATCCTTGATGAACCTACTACATTTCTTGATATTAAGCATGTAATTCAAATCATGAATATCATCAAAAAATTGAACAGCGAGGAATCCGTTACTGTCATTGCTTCAATGCATGATTTAAATCTCGCAGCAATGTATTGCAAAAAAATTGTAATGCTGAAAAAAGGTTCGGTTCTCTGTACAGGCATTCCGAAAGAAGTATTTACCTATGAGAGAATAAAATCTGCTTTTGACACCGAATTCTATATTGATGAAAATGACCTGACAGGAGAGCCTATTTTCTTGCCCCTCAGCCCGAAATCCAGGCTGTAATACTTTATCGTGTCGGCATGCCGACCTACACCTTTTTGATCTTACTGGATTATCTCCGAACAAAGCCGATGCAACGTCTCAACATTCCTTAGAAAATCTTCCCTGTCAATCTCCACAACTGTTCTTTTAGCTTTGTGATATAACGTGTGTAATACCTTTTTCTGTACGATCTGCAAAAAAGCATTATTCTCCTGCGTTTCCTTATGAATCCGATACCATGCTTTCCACATAATATCATAACTGTGACATATCATTACTAAATTACATCCTGCCCTTATCGCTCGTATACATGCATCATCAATAGCAATAGAATTAATCACTGCTTTCATCTCCAAATCATCAGTTACGATAAGTCCTTCATAACCTAAGGTATCTATAAGTAATTGCTTAATAATTGCTGGCGAAAGTGACGATATCCTGTCTGCAGTGATCATGTCATATGTGCAATGAGCTATCATAATCATCGGAATGCTATCAATAAGCAAACGATACGGTAAAAGATCATGTTTCCATAAATGATCAATTGACAAGGAACAAACAGGCAAAGCTTCGTGTGAGTCTACATTAGTAGAACCTAATCCAGGAAAATGCTTGAAACAATAAAAAATATGAGCTTTTTTATATGCTGCGGCAATCTTCCCTGCATAGTAGGTAACCGATTTTGCATCTGCTGAAAGACAACGTTCATCCAACAAATTATTTTTATGCTCATAATAAAGATCTACAACAGGATAAAAATTAAGATTAAT
>MFGW01000098.1:36179-36504 GCA_001780385.1 Candidatus Fischerbacteria bacterium RBG_13_37_8 | reverse complement strand
TGGCAAGCGTATAGTGTAATTTTTGCAGTTGCTCAGTTTTACAATAATTTATCATTGCCAACGGCGAAGGAATTTCAGGTACTATACCTCGTAGCCGTTGTACTTTGCCTCCTTCCTGATCAATTGCGATAAATGGCGGTATCTTGAAATATGAATCAATTTCTTGTATCAAGGAACGCAATTGCTCTATCGATTCTATGTTGCGATTGAAAAGAATAATGCCACCAGGCTGAATATGCGAAAGCAGCTTTCTTGTTTCAGAATCTATAGAGGGACCCTTTATGCCAAGAAAAAATAATTGACCGGCAAGATCAGCTTTCATACT
>MFGW01000098.1:33423-36136 GCA_001780385.1 Candidatus Fischerbacteria bacterium RBG_13_37_8 | reverse complement strand
AATTGAGCAAGAATTGAAAATGCTTCAAGCGGCGTTAATGTATTTATATCAACGGCATTAAGATTATTTATTAAATCCTGGTAACGGCTCTCTTTCAATTTACTTACTTCATCTTGCTGGGTGCATGGTTCACTATTTGCCATTGTTTGAATTTCTGTTTTCTCGCGTTCTAACATTGATAATATTTCTTTTGAACGCTTTATAAGAATATCAGGTAAACCTGCCAGACGAGCTACTTGCACACCATAACTTCTATCGGAAGGTCCTTCAACTATTTTTCGCAGAAAAATAATCTGGTCATTCCATTCTTTGACTGCAATTGAATAATTTTTCACACGCGGTAAAAAGGATGAAAGACTTGTTAGTTCATGAAAATGAGTGGCAAAGAGAGTTTTTGCTGCTACCTTGAGATTGTTATGCAAATATTCAATCATCGACCAGGCAATTGCCATTCCGTCAAAAGTACTGGTGCCACGCCCAATTTCATCAAGAATAATCAAGCTTCTCGGCGTTGCATTATTTAAAATATTTGAAGATTCTATCATTTCAACCATGAACGTTGATTGCCCCTGCACTAAATTATCCGAAGCTCCCACGCGTGTAAATATTTTATCAATAAGACATATCTCGGCTCTATCAGCAGGAACAAAACTGCCAATATGAGCCATCAGGCATATAAGTGCAACCTGCCTGAGATAAGTAGATTTTCCACCCATGTTTGGCCCGGTTATTATTAAGATTTGATTGCTTTCATTATCAAGATAAGCATCATTTGGAATGAATTGTTCTAATTGCAATCTTTCAATAACAGGATGTCTTCCTCCTATAATTGAAATATTCATCCCGGAATTCAACTGCGGTCTGCAATATTTGAATCGACAGGCAGCCTCTGATAATGCAGCAATAACATCAATAGTGGAAAGTGCATGCGAAATTTTTTGCAATGTATTCAAGTATGCTTTTATTATATTTCGAATATCGCAATACAGCTTATATTCTAACTCGATAAGCTTTTCTTCCCCTCCTAATACTTTGGCTTCATATTCCTTCAGCAGGGGAGTAACAAATCGCTCGGCGTTGACTAGCGTCTGTTTCCTTTCATAATCCGGAGGAATATTAGAAAGGTTGCTTTTCGTTATTTCAAAATAGTAGCCGAATACTTTGTTAAAACCAATTTTCAGATTATTAATGGATGTGCGTTTTCTCTCTTGTTGCTCCAGGTTTGCAATGTAGTCCTTGCTGCTGCGAATCATGCTCCTTAATTCATCAAGTTCCTGGTTATATCCATTCTTAATAATTCCGCCTTCCCTGATAACAATAGACGGATTATCCTTGATAGATTTTGTAATGAGTTCACGCACTTCACTGCATTCATCCATTTCTTCGTTCAACTCAGCTACCATTTTAGATTTTAAATCATGAAGCAATACTTTAATATTAGGGATGACATTGAGTACATTGCCTAACAAGAGAAGTTCTCGCGGATTGATGCTTGAAACACTTATTTTACTGCATATTCGATCCAGATCGACAATATTTTTTAATAGATTTCGAAGATTTCCACGAGCAATAGTAGCATTATTAAATTCTTCGATAGCATTATAGCGGAATTCAATTTCTTTTTTATTAAGTAACGGATGAAGTATCCAGCTTTTCAACATGCGTGATCCGCCCGGCGTACATGTATTATCAAGAATGCCATACAATGAAGAATCTTTTGAACCAGTTGCCAGGCATCTTACTAATTCAAGATTCCGTATAGTAACAGAATCAAGAATAAGCATTTCACTGAAATCCATGTATTTAAGCGAATGTATATGTGGCAAATCGGATTTTTGAATTTCTTTTAAATAATGAATTGCAGCTCCGCAAGCTGAAACAGATGAAGAATGTTTTTCCAAACCATATTGCTGTAAGCTGACAGTTTTAAAATGTTCCATAAGTGTGTTCATCGCATAGTCATAGTCAAAAATCCAATCTGGAATGGCAGTCGAGGATACTTCAATAGAAGGTGGCAAGAGAAGACTGAGAGAATGAGAAAGCGGATAAATGACTTCATAAATAGCAAACATGGAAAAAAGATCCATTATTTTAATTTTCAGTTCATCAATGCTCAATTCAGCAGCTCGCATTTCACCTGTTGTTGGTTCAACAAGTGCAATACCAGCTTTACTTTTTGTTGTAAAGATACTGAGCAAATATTGTTCAGTTACAATGGAAAGATCATTTTCTTGAAAAGTTGATGGAGTATAGACTTTAATGACTTCCCGTTTCACTAAACCTTTAGCCAGGGAAGCATCTTCCATTTGTTCACAAATCGCGACTTTTAATCCTTTTCTTATTAAACGTGCAATATAATTCTCGGCTGAATGCCAAGGAACTCCGCACATAGGAACACTTTCTTCCTTGTTTTTGTTTCGGGAAGTTAACACTATTTCAAGGATTTTGGAGGCAATTTTTGCATCCTCATAAAACATTTCGTAGAAATCTCCCATGCGGAAAAAAAGTATGGCATCAGGGTGACTTTTTTTTATCTTCAAGTATTGCTGTAACATTGGTGTTTGCATAATATGTTCTTGATATTTATCTTTTTGTTGTTTACAAGTATAATAAAATAATATATCGATTACAAGATATGATGAAGAAAACACGAATGAGCGATTCATCTTTTATGTTAGCAATAGATACGCATCACATAGGGGGTAGTATTGCA
>MFGW01000098.1:26997-33417 GCA_001780385.1 Candidatus Fischerbacteria bacterium RBG_13_37_8 | reverse complement strand
TTGCAGGAGCGCATAGTGGGCTTGCTGGCCGTACAAACAAAACTCAGTCATACACAACGTTTATTGGCAGGTATTCAATTTTTGTTGGAACAGTTGCAGCTTTCAATTGAAAATTGCGCTGCCATTGCAATAAATCGAGGTCCGGGCTCTTTTACAGGTCTAAGAATAGGACTAAGCGTAGTGAAAGGAGTAGCTCTTCCTTTGAAAATTAAAATAATAACATACGATACTAATTCACTTCTTGCATATGCTTGTAAAAAAAGGGGTAACTTTATAGGCAGTCTGGTTGATGCAGGAAGAAATGAAGTATATTTCAGATATTTCGAAAAGAGAGCACATTCACTGAAACCCCTCTCAGAATGCCTGGTACTGTCACCCAAAGAAATTCTGAATTACACAGGCAAACAATTAAATCGCATTATCCTTGTTGGATCAGGTGCCATTAAATATCGGGACACCCTTTCAATCCTCGGTTTTAATAAAATTGAAGCAGGAGAAACTTTGCTTGCTAAAACAATGCTTGAAATGACGTTTGAAGGAAAGGGTGAACAAATTTCAATTGCAGCATTAGATGCCCTATACATAAGGAGAGCAGATGCTGAGCTCAAATAAATTCAGCGATTATATTATTATTGATTCATTAAAGAAACCGGAATTGTTTTTCCGTTTTATGAGAGAAGAGGATTTAGACATTATCTTAAGAATTGAAAGAGCTTCATTTTCAGCACCATGGTCAAAATTTTATTTTATTCATGAATTGCATGTAAATAAAAATGCTTTTCTTCTGATTATGCTGCATCAGGTAAGATATGAAGAAATCATCTTAGGTTATACCGATTTATGGAAGGAAAAAAACATACTTCATATGGCTAATTTTGCAATAGAACCGCGTTATAGAAACAAAGGATATGGAGCATCATTTTTGCAATTCTGCATGTATTTCGGCGATAGATTAAGTATAGAAACGATAAAGCTAGAGGTGCGTGTATCCAATGATTCAGCTATTAGACTATATAAGAAAGCGGGTTTTCAAATTACTTCGCTTCTCAAGCGATATTATATCGATAACAATGAAGATGGGTATTTGATGGTAGCCGAGGTAAAAAATAGTATAAAGCTATTACAGGTACTTATATAACACCATGTTATTCAAGTATAACTTTAATTATATGGATAGTTTTTCTGAGGGGGGAAATTTGCATCCATTAGAAAATATTTTAAGTTTTTTCTTGTTTTCAGGGATTCACTATGGCAAAAATAATTGTTATAATATATATTAATATATGAATCATATAAAATAGAGGAGCGTAAGGGCCCATGAAAAAAATGGATGAGGAAACCGTCAAAAAGAAATTAATGGCGGAAGACCAGGAGTTTAATGAATTAATACATGAGCATCAGCAATGCGAAGAAAAACTCAAATTCTTTGATGAAAAGAAATATTTAACCGAAGAAGAACGTATCAGGGAAGTAGAAATTAAGAAAATGAAACTTGGTATAAAAGACAAAATTTATCAAAGGATAAGAGTTTATCAGCAAAATTTAGAAAATCAGAATCATTGAGGAACACTCTTTGAATAAATTAGCAGTTCCATTTCTTATTGCAGGTGGAGTGCTTGCAATTTTTTTCTATTTTATCAAATTACTTATTGGCAGTTTAGTTTTTTTATTGTTTATCTGTTTTATTTTTTATTTTTTTCGTGATCCAAAAAGAGAAATCACAGCTAAGGACAATCAGATAATTTCTCCTGCTGATGGAAAAATAGTAGGTATTGAAGAGTATGAAAAAGATGGTCAGAACTATCTCAGGATTAGCATTTTTCTCTCGATTTTTGATGTTCATATCAACAGAGCTCCTTTAAGGGGACTGATAAAAGATGTACAATACAAAAGAGGCAAATTTTATGCAGCTTTTAATCAATTAGCCACTGGCCAGAATGAACAAAATGTTATTTTCATAGAAAATGAACATGGCAATATTATTCTCAAGCAGATAGCCGGGATACTTGCCAGACGAATTCTTTTCTGGAAACAAACAGGAGATACTATAATAACTGGTGAAAAGATAGGCATGATAATTTTAGGTTCAAGAACAGAACTGGAGTTCCCTGCAAAGATAACTTTACAGGTAAAAGTGAAAGATAAAGTACATGCTGGTATTTCAATTTTAGGAGTATGGAATGAAGAAAATTAATATAGTGAAAAAAGGAAAAAAACATCTCAGCCAATCTGTTTTTTTATTTCCTTCATTATTTACCATTGCAAGCATGTATTGTGCATTTTTTTCTATTGCATCTTCTGTCGAAGGAAAACTCTCGAGGGCTGCACTATATATTGGTTTTTCAATTATATTAGACGGCCTGGATGGCAGAATAGCCCGTGCATTAAATGCACACACTGAAATAGGACTGCAGCTTGATTCCTTAGCAGATATCATTGCTTTTGGAGTAGCACCTTCCATTCTTATTTACTATTGGGCATTTCATCCCTATTATGGGGGCTACTATTCTAAAGCAGGTTTCTTGGCCGCATTCCTGTTTTTAATGTGCAGCGCCGTCAGATTGGCAAAATTTAATATCATTTCCACATTAACTGATAAACGATTCTTCATTGGATTACCAACACCTGCTTCTGCCGGAGTCATTGCAGCCCTTGTTCATTATTATCCACAACCTTTAAAGGCTAGCTATGCTTCATTAACTGCTATTGTACTGCTTATCATTTTATCATTTCTTATGGTAAGCAAAATTAAATATTTCAGCTTTAAATCTATCAACCTTCGCAGTCAAAAATCATACTTCTATATTATCGCTATAGCAGTAATTATTGCATCAATTCTAACATTTTCTCAGATAGCCCTTATCAGTTTAGCAACTATTTATTTGCTATCGGGCATTATTATGCGTCTTTTTGGATTACAACAGAAACAACCTTCTCCTTCAGCAATTATTCAAGAAAAGAAGATCGGTACTCCTTCTTCGCCTCATACATAAAGTAAGACTTTAAGTATATAATGCGGGTCGAAAGAAAACCAAGCAAACAAATCTGAAAAAATTAACCTCTATATACAATGAAACAACAAATCAAAAAAATGTTTATTCACACTTATGGCTGTCAAATGAATGTTCATGATTCTGAAAAGATTAGCGGCATCCTTCAAATGGCAGGATATGAGAAAGCATTTTCTATCCAGGAAGCCGACATCATTATCTTAAATACCTGCAGTGTTCGAGAAAAAGCAGAGCATAAAGTACATACTGAAATTGGTCGTATTGGCAAAATAAAGATGAAGAAAAAGGATCTTATCGTAGCAATTTGCGGTTGTGTTGCGCAACAAGAAAAAGAATCTTTGCTTGCAAAAAGTAATATTGTTGATATAGTGATTGGTCCAAAGAATATTGCACAGTTACCTGGCTGCATTCAGCAGGTTATAGAAAAGCGAAGCCAATGCATAGCAATCTCCCAACCTAAACAAGAACCTGCTTTCGAAATACCTTTTATTGATAGGGAATCTCCTTATAAAGCCTATCTTACCATAATGGAGGGATGTAATAAATTTTGCTCATTCTGCGTAGTTCCATTTACCAGGGGAAGAGAAATTTACCGGTCATTTAATGCCATTATCGATGAAGCAAACAGCCTCGCTGATAAAGGTTATCAGGAAATTTGTCTGCTTGGACAAAATGTTAATTCATATAGAAATGCTGCGTATACTTTTGCCGATATTTTAGAAGCAGTAAGCATAATAAAAGCATTCAAAAGAATCCGGTTTGTCACTTCGTATCCAAAAGATTTTGATAATCGTATTGTTAAAGTAATGCATGATAATACAAAAATTTGTTCTTACTTGCATTTGCCTGTTCAATCTGGTTCCAGCACTATTCTGAAAAGGATGCGGAGAGGATATTCCAGGGAAGAATATTTAGAAATAATTGGCATGGTAAGAAAGTACATTCCTTACATAGCGCTTTCCACAGATATCATAGTAGGTTTTCCAGGTGAAACAGAAAATGATTTTCAACTGACACTTGATCTTGTTCAAAAGGCGCGTTTTCTCATGATGTATTCCTTTAAATATTCGCCCCGACCTAATACCCATGCATTACGATATAAGGATGATATTGCCGAAGATATAAAGGACAGGCGTCTGTATGAATTACAATCTTTACAAAGGGGGATACAAATCCAGCAATTTAAAGATTTCATTGGAAAAAAGAAAACAATTCTTGCAGAGGGAGTAAGCAAAAGAAGCACTTCTGAATTAACAGGAAGAACGACAGAAAATGTCGTTGTTAATTTTAAAGGTTCACCTGATCTTTTAGGGAAATTAATCGAAATCCTGATAACCGAAGCACATTCAAATTCTTTAAGGGGAGAGTATTCAAATAGTAGCGAATCCACTAGTGACTGATCACATTTTTCTAATAATGGCATATATAATCATAAAGGTTAAGGTTAAGATAGACCAAGGTTAAAGTTAAGGAGGAATTGAGGCTGAAGAGAGGTTAATGTCGAGATTAAAATAAACAAAGTCTTTTCTTTAACCTCAACCTTAATCTCATGCTTTTCTTAACCTTAACCTATTTTGGTGGTTTTACTTGACTAAAAACAAAGAAAACTTTATTATTAACTGCTGAGTCAATAATTATATTGGCATGGAGGCATAATAATGGAAATAGAAATGAAAATTAAGGGTTTAATGCTCGACCCACTCAGTAATATGCCAATTATTATTCTCGTTGACACAAAAGGCGAAAGGGCACTACCTATTTGGGTTGGTTTTTTTGAAGCAAATGCCATAGCCCTTCAAATGGAAAATATTCCTACACCTCGTCCCATGACTCATGATTTACTCAAAAATGTACTCTACGGTCTTGATGCAAGGGTAAAAAAAATACTGGTTAATGATCTTCAGGATAACACGTTTTATGCGCTAATTTTTGTGGAAGTCAATGGCAAAATATATACTTTTGATTCAAGACCAAGTGATGCAATTGCATTAGCACTGCGGTTGCGAACACCAATCTATGTAGAGGAAGAAGTAATCTACAAGGCAAAAAGTATCGAGATTAATAAGGAAGCAGTAGATCAGGAAAGCCTTCAAAAATGGTTGGAAAATCTTCGACCGGAAGAACTTGGAAAATATAAAGTATAGGTAATAAGAATTACTTCAAATGAGAGACAGAAGGCATTCCGGGTGACAGAGCAAGTAATCAGAATTATCAAAGCGCATGCATGAAGAATATTTTTTTGCATGACATACCAATTGGGGAATAGGGACCTGTAACAGACTTTCTTCTCATAATACCAAAAGAGTCAAAAAATATCAGGATTATTTTATTTGCAAATAAATCTTCTTTGTTATTGCAAAAAAAAATGTTTCTTTAATTTTGTTTCCTTTATTTTTCGGTATAATGAAAAGAAAGCCTTTACAGGTACTCATTCCTCCATTCCCCATTCCCTATTCCATAATTGCACTTGACAAAATCTAAAATTTAATCTTTAATATATTAACATGGAGCAAAGAAAAACTCGTATTATTTCAATAACCAACCAAAAAGGTGGTGTGGGTAAAACAACCACAGCTATTAATTTAGCGTATGGATTAGCCCTTTTAAATATTACAACCTTGCTCATTGATCTGGATCCTCAGGCAAATGCATCACTTACTTTTCTCGATATACATCGTGAGGTATGTAATATTTACGATGTGCTGTTAGATTCCAAAATTCAGATGAAAGATGTTATACATTCTACTGCTTCAGATACCCTATTTCTTATCCCAAGCAGGATTTCACTTGCTAAACTGGAAAGCAAACTTATTGGTGAAATAGATGCATATTATCGTCTCAAGGAAAAAATCAAAGAAATCAAAGATGGCTATGATTATATTATTATTGACACACCGCCGGCATTAGGATTGCTTACGGTAAACGCATTAGTTGCATCTGATTATATTCTCATACCGGTACAGGCATCATATTTTGCCCTTGAAGGTACAGATGATTTGCTCGAAACAATAGAAAAAGTAAAAGCCTTGGCAAATCCATCCTTAAATATTATAGGAATATTAATTACTCTATTTGATAAACGAACAACATTATCTAAAGATATTTATAAGCAACTGAAGAATGTATTTGGGTCACTTGTTTTTCAATCAAAAATATCTAAAAGCATACGATTGGAAGAAAGCCCTGCCTACAAAGAATCAATATTCACATTTGCTCCCAAGTCCAGTGGGGCAGAGGAATATATGCAATTGGCGAAGGAGGTACTCAAACGTGTATAAAAAGAAGGGATTACCTTCCTCACTTGAGATGAGACACGAACCTCATTACATCGAAGAATTATTGTTGAAAAAAGGTGGGGCCGTAGGCAAATTAATAAAAAGCGAACTGCTCGTTTCGAATCCTTATCAGC
>MFGW01000098.1:22044-26990 GCA_001780385.1 Candidatus Fischerbacteria bacterium RBG_13_37_8 | reverse complement strand
AGATTTTGGAAATCTTGAAGAATTGGCACAATCAATCAGAGAAAAAGGAGTCATTGAACCACTTCTTGTACGACCCTTTCAAAGCAAGTACCAGATAATTTGCGGGGAAAGACGCTACCGCGCCTCACTTATCGCCGGCTTAAAGGAAATACCATGTATCGAAAGAGAACTCGATGATAAGGAAATGCTTGAAATTGCTCTGATAGAAAATCTACACAGAAAAGACCTTGATTCTTTTGAAGAAGCAGAAGCCCTCAAAAGACTTGCCGACGAATTTAATTATACCCATAACCAGATTTCAAAAATTACTGGAAAATCACGCTCCTATGTTACTGAACTTATCTCCATTTGCTCAATTCCAGATGATTTGAAAGACTTTTGTCGGCAAGCCGACATACATTCTGCTACTGTACTTATTGAACTCGCACGAGCAGGTTCCACCCAGAAAATGTGGGACTTCGCTAAACGCATCGCAAAAAAAGAAATAAAACGTGAACAAATGAGAGAAGAAAAAAAATCAGAACTGAAAACTCCTTCAATGAGATATTTTAAATATGTCGATCGCGATGGTGAATTCAAATGCAGTATTAAATTTATCGGCCTAGAAGCAAATAAAAATCAAGTACTCATTGCCCTGAAAAAAATTATTCAGTATCTGAATAAATCTTAACGATTTTTTTTCAACATGAATAACACCTTTCTTGTTTGTTCCGATCTTCATATCAGACAGCATGAAGAAAAGAAAATTTCCCTGTTGATTAACCTGATAGAAACTCTTCCTCCCTCCCAGGAACTTATCATTGCCGGTGATTTATTTGATATTTTCATCGGCAGCCTGCACCTAATGCCCCCATGGCAAAAAGATTTATTAAACAGCTTTAAAAATGCAAAAACTGCACGTAAAAAAATAATTTATGTCGAGGGCAATAGAGATTTTTCTATTTCCCAACTTTGCAATGAATATTTCCATGAGGTATTTCCCCAGAATTGCTATAAATACAACGGGAGCCTCCTCATATTACATGGTGATAAAATTAATTCTAAAGATTTTTTATACCTTTGCTGGCGCGCTTTCATCAAAAATAGATTCCTCTTTGCCGTTGCATCGCGCCTGCCCGCTGCTTTTATACAAAAAAGCGCCATGTGGCTGGAAAAAAATATGAAAAAAATAAATATAAAATATAAAAACAATATCCCTCATTCTGCAATAGATCAGTTTATTAATAAATTACCCCCTCATGTACATGCAGTTATAAGCGGGCATTTTCATAAATATATTGAATTAAATCTTAAAGATACGAAATATTTTGCATTGCCTTGCTGGGATGAATACCCAAACATAATGAAAGTGGATCTTGACAAACATAATTTTTCATTTAAATTAGAAAAGCTGATATGATTTTGCTCATTGCACCATATACTATCATTCACAGGTACAGTAATGAAAAACAACCGATCTTCGTCAGGATCCATGAAAAAATTTATCAATGACATGCGTCACTCAATTAAGGGCACAGTCCTAGACGATGACTTGCACCGAATTATGTACTCAATTGATGCGAGCATATTACAAGAAATTCCGCTTTGCATCATCTACCCCCAAAATACTGACGATGTAATTAAGATAGTACAACTTTGCTCAAAACATAATATCCCACTTGCTGCCAGAGGTGCAGGTACCGCTATGACCGGAGGCTCCCTGCTAAACGGTGTGATCCTGGACTTCAGCAAATATATGAATAAAATCCTTGAATTAAATCATGAAACTAATACGGTACGCCTTCAACCAGGTATTACCTGCACAGCACTTAATAAAATACTGCATGCTCATAAAAAGTTCTTCCCGCCTGATCCTTCTTCCGGTGATTTTTGTACTATTGGCGGCATGATTGCTAATAATTCAGGCGGTCCTCACTCTGTTAAATACGGAAGCACCAAGGATCATGTTTTTAAACTTAAAGCAATACTTTCAGATTCAAGTCTGCTCGAAACAGGAATAATATCGTGCTCTAATGCAACTTCAATCCTAACAACGTCTTATCCTCACTCCCTAGCTCAATCCATCGCCACCCTCTTCCAAAACGCTGATAATACAATCATTGAAGAAAAACCTGATACTTTATGTAATGCTTCAGGATATAATATCTTTGAAACTATTACACCTTCCGGAATTGACTTAACGAAACTGATAACTGGTTCAGAAGGAACACTTGGTATCATTACTGAAGCGACACTCTCCATACAAGACATCCCCAAAACTAAAGGAGCTGCCATTGCTGTTTTTGATGATATCACAAAATGCGGTAGTGCAATTCTTGCCTGCAAAACATTAGAACCTTCAGCTCTGGAATTACTCGATAAAAAAATTATTGATATCCTCAGAAAAGAAACACCTATCGGAGCAAAACTACTCTCTGATCAAGCCGAAGCATTGCTTATTATAGAATTTATGGAAAATGAACAAACTGAGGTTATACTAAAAATTGCAAGCTCAGAAAAAGAAATGATTAACGCAGACTGCATTTCTTTTTATAAAGCATTTGATGAGGCAGAACAGAATAATCTGTGGAAAATCAGAAAAATGGCTTCACCTGTTCTAAAGCGATCATTCAAAGAAACACATTCCCTTGAATTCATAGAAGACACCGCTGTCTCACTTAAAGTCCTACCTGAATATATATTATTTTTAAGGCAGTTGTTCTCATTCTATCATATCAATGCAGCAATTTTCGGACATGCCGGGAAAGGAAATATTCATGTTAATCCAGAAATTAATATACACAATAATTCCTACGGTAATTTTATTCATAAAGTAATGGATGAAGTATATGATTTTGTTATCAGCAAAAGAGGCTCTATCTCCGGCGAACATGGGGATGGTTTAATCAGGGCACAGCATACTTACAGGCAATATCCTAAATTATCTCAGCTCATGATGAAGATAAAAGAATTATTTGATCCGAACGGGATATTAAATCCGGGGAAAGTATTTGGCAAATCCGGGGATAGTTTTTTAAATTATTTACGTTATGGCAAGGGAAGGATTATATCTGCAATTCTCGATAATCTTCCTGAGGATGAAATCAGCAGGTGTAATGGATGTGGAACGTGTCGATCATATTGTCCTGTTTACGAGGAGGTTCAGGAAGAAGCCGCAGCGCCACGTTCAAAAGCTACTGTGTTGCGTGCTTTAATAACCGGGGATTTAGATAGCGGTTGGTTTGAAAATAGCCTTTACAAAAAATTCATAGATTCATGTTTCAACTGCAAGCTTTGCTGGTTATACTGTCCCTCTGGTGTAGACATTTCAGGAATTTGCATAGAAGCCCGCAGGGCATATGTTTTGAAGAAAGGACAAACCATAACAAATATAGTACTTATGAATGAAGAATCATTAATGAAGACAGGGAGTAAGATACCTGTATTAACAAATAAATTGCTTTCGAATTCAGTAGCGAAGTATTGTGCTGAAAAGCTTTTTGGCATTGATGCCAGGAGGGATCTGCCAAGGGTGCAGTCTTGGAGTTTTGATAAGTATAAAAGTACTTTTGAAGGAATTAAGAAAGTAATTTATTATCCCGGGTGTTATGCCAGGTATCATAATTTGAATGAACTGGAGGCAAGTATTGCATTACTTGAGAAACATGCTATTCACGTTGAAATACCGCCAATTGCTTGTTGCGGCATAGCGGCTTTTACGATGGGTGATGAGGATATCGAAAAAGTCATGAAAGAAAACCTTGCATTATTATGTCATTATATTGAGGAAGGCAGTGACATAGTGGTGAGTTCAGCATCTTGTGGTTTAGCTTTACGCAAGGAATATCTCCGTTATGCGGATAGCAGAATTGAGGAGCTTATTTTTCATCGAATATATGATATTCATGAATATATTTATAAGCTCTATCAAGATAAACAGTGTACTCCCCGTTATAAAAGATTACCTATGAAAATCGCATTTCATACGCCATGTCATTTACTGGTTCAGGGATCATCAAATCAAGTACTAGACATGTTGAAATTGGTACCAGGTATCACGTTTTGTACATATGAAGATACGTGTTGTGGCATGGCGGGAACATTTGGCATGCAAAAGGAAAATTTTGAAGTATCAATGAGGATTGGCAGCAAATTATTTACTGCACTAAGGGAAGTTAATCCAGAGCAGATAGTAACCAATTGCGGCACATGCAAGATGCAGTTAGAACTGGGATTAAGCAGAAAAGTACTGCATCCTGTCGAATTATTAGTTGCAGCATGTGAATTAAACGGTTCAGACTAAGCACTTGCTCAAAAAACACCAAGTTATTTTTACGCAAGCGCTAAGCAAGAGGTTAAAATAAACCTAAACCTTTACCTCCCATTTCGATGTAACCATTTACTATTTTTTATTTTTCGAGTAAAATTATTCTTTCAATTAATCAGCGAGGATAAGAATGTATATCAATATCAAAAAAACTCAAACGAAAAGGTCAATTAAAAAGGCTAGAATTATCATGCTGACAATCTTTGCCATTTATATGCTGGCAGGTAGTTCAATATATGCGCAAATGCCGACGGGGACCTTGGAAGGAAGGGTAGTGAATGAAGATGGTATTGCTGTTTTTGAGGCTTCAATTACCATTAATAATCCGCAGACAGGATATGTCAGAAATATCAACACAGATGCCAGGGGATATTACCAGCTTCTGGCAATTCCTGCGGGAAATTATTCGGTAAAGTGCCAGGCTGCGGATTATGCGCCTTACCTTGTTAATATACTGACAATGCATGCAGGAATTGTCACCAATTTAAATTTTTCGCTGACAATTAAAGCAAAAACAGAAGTGTATACAAGTGGAGAATTAATTCCATTTGATCAATCAGGATCTCAAGTCAGTACAATAATAGATGAGAAAGACAGCAAAGAAATTCCCAATAATGGCAGGCAATTTATTATTTCCAGT
>MFGW01000098.1:21202-22017 GCA_001780385.1 Candidatus Fischerbacteria bacterium RBG_13_37_8 | reverse complement strand
AATGCTGATTCGAAGACAAAACCATTTTATCATGAAGCAAGCATTAATGGCGGAACTGGAAGAAATGTTGCGATTTCAGTGGATGGAGGTGACAGTAACGATGATATGGAAGGCGGTACTGTTCAGATGATAAACCTGGAGTCCATTCAGGAATATACTGTTTCCACGCAACGATTTAATGCTGTTTATGGCAGGGCAACTGGTGCAATAATCAATACCGTAACAAAATCTGGATCAAAC
This sequence comes from Candidatus Fischerbacteria bacterium RBG_13_37_8, assembly GCA_001780385.1. Lineage (GTDB taxonomy): Bacteria > Acidobacteriota > HRBIN11 > MFGW01 > MFGW01 > MFGW01. The sequence goes on along the minus strand of MFGW01000098.1, from coordinate 21,777 downwards.
GTAAATAGAGCATCTCTTTTCTTTCTTCTTCAAAATAATGCTTTCAGTAAACAGCCGTTTGCACAAAAACAGGCTGATATAAATGAACCTTCTTCCAGCAGGTTACATTTTGGCGGTTCGCTTGGAGGCGCAATAAAAAAGGATAAAACTCATTACTTTCTCTCACTTGAGCGATTGCAGCAAACCTCCCAAGTAGTTACCGATACCTATGGTATTTTTCCAGAGGAAGACGGACCTCATGATGTGGCCTTTCGAAATACGCAATTATTTGCAAAGGTGACAACTATATTAAATGCAAAGCAAAATCTCGTTATGCGATACGCTTATCAAAACTTGAGTAATGTTTACAATGCATTTTCATACTATACGCCTGATGCGTGGGCAACATTAAAAAATACCTCCAATTCACTATTAGCGGGACATACTTTTATTTACAAACCTCATTTACTTAATAAATTCATTTTTCAATATTCCCGTTTTGATAATGAAGTTTCAGCAAATAGTGATGCCGGTACTATTCTTTTTCCAAACTCAGTAGTATCAGGAAGAAATCCGGAAGCATCGCAGCAGTCGAA
>MFGW01000098.1:20467-21131 GCA_001780385.1 Candidatus Fischerbacteria bacterium RBG_13_37_8 | reverse complement strand
AAGCTGGTTTCAATTTTATATTTGAACCGGTACTTGAAAAGACATTTATGGGAGGAATAGATAATCCACAGTACAGCATGTTGGGCAATAGCATCAATTCCCCGGTAACAAATATAATTATTATGAGGGGTAAGTTATCAGCTTCGAATAAGAATAATCAAATTAGTTTTTATATTGATGACGATTGGAGAATAAGCGATAGATTTACATTAAATCTTGGCTTCCGGTATGATATTGTTACCGGATTTGGACTTGATCAAGCCACATCTTCCATTTTCCAGGTTCTCGCTGCTCAATCTACCTATACCGAAAACTATCTGCAAATATTTAAAGAAGCCGCTGTCGCAAAGAATGATATGAATAATTTTCAGCCGCGAATAGGTTTTACCTATGATATACATGGAAACGGTTTAGCAATTATCAAGGGTGGTTACGGTCGCTATTATGATTTTCCTTATTTGAATTCGAATTATTTATATCCCAGGGCTGCTCTCGGGGAATATTATATACAGTATTTCAACTACAATGAAAATGGGATTACCACTCCTGGGGGGGCATTCTGGAGCATAGGGGAACCGTTGCCTCCGAACCAGGTACCGGATCCTCTTTATGTAGTTCGCGACATAGGAAGTACAGAGTTCAAAGTTCCTTATACGGATCAAAT
>MFGW01000098.1:14743-20454 GCA_001780385.1 Candidatus Fischerbacteria bacterium RBG_13_37_8 | reverse complement strand
GAATACCAATTAAAGAAAGATATTACTTTAGAGGCAGATTATGTCTATTCAAAAGGAAATGATCAATTTATAGCTTTCAGGTTTAATGGTTTAGATCAGCAGCAAAATGCAAGAAGATTTCCTTCTATTTCTCCTTTTGCACGGATATGGTACGCAGCCGGTTTTTATGCATACAAGGGAATACATGTGCGAATTAATAAGCAATTTTCACATAATTTTCAGTTATATGGCTTGTATAACATTTCAAAGGTAACAGGAAATATATTAGCTGGTTCAGATACCTGGAAAACTGGTTCACCCCAAACATGCGTTGATTGTCTCATAGATTTTACCGATCCAAAAGCAACTGTCCAAACAGGTCCTCTTAATTCAGATGCACTTCATAGAATTTCAATAGCTGGTATTTTTAAAATGCCCTATGATATACAACTCAATATATTTGGGAAACTGCATTCTGCGTTTCCCTATAATAATTATACCGTGGTTGATTTGAATAGTGATGGTTTTAATTATGATATTCCAGCTTCATATACTCATGTAAATGAAAACAGGGGAGAATGGTTCAATCAAATTGATATAAAAGTAACACGCACTTTCAAATACAAGAAATATCGGATTGAAGCAATGCTGGAAATATTTAATATATTCAATAACAAGAATGCGGCCGGTTTCATTGGAAACAGTGATTCTGCAAATTATGGAGAGCCCACGCTATGGGCAGGGGATCCTGGATATTTTGAGCAAATGCTTGCGCAACTGGGAGTGCGGGTAGAATTTTAACTGCTATTAATTAAGAAAAAAGGTGAATTTTTAATAAGGAGAATAACAATGAAAAAAGATAATCTATTGCTTTTAATAATACTTCTAAGTTTATTTAGTTATACCTATGCATCAGGAATTTCTCCGCTTTATCATACCTATTCCATCGTTGCTATTGATGAAGAATTGGGACAGATAGGAGTAGCAGTACAATCGCACTGGTTTTCTGTGGGTCAGGCAGTAAGCTGGGCAGAAGCAGGAGTAGGAGCAGTAGCAACACAATCATTTACGGAAGTCAGCTATGGACCATTAGGTTTGCAATTAATGAAATCAGGTAAAACTGCTCCTGAAGCATTGACAGCACTCATGGCAATTGATAAGAATATTGATGTACGGCAGGTGGCAATGATAGATTCCAGGGGAAATATTGCTGTTCATACAGGTAATTTATGCATTCCAGAGGCAGGACATAAAACTGGCAAAAAATATGCTGTACAAGCTAATTTAATGCTGAAGAACACTGTTTGGGATGCAATGGCAAAAGCTTTTGAAACAACACAGGGAGAACTTTCAGACAGGCTACTGGCTGCACTTGAAGCAGCTCAGCAGGAAAGCGGGGATATCAGGGGTATGCAATCCGCAAGCATCCTGGTTGTATCTTCTAAAACTTCCGGCATACCCTGGTCAGAAAAAATCATTGACCTGAGAATTGAAGACCATCCGCAACCATTAGTCGAATTGAAACGGCTGCTTTTGATTAATAAAGCTTATAATTTTATGAATAAAGGAGATGAATTTTTTGCCAAAGGTGATATTGATGCTGCTAACAAAGCATATCAAATGGCAGAAAAATTACTTCCAGACAACCTCGAAATTAAATTCTGGCATGCAATTACTCTCGCTAATAAAAATAATTGGGAAGAAGCTTTGCCCTTATTTAAAACTGTCTTTGCCCAGGATAAAAACTGGGCACTATTAGTGCCCCGCTTGCCCAGGGCAAAACTTTTGCCAGATGATAAAAATGTTATCAAGAAAATATTGTCTGTTTCTCAATAAAAGCGGTACGTAACAAATCATACTACCTAATCATCGTTTTCCCAAAGTAAAACCACAATCTGAATTTTATCACTATGCGATGCTTTTTACTAATACATTTATGCACCCTCTTCAAATTTTATAGAACAACCGCAAATAGTCATGTTTCTCATGTTGGCAAATACACAAATAAAGGTTTATAATAGGGTAATGAAAGTAAAAAAAATCATTACAGCAGCAATAATTTTAGTGCTACTATCGCTCATCGTAGTTATATATATTTATTTTTCAAAAACAGGACCGACTATCACCAATAAAGAACCAAAGACGGTTCTTTCTTCAGATAAAAGCACCAATCTACATATCATGAAAGATTTCGCTTATACTCATTATAAGAAAGACCGCATCCTGTTTTCTATTAAAGCAAAAGAACATTTACTTACCGCAGATCAAAGAAGTGATTTCAAAAATATTGAAATTGATGTATTCAATGATCAAAAAGAAAAAGTATATCGCATTACTGCCGGCGAAGGAATAATAACTCAAGAAAAAGAGCTTCTCATCCTCAGAAATAATGTAGAAATAATTAATAAAAAGGGCTGGAAAATACTGACCCACGTCTTGAGGTACCTGACAGAGGAAGAAAAAATCGAAATCCCGCACAAATTGCATATAACCTGGGAAAATGAAAATGCAAAAGGTAGTGCTTTACAAATGAATTATGATATGAAAAACGATTTTATGAAGCTGATAGATAATGTTATGATTACTCAGGAAAAACCAGGAAATAAAACTGAATTATATGCTTCCACTCTCAGCATAGATGAAAAAGAAAATACCGCTTTTTTGCAGGGCGAACCTGCACAAGTAGTGAAAAACACAAATAGAATTTCTGGTTCAGAACTGAAAATAAAACGTAATCCACAAAGCAAAGAAATTGAAAAAGTGGAAGGTCAAGGTGATGTGGCTTTTCTTTATAATGCAAGCACAGAAAAAGAAAAACAATCATTCAAAAAAATAGAAATGAAAGGAAATGTATTATCTGCAGATTTTGATGAATCCGGTAATATTTCGAATTGGAATGTACAGGATAATTCAGTATTAAGGGCTCATTTACTGGGTGGAGAAAAAGAAAAACAAAAATCTATTTGTGTAATAAATGCACCAATTATTCAAGGAATATTTAGCGAGAAAAAGAATTTATCATCCATCACTAGCCAGGCAGGCGCATCATTAAAAATCATGAAACAATCCAGAAAGAAATGGAATTCAACCACAGGAAATTCCCAGACAATTGAATTAATATTTTCAGATAAGGAGAATGTCTCTCTTTCTAAAATTATCTTTTCAGGTAAAGCTCAATTAAACACGGATGGCGGTTCAGGAGAGGCAAAGCGCATTGAGCAGAATATTGATGATGAAATTACATCATTAAAAGGAAATGCACACTGGCTCAACCAGGATTTATCGATAAAAGCTGATACTATCAGTTTTAATAAGAAGAAGAATGAATTAAAAGCATTGCATGAAGGAAGTAATCCTATACAAACACGGGTTTTATCAAAAAATAAAAAAATATTACAGAGCAATAATAACGATTCATTTATTATTACTTCTGACACCTTAGAAATGAAAAAAGATGTAATTAAATATGAAGGTTACGTAGTACTTGCAAGCAGCAAATATACAATATATTCCCGCACCATGGAATTTGATACAAAGAAAAACACGTTATCTGCAGATGAAATCAAGAATCTGAAAATTACGAACCAGTCGGGAAACTCAAACTATGTGCTGAAAGCGAAGTCGTTATTCTATGAACAGAAAGGAAAAAAATTTGAATTAAAAGGGAATGTTGAATTAGAAGAATCAGGAAAAGGTGCAAAAATAATCTCTGACAAACTGCAATTGGTATTGGATGAAAATGATGATATCAAAGAAGCCATTGCGGAAGATAAAGTGAAGATTCACAAAGGTTCCATAGAGGGAAGTTGCGAGAAAGCATTATATAATATAAAAAATGATGAAATTACGTTAATGAAATCAGCTCAAATATCTAAAAGCAGCAAGAATAAAATGCATGGTGAAAAATTAGTGTTAAATCTTAAAGATGAAACCATACTGGCTTCGGGAACTGATTATCAAAGAACCGAGATTGTATTTCAGCAGGCAGAAACTAATATGGAAAAAAAAGAGAAATAAAAATGGCACACATACAGGTAGATAACATAACTAAATCTTACAACAGCAGAAGAGTAGTTGATGGAATATCCCTGGAAGTTAAGAGCGGAGAAATTGTCGGTTTGCTGGGGCCAAATGGCGCCGGCAAAACTTCTACTTTTTATATAATACTTGGTTTAATAGAGGCTGAGGGAGGAAAAGTATCAATTGATGATATAGATATAACAGGTTTGCCGATGTTTAAGAGAGCACGCCTGGGAATAAATTATTTGCCGCAGGAATCATCTGTATTCAGGAAATTAACAGTCAAAGAAAATATATTAGCTGTGCTTGAAGTTATGGATATAAGCAGAAATGAACGGGAGGAAAAACTGCAAGGTTTGCTTAAATCTATGGGGCTATCGGGACTTATGAACTCAAAAGCATATTCTCTGTCAGGTGGTGAAAGAAGAAGAGTAGAGATTGCACGTGCCTTAGCAACACAACCGCAATTTATGCTGCTCGATGAGCCTTTTTCTGAAATTGATCCAATAGCAATAAGTGAACTGCAAAAAACAATAAAATTATTAGCTGATAGTAATATTGGTATTCTCATAACTGATCATAATGTACGGGATACATTAAAAATAACTGACAGAGCCTATATTATTAATAATGGAAAAATATTTGCATCCGGTACTCCTTTGGAACTTGCAAATAATGAGGAAGTAAAAAAAATATATCTTGGAAAAGATTTCCAATTATATTAAAATTATCATATGAATATACAGCAAAAGCTACAATTAACATTAAAACATGTTCTTACGCCCTCCCTGCAGCTTGCTATACGTTTGCTTCCCCTCTCTCGATTGGAGTTGGCAACCACTATCAACCAGGAACTTACTTTAAATCCTGTCCTAGAAGAATCAATTGAGCTTGAACAGGACCAGGAAGAAAACCAGGATTTAAGACTTGAAGAAGAAAAAAGGGAACAAACTGACTTTGAACAGGCTATCAAAGAATCGGATATCGAAGATTTCTTTAAAGAATATTTTGATAATGCGTATATTCCTCGCATGAAAGGACAGCAGGAAAGTGTTTCCCTGGAAGCTACCATTTCGCAACCTGTTAATCTTGCTTCTCATTTGCGATGGCAACTAGCATTAGCAAGACTTAGTGACCTCCAAAAAGAAATCAGCGAGGTAATTATAGGAAATTTAATGCTTAATGGATTATTAGAGCACAGCATTGAAGAAATAGCTGAAATGGGTCCTTTTCCACTTGAAGAAGTAGATTTAACTTTAAAAATAATTCAGAAGCTTGATCCCGTAGGCGTTGGTGCTACGAGCATTCAAGAATGCCTCTTAATACAGCTTGAACAGCTTGGATTGTTGGATACTCCCGCAGCAGAAATAATAAAAAAATATCTAAGCCTCGTAAAAAAATTTGATTATAAAACACTCTCAAACAAACTCAGCATTTCTATAGAAGAAGTAAAATATTATATAGAAATTATTAAAAACCTTGACCCTTCTCCGGGTTATCAATATAATTCTCCGGATCCTATTTATGTAAAACCCGATGTAGAAGTAATAAAAGTCAATGATCATTATGAAATAGAATTATTTGAGGAAGGACTGCCCAGAATTAAAATAAATCCTCTCTATAGAAAAATATTAAAAGAAAAAGAAAAATTTCCCGCTGAAACAATAGCATATGTAAAAGATAAATTAAAGGCTGGAATATGGCTTATCAAA
>MFGW01000098.1:12544-14733 GCA_001780385.1 Candidatus Fischerbacteria bacterium RBG_13_37_8 | reverse complement strand
TACGCCAACAGACTCTTTATAAAGTAGCACATGCAATTGTAGAATTTCAGAAAGATTTTCTTGATGTCGGTCCCTCAAAAATAAAACCTCTTACCCTAAAGGATGTTGCGGTAAAAATTCAAATGCATGAATCCACTATCAGCAGAGCAGTAACAAATAAGTACATGATGACTCCACAAGGATTGTTTGAAATGAAATACTTTTTTCATAGCGGCCTGGAAAGTGAACAAGGGACTGATATATCATCCCTGGTAGTCAAGGAAAAAATACGGGACGTGACACAACAGGAACCTCTTTCAAAACCATACAGCGATAGCAAAATAGCTCAAATTCTCAGAAAACAAGGTATCAAAATCTCTCGAAGAACAATTGCTAAGTACAGAGAGGAACTTAATATTCCAGCATCCCACATTAGAAAAAATATAAAAAAATATTGAGGTGAACTATGGAGATACATTACATTGCAAAAGGAATAGAAATAACCGATACCATAAAGAATTTTGCCGAAAAAAAATTACAAAAAATTAGCAGACTAGATCAGATTACAGATATAACTATCACATTAATCAAAGAAAAATACAGAATCGCCGCAGATCTAATGATTCATACAAAGAATAATACCTGGAATGTCAAGGAAGAAAGTAATGATGTCAAAATTTCCATCCAACAAGCTGTTGCCAAACTGCAAAAGCAAATGAAAAGACAACGTGATAAAATGGTGGACAGAAAAAGAAGAGCTAAATCTGATCTTGCTTTTTGGCCTGTAAGCGTACTCTCCTATGGCCAGGAAGAAACCATTCCTAAAATTTTAGAAGAAAATAAATTTGAAATAAAAATAATGTCTCTCGATGCAGCATTTGATTTATTACAGGCATTGAAAAATGATTTCATTATTTTCAGGGATGATGAAAATAATAAAGTTTCTATTTTGTACAAAAGAAAAGATGGGAATTTTGGATTAATCACACCAGAATCTGATTAATCTTGGGGGAACATTTGAAACTTACCGATCTACTGGGCGAAAATAATATTGTTGAATTTAATGCGCCGACAAGGGAAGGTGCATTAAATGCACTGGTACACCATTTGCTTAAACTAAAACTTATCGAAAATGATGAAGAATTGTATCAGAAATTACTTGAACGGGAAATGATGGAATCGACCGCTATTGAAAATAATGTTGCTATTCCTCATTGCAAACTTGAAAAATTAAAAAATCCTGTTATCCTTTTGGGAATCTCACGCCAAGGAGTGAATTTTCTCTCCATTGAAAAAAAGCCGACTCATGTTTTTTTCCTTGTGATTTCACCTGCGGATTTTCCTGCTCTTCATTTGAAAGTACTCGCGTCCGTAGCAAAAATTGCAAAATCCAAAGATCTCATGAAAAAAATAATTGCCGAAAAAGATTATTCAAGGATAAAGCAGCTTATTAAAGAAGAGGAGGAAAATCAAATACTTAAATCTCCTTGAAATATCATTGCAACGTTAAGATATGAATAATGAAATGCACCAATCAATTAATGTTGAAGAGCTTCTTCAAAATACTGACCTGCATCTGACATTGGTTGCAGGGGAAAAAGGACTGCAGCGTTCAATTACTTATTCAAAGGTGCAAAAACCCGGTCTTGCTATAGCTGGCTTCACAAGTTATATCAAAACAGGCAGGGTACAAATTATTGGTTTAAGTGAAAATGACTATTTAGCGTCATTATCGGCCGCAAGAAAAAAACAAGTCATTCAAGCATTCATAGCAGCAGATCCTACATGCATAATTATATCCAGGGGAGTTAAATTACCGCATACCTTTTTAGATATGGCTCAACAAAAAACAATCCCCGTGCTCTCATCAAGTTTTCAAACTTCATTATTAATAGAAAAACTGACGCTTTTTTTATCTGAAAAGCTTGCTCCAACGGTTATTATTCACGGTGATATGCTGAGCATTTTTGGCATTGGAACACTTATACTTGGTGAAAGCGGTGTCGGGAAAAGCGAATCAGCACTTGATTTAGTTGTGCGCGGTCACAGGCTAATTGCTGATGATGTAGTTGTCATAAAAAAAATCTCAAACAGCATACTTCATGCTCAAGCTCCTCATGAAATTCAATATTATATGGAAGTGAGAGGAATTGGTATCATTAATATTCGGGAAATGCTCGGTATTTCTGCTACTTCGGCTTCTGCTAAAA
>MFGW01000098.1:9963-12530 GCA_001780385.1 Candidatus Fischerbacteria bacterium RBG_13_37_8 | reverse complement strand
GTTCTGGAACGATGGAACCAGGAAACAGAATATGAGAGACTTGGAATCGATTCTCATACCCATAATATTCTTGGGATTGAAATTCCGTTGCGAAAAATTCCTGTCGCCCCTGGAAGAAATATCGCTATGCTTATTGAAGTGGCAGTTCGTAATTTATTACTTAAACGACAGGGAATTGATTCCCCACGAAGATTATTGCGTGAAATTTCAAATAAAATGAAAAAAAAATAAAAAACAGAACATCGTTTCACGTTTAAATTATGATTCCAAAAGAACATGCATTAGAATTTGTATTTCTTACCGGATTATCGGGTGCAGGAAAAAGTACGGCCTTAAAATCATTCGAGGATTTAGGTTTTTTCTGCATAGATAACCTGCCTCCTAAATTATTGCCTACTTTTGTTGAATTGTGTCATCAATCTGTGGAAGAAGTGCAAAAAGTCGCTATAGGCATCGATATTCGTGAACGTGAATTCCTTAAAGATTTTCCAGATATTTATAGTAAATTAAAAATAATGCCCTATAAATTTACCTTGCTCTTCTTCGATGCTGCCGATGAATCCTTAATTCGAAGATTTGTCGAAACACGCCGCCCACACCCTCTTGCTTTTGATAAACCGGTAGATCAAGGTCTCCAGGAAGAAAGAAATATATTGATACCTATTAAAAATATGGCCGATAAAATAATTGATACCTCAAATTTTACCGTCCATGATTTGAGAAAATTTATTATCGAACTTTATCCAGAAATTTCCTACAAACAGGAAATGCTTATTTATATTGTCAGTTTTGGCTATAAATTCGGAATTCCATTCAATGCTGATCTTGTTTTTGATGTGCGATTCCTGCCTAATCCATATTTCATCTCTGAATTAAAAAATTTGCCCGGAAATAACGAAAAAGTTAAACAGTTCATATTATCAAGTACCGTTACTACTGATTTCATAAAAAATCTTACTGATTTTATTAATTATCTAATTCCACATTATCAAAGCGAAGGAAAGAAATATTTGACGATTGCAATTGGATGCACAGGTGGTAAACATAGATCGGTATGCATCGCACATCAATTACACAATAAAATAACAGAACAAAAATATTCGGCTAAACTCCAGCATAGAGATATTGAAAAATAATAAGGAACATGTATGGCAAATGTCTTACTGATCAATAAAAAAAATAAAAACAGGCTCGTATTTTCTGATTTCAGAAGCGATACCGTTACAAAACCAACAGATGAAATGAGAAAAGCTATGGCAAATGCTGATGTGGGAGATGATGTCCTGGGTGATGATATGACGGTAAAAAAACTTGAATCTCTTGCCGCACAGCTTACCGGCATGAAATCTGCCCTGTATGTGCCTTCCGGAACTATGGCAAATGAACTGGCTGTTAAAATATGGACTCATGAAGGTGATGAGGTAATACTTGATTCACTCTCTCATATCTATTTCCATGAATTATCAGCTATTTCAATAATCTCCCGCGTTCTCCCCAGACCCCTTAACTATATTGACGGCATTCCTAATATCTCCGAAATTGAAAATAATATCTCCAAGCCCGGTCCCTTCAGCTGGAAAACTTCACTGATCTGTATAGAAAATACTCATAATCATAGAGGCGGCATGGTTGTTCCTCTAGATTCATTTAAAAAATTAAGAAAACTCTGCAATAACTATCAAATAAAAATTCATCTGGATGGTGCACGCATCTTTAATGCCGCCGCTGCTTCCGGAATACCGGTAACCGAATTTTCTCGGTACGTCGATTCGCTCATGTTTTGCCTGTCAAAAGGTCTATCCGCACCGGTAGGATCGATTCTATGCGGTCCTCATGATTTTATTGAACAGGCTCGCAAGTGGAGAAGACTATTGGGAGGCAGTATGCGACAAGCAGGTGTAATAGCCGCTGCAGGAATCGTAGCACTTTCTTCCATGAGAGAGAGATTAGGTGAAGACCATGCAAGAGCAAAATCACTTGCGGATGAAATATCAAAATTTCCTGGTATTTGTCTCGATACCTCTAAAATAATGACTAATATTGTCATATTTAAATTCGAACATCCATCAATAACAACACATGAATTTCTTCAAAAATTACATTCAAAAAAAATTCTTGCTTTAGCAATGTCCGAAAAAGAAATTCGTTTCGTAACTCATAAGGATATTTACGATAGCGATATCGAAAAAGCAATTTTAGCTTTTAAAAGAATATTAACATAGGTATTGCCAGCGCAAAATTATCAAAAGATGAAAAAGAGGAAAGAGTAACCAAGAGAAATTGTTTAACAAAAAAGCAGGCATTTTTAAGCGATTTCAGAAAGTATTACCGATATAAACGATAATTTGTATTCGCTCAATAAATTATGCTTCATGAAGGATATTAAAGGGGATATCTCTGAAATTAGATTTTGAGATACAAAAACAGCAATCATTCAATATAAAAAATGAGCGAGCGATGAACCAAGTGGGGAAAATATGTGAGGAAATTGGCAGAAGTTACGGGTATTGCTACCTTGGCTGCACGTATTTGGCGGCCGGCCGACATTGTCCGATAATGGGTCTTAT
>MFGW01000098.1:9796-9943 GCA_001780385.1 Candidatus Fischerbacteria bacterium RBG_13_37_8 | reverse complement strand
GCCCACGCCAGGCTCACCACCTGCCGCAGCTCTCCATTGCTCACTCAAATACCTCAATGAAACTATCAATAATCTACCTAATTCCTTATAAATCAAATTCTGTATAAGATTATAAGCATCTACAAACCTTGAACTTTGAACATTGAA
>MFGW01000098.1:7272-9773 GCA_001780385.1 Candidatus Fischerbacteria bacterium RBG_13_37_8 | reverse complement strand
ACAAATCACGCCTTAAAGAAGCTGTCTCCCGTCTCAGCTTTTCCTGCCGCTGCCATTGCCCATATACATGACCATAAGTACTTAATCTCATTAATTCATTTCTTATTCTAACCGGCAATGGTTCTAACGTTTCATTCTCAAATACCGTCACCATAACGGCATAAATGTATGAGCATGAATACGTGCTCCCATTGCAATTAAATCTTTAATCACCGCTATAGTCTTTATCTGATCCTCCAGCGTTTCACCAGGAAGACCAAATATAAAATCGACATTTGCTTTTAATCCTGCTTTTACTGTTACTTCTACTGCCCTGTAAATATTTTCCACCATGTGCCCTCTGTGGCAGAAATCTAATACTTTTTGACTACCTGACTGTCCCCCTATAATTATATTATCATTATCTGTATATTCTTTTATTAAAGTAATACTTTCATTCGTTACATGTTCCGGTCTTACTTCTGATGGAAAGGTACCAAAAAATATTCGTCCCTTCTTTTTAACCGCATTTTTCAAATTCTTTAACAACTGCTTTAACATTTCAGTATTTATATTTAAACCATCACGTGAACCATATAATAAGGCGTTCGGTGTTATAAACCTGAGATCTGTTAAATTGCGTTCAATTAGCCTTGATGCATGTTCACATATCTTTTCAACACTTCTATGGCGCATTGTTGTACCATACATGCAGGATGTCTGGCAGAAATAACAGGCATACTTGCAGCCCCTGGAAATTTCTATAGGTCCGTATGCTCTAAATCTTGTTGAAAACGTTCGTTTGCCGCTGTAGATTTAACTATCCATATTTTAACTGTCTTATCATTACATGCCGTTGCAATTACCGTATCATCCAGGCTAAATGCAAGGCTATTCACGCTTGTTTCATATTCATTGTATAACTTCAGCAAGCTCCCGGTCTGCCAGCTCCAAAGATTTATTGCGCCATCACTGCTGCCGGAGGCCAGTATTACACCATCATGACTAAATGTAACCGTATTGATTTTATTTAAATGACTCATTAATGTGCGTATGATCTGACCGTTCTTCCAATCCCAAATCTTTATTGATCTGTCATAGCTGCCGGAAGCTAATATTTTTCCGTTTGGATGAAATGCTATTGATTTCACAGGCTCCCGGTGCCCGGTAAGCGTTCTTAACAAGGTATGTGTTCTCCAATTCCAGATCTTAACAGTAGTATCACTGCTCCCGCTTGCTACTATTTTGCCATCAGGAGAAAATGCTACTTTTCTTACTGCATCACTATGACCATTCAGGATTGCAATCACTGTTTGTTGCTTCCAGTCCCATATTCTGACTGTTTTATCCCAGCTTCCTGAAGCAACATAATTGCCATCGGGGCTAAAATCCACCGAGTCAATATCTGCCGTATGTCCAACCAGCGAATAAAGTATTTTATTGCTCTCCCGTGAATAAATAATCACTTTATCATTACTACTCCCGATTGCAAGTATTTTTCCATCAGGATGAAATGCTATGGAATTCACATCAACAGTGAGTTCTTTAATGGAATTAACAGCGACTCCCGTCTGCCAATTCCAGAAAATAACAGAATTATCCATGCTTCCTGAAGCTAAGATATCTTTCTCAGCAAAAGCTACTGTCAACACGGAATCTGAATGTCCTTCCAAAGTACGGTACAGGTATGATTTTTGGAATACATAGTTATAAAGGATAAAAAGCATGATAATCGCAATAATGCTGACAGCCGTAACCATTACCGCATGACTCGGCATACGCCTGGACCTGACTTTAACTTTCTTCGGTATCACCGTTTCAGCAGTCAGCTCCTTAATAAAAGCTTTCACCGATTTATGACGCTCTTCGACTTTTATTGACATAGCGCGAATTATAACATCACTTACCTTCTTTGATACGGTAAGGTTTGCTTCGCAAGGCATTTTTAAATCTATACCCTGTACTCTATCTGTCACCACTACCGGTACTGCCCCGGTTAATAAATGATAGAGTGTGGCTGCTAATGCATAAATATCAGTATATACTCCATATTTGGCATGAGTGCCATATTGTTCAAGAGGTGCATAACCAGGCGTTAATATCGTCGTCATACTGCCGGAATGACCTTTTATATATTCACGCGCTGCCCCAAAATCTAATAAAACTACCTTTCCATTATCGCACACCATTATATTTTCAGGTTTAATATCACGGTGTAATAATCCTTTTTCATGAATTATATCGAGCGCTTCTGCTACTTTCTCTATGTACATTATTGCTTCAGATTCTTCAATGAAACCGCCCTTCTCCTGAAGCAATTGCAGTAACGACTTGCCCTTCAAAAATTCAGAAACCATGTAAACAGTATTATTTTCTTCAAATACTTCGTATACTTTCAAAATTCCTGGATGATCAAAATTAGATATGATCTTCCCTTCTTTTATAAATTTTCCCTTGTAAGTTGCATATTCCTCCTCATCCATTTCTTTGGAAGGAACAACCTGTTTTTCTTTGCGCATACT
>MFGW01000098.1:5643-7252 GCA_001780385.1 Candidatus Fischerbacteria bacterium RBG_13_37_8 | reverse complement strand
TTATCGCTACAGGTTGTTTTTCTTTCGTATTAGCGCCCATGTAGGTTATTCCGAATCCTCCCTGACCAAGCACTTTTCCAACACTGTAGGTACCTTCTTTTAAGGAAGTTCCAATTGGTAGTTCATAACCAATAGGTTCTTTTAATGAAGTATCAGGCAGAATATTAAGTGGAGAGGCACACTTCTCACATACTATATTCTTCGTAGAATTTAATGCACCACAATATAAACACTGCATAGCTATTCTTTACGAGCACACCGAAGGTGTGCGTGGCAATCCCTCACACTATTGTCATTATGAGCATTCCGAAGGAATACGTGATAATCCCTAAGAAACCTGCATTCTTTGCGAGCTTTGCGAAGCAAAGCGTGGCAATCCCTAGCGCAATAATTCAACCTCATCTCGCTTATCTCCGTTCGCTCCCTTACCAGTATAATCCTCTGCTCTAATCTTAAGTAAAATAAACGTAGCATTATCAGGCGCCCCTCTCTGCATTATAAGCTCCAGAAGCTGAATTTTTGCCTGTTGCACATTACCCTCACTCTCAGTAATAATATCCACCATCTCCTGTTCCTCTATGATTTCCCACACTCCATCTGTACACAATAATATTATATCATTATCAGACAAACTTATTGTCACTTCTTTCGTAGTTCTTTCCAATGAATCAATATAATATTCCGGCATCGTCATACGTGTCCCGAGCGAGCACGTTACCTGTGAACGACCCGGATGCCTCCGCACCTCTTTCATCGTTATTTGTTCCTGTTCAGCTAATTTCATTGCCAGGGAATGATCATGTGTCAGCAAATCAAGATTTCCTTTATTGTACCTGTATAGCCGGCAATCACCTGTATGAGCAACTACCAGTTGATCCTCGACCAGCAAACAGCACAATAGCGTCGTCCCCCCTTTTACCTGAAGTGATTCCAGTTGCTCATAAACCTTTACATTTGCATACTTCATCCATTGCTTTAATAATAGGTTTTGTTCGTTCCCGGTCAGCGCAATAATAGAATCAATAAATGCATTAGTTTTTTCTGCAATTGCATGTATTGCTGCTTTGCTTGCAATTTCACCCGCTTCCATACCTCCCATGCCATCGGCTATAGATAAGACAGCCCAATTATGCAGACCGTCGGTAGTTTCTTTTCGACCGGTTAAATAATAATATGAATCTTGATTCGAGCTTCTAAGAGGATCTAATCCTATTGTTGAAATACCGGTAATGTCGTAGGAAAAAGTTGTAGAATAATAGTGTATTAATTTCATCAAATCTTTATGGAGTTCCTTCATTGTTTTATAGCGGTAATTAATATCAGACAGGCATTTAAATAATATTTGAGGTATTCCAGGAGAGTGAAAGGATATTTGGTTATTAATCCAGTCCATTCCTGTCTCTGGTATTGGTTTACCGGTGACAGCATAATACAGTACTGCGCCTACTGAATAAATGTCGGCGCGTTCATCAATTGAGCCTCTCCTCAACAGTTCCGGTGCAGAATATCCGGAATGATAAAACGGTTCCTTAAGTGCATTGTTCTTTGGCAATGACCATCTGAAATCCATTAATTTCAGTGGTTTGCTTATCATGATGGAACAAGGTCG
>MFGW01000098.1:1549-5631 GCA_001780385.1 Candidatus Fischerbacteria bacterium RBG_13_37_8 | reverse complement strand
AAGCCATCCTTTTTCATGCAAATGCTGCACGGCATAAGCAAGCTGTGCTATTAATGATAATATCCTCGGCAGTGATAATAACTTTGATTCAATGTAGTAACTGAATGGTTTGTCCTCGTATTTTTCCTGGACAAAATAAAGCCGTTCACCTTTTTTGAATTGGCTAGTAATTCCTATGAACATGGGAAGTTCTAAACTGCCCAAAAGTGCAGTTTCTTTTTCCATGCAAGAAACAGCTTCTGGTGTAATTCCCTCCCTGACAATTACTGTAATTTTGTTATTTTCGTTCCCCTGTATTGCTTCGTACAAAGCTTCGCCATTTGCATAATGAACAAATTTTGCAATGCTATATTCTTGCCCCTTTTCATTAGCAATAATCGCTCCAATTGCCAAGAATGAAATACCGGTGGATTCTTCTAACAGTTGAACCTCTTCCTCTAATTCATCAAGTTTTGCATTATTAAATCCTGAGCCATTTCCTCCTGTTGTCGTCGTATCTTCATTAGCTGATTTTTTTTCATCACACATAATTCAAAACTACCAGTTTTTACTTTGTGTCTTTGTTCCCCCACAAGATATTTGAAATTTCAAATATTTTGTGCTACATCACATGAAATTCAAATCTTGCATTACCAAAAGCAACTTCATCCCCATCATTAAGTGGAGCCGGTTCCTCTGCTGGAATTCGCCTTGGCTTTTTTTCTTCCGGTGACCACAGAAATGTACCATTATTGGAACCAAGATCACATACCTGCCATTGACCTGATTCATCAACATAAATTTTTGCGTGAATTCTCGAAATATACGTAGACTCAGGTATAGCGCTAAGATCTACATCTACCGGACCGGTTTCAGCATCAAATCTCCCAATAATTACTTCTTCGCCAATATAAAAAATATCCCCCGTCACAAAACCACCACGTTTCAACAACAAGCTTGCTTTTGCTCCTTCAGCAAGATTCCTTTGTGCTGTTATCATATCACTTTCAACTGAACTGGCAGCCTTTTCTTCACTGAAGTTCGGGCTCTCTGCTGGAGGAGCTGATTCTTCAGATTTAATTTTAACTTCCATACCGCAACTGGTACAAATTGGCGAATTCTCTGGTATTCTCTCTCCACATGTTGGACAATTTCTCATCATAACCTCCTTTCTAATTTATTCATTCAAATTTTCTATTATAGTATAAATTCAATTGTTTAACCATAATTTTATGCACCTGTCAATTTCCTGATTTCCTCCTCTGAAATTTTGATGTCTTTTAATGCTGTTCTTGTAGATTTAATAGTCATTGTTCTGGATGAAGCGACAACCGTACGAACCGTGTTAGGTGAAATGACGCCTGTTTTTGAAAGTTCATCAAGTGCATTCTTCAGAAGTTGCGTGGCTTGAACATTTTGAACTTGCTGCGTAATATTCTGCGCCATATGAAGTGTTCTGAGAGCTCCGGCGACATTACCCTTTGTTGCCATTCCCATTGCCTGGTAGACGAGACGATCCAGGTTTTTTTGCTGAACATAATCAAGCACTTCGGGATCAACTTTAGGAATCAGTGTCTCATCCTTGGTAAAAACAACAAATAATTCTTGCTGAGGCAATTCACCTGTCTTCTTTTGTCCCGATGGAATGCTTCCGGTTATATTGATACGTGAAACACGCACCCTGCTCGGAGGCCTGAACACATCAGAAATCGTAAATTCAAAAATAAACACTGTGTAATCACCTGCTACTATATTCCCAAGACGGTAGGGTTGTTCTGTTAAAGAAGCTTCTATCAGATTTGGATAAACACGCGTGATGCTGTTGAGTGTTACACCTTTTACTGCTGCAACTCGCGCTTGCAAATCAGTAACAACTTCCTTCACCATTGCCTTGATTTCAGCAGCAAAAAAGTTTTGCAGCGATCTGATATCAGTTAAATGCAAATGGTATCCTTTCGTTTCATTCGATATTTCTCGCAACAGTGCCTGGTTATATTCCAGTCCTATGCCAATAGAAACAACCGGGGCATTAGTATCCGCAAGCTGCTGCATTACAGACCGGCACATTGCTTCATCAAATGTTCTTCCATCAGTCAGCAAAATCACGCGCTTGGAAATTTGCGGTGCTTCTTTTGATAACTGTTGAAAAGCATTCATGAGTCCTTTCCCCATAAAAGTAGCACCTGAATAATTGCGAATATGTTCAATTAGCTGGTGCACATGATTCTTATCCCGCAATGGCGAAAGCGGTAGAATAACATCCGATTCATCCTCAAATTGAATTATCGAAACGAGGTCGGTTTCAATAAGGAATTCATCGTCAATTAATTTATGTGCTGCTTCAATTGCATAATCGAGTTTTGTTTTATGATTAGCAGGAGCTCTCATTGAATCACTTGTATCAACAACCAGAGCTATAGCAAGTGGGGGACGTGCCTCAGATACAACTTGCTCGGGAATAACACGAAGCATGGCAAATAATTTTTGCGGTTCATCAGTCTCTGCTTTAAAATATTCCCGATGAGGCTTAAATAAAACATTCAGCATAATCTCTCCTTATCATTTGCAGGCTGCAATTACTTTGCCCACACCTGGCAATTTATAAAGCGGTTATTTTCAAGAGGGATTTGCCCGGACCCGCTATTTCCCTCTTATAAAATAATAGTTTTCCGGAATCCAATCACTTTTATGCCTATATATTAATATATAGCAAAACTATAGTAAATTGCAACAGCAAAGCAAAAAGGTAGAGGTAGAGGTAAAGAAAGCGCGGTGATAAAGAAAGATCGGGGCTAAGAAGGCAGTTAAGGAAGAATTATTATTCAGCCTTTTCTTCCTCTTACCCTCTCTTCAGTTCCACTGAACAGCAGCCTCGCCGATGACTATTCTTCATCCCCGAGCTTTCTTTACCTCTACCTCTACCTTTATCTCTACCTCTTTCTCTGGTTGACTTATTTGATGGTAAATAATAATATATATCATTACCTATTACTGGGAAGGCACATTATGAAATTTTTTCTTGATACTGCGAATATAAAACAAATAGAAGAAGGATGCAGTCTGGGCATCATAGATGGTGTTACGACAAATCCTTCTTTATTATCAAAAGAAGGGAGTGATTATCGCCATAACCTTAAAAGAATCTGCGAAACAGTTAAAGGACCAGTCAGCGCTGAAGTTATTAGTGAAAATCACCAGGGGATGATTGAAGAAGCGAAATCACTTGCCGAGATAGATGAACATATAGTAATAAAAATACCCATGACGAAAGAAGGCATGAAAGCTGGCAAATACCTCGTTACAAACGGCATTAAAATCAATGTCACGCTCGTCTTTTCACCATCACAAGCCCTCATAGCGGCTAAAATTGGCGCTACTTACATTTCCCCCTTTATTGGTAGGTTAGATGATATTTCGCATAACGGAATGTTCTTAATTAAGCAAATAAAAAAAATTTTAAAGAATTATGCTTATAAATCCGAAGTAATTGTTGCAAGCATAAGACATCCCTTACATGTAGTTCAATCTGCCTTGTACGGCGCCGACATTGCTACCATACCATTTGCCGTCCTGGATCAGCTCTTCAAGCACCCGCTCACCGATATCGGAATAGAGCGCTTCCTTCAGGATTGGCGAAAAACAATGAAAAAATAATTCCCTCATTAATCCATATTCTATTCTTATTGCATAAGACTAAATTTTTCAAGAATCTGAATTGTATTTTTCTTTTCATATGCAAAAGCATTATCGAGAGCCGTATTTCCAAATACATCTTTACAATTAGGATCTGCTCCATTTTTAAGAAGTTCTATTATAATTTTTTTATTGACTATTATAGCAGCTTTAATAAGATGTATATGAAACTCTGCAGAATATCGTATCTCAAATTGTTTTTATCAAGTAATTTCTAATATGATTTGTTATGCTTTCAGCATGCAGCTTTTCTATGGCTATGTACCTCGTCAGAATTATTTTGAGTGAATGATAACGTTTTTCAAATGACTGCAAACAAGTATATTTTATAGTTTCTGTTCCTCTCAGAAATAACTGAAGATAGATAATATATCTCAATTATAGGATTATTCTTATGTTCTGATATATTT
>MFGW01000098.1:0-1504 GCA_001780385.1 Candidatus Fischerbacteria bacterium RBG_13_37_8 | reverse complement strand
TAGTAAACTCTTTGAGCTCAGATTTGATATCAAATCCTGATATGTCAAGCCATTCATCTAAATGCAAATATTGAATAAATATAGTTCTAAATGCAATGTCAGTGGCCCTCTGAAAATGAGATCCAATAAAAATTCTGCCAATATGGAATGTAGAAAAAATAATGCTTTCTAGTGGCATAATGTTTCTGCTAATCTCCAGGCATTGATTTAGTGTGATTTTTCCTTTCTCAGTGACTCCTAAAATTATTTCAGGTCTAAGCAATTTATCTTCTTCTCCAGGATTCCCAAAAAAGCCATTTAGATTTAAACTTGCTTCTTTATTAGGAATATAGCTTAATACTCCTGTTAATCGCTTTTTAGGATTTTCAGGAAGCCACCATTCTCCTTTGCAATCAAATTCTTTGTTCATAAGGATATTTTTCTCCCTTCTCGGCTTTAAAAAATATCATGGAAGAACGGTTTTAATATTAAATAGCTCACATACATGGTTGTCTATTTGCTTTTCAAGGCTTTCAATTATATTAGTTTTAGATTCCATTTTCATATCATGGAGTTGCTTTGATAGTTTGGATAAGCGTGCATGAATATTATTATGTGGTTCAAATTTTTGTATACCGATTGGATTCATTACGGAGGGAGCACCAAATCCTCTGCCTGCCGATGAATAGGATTTTATAAATTGCCTCACAGGCAATGAATTAATAATAGCGCATATGTAATGAGCTTCGTCTTCATTTTCTACACTGAATAATGAAGTCGTATCCGTTGGAATAATGCTTTTGTAGCCAAAAGGTGTTTTATGCTGAGATATCACCGAAGCAATTATATCATTCGCCATTCTTTTCAAAACGACTTTATAGCGAGCTATTGTATACGGGCCTATTCCATACATAGCATAGAAGGCTGTGCGTTCTGCAAATTGCCGTACAGTGTTAGATCCCCTTGATAGCAGAATTTCTTTGAACCTTGATAAATAGCCGTATGTTCTTGGCCATGTTTCTTTCATATATTGTTCTGGATAAGGCTCCCGATTTTTAGGATCCTGAGACATTAATATGAATATTTCTGGTGAAGCTCCCCACCGTTTAATATCGGCTCCCCGCACTGCTGGAAAAACAAGATCTGATTCAATTCTTTCCTCGATTAATGGGATTTTCCGCTTGCCTTTTTCGGGTAAATTTTGAATTATCAAATCGCCATTCGACAGTATTTGATTTATTTTAAGCCAAAATACTCCATATGGCTCAGTGCTGGCTCCCCTATAAGCTTTATAATAATTTATTCCTTTTATAGCAATAAGGTTTGACTGCTTCTTTTCTATTGTTTGCCATGAGCCATTAAATGAACCGATAGGTCGAGCTTCAAGTTTTTTCTTTTGCAACATTGGCAATGCTTCTTGGAGCGTGATGTCCGTTGGGATTTTGCCGATGCCCTTTTTGCGATTCCATATAATGTAAGGGACAGGATAGACTGTTGCGGATCCTTTTTTAAGAAAAATTGCTGC
>MFGW01000097.1:8147-10128 GCA_001780385.1 Candidatus Fischerbacteria bacterium RBG_13_37_8 | reverse complement strand
TGGTTCTCAAGACATTTCATCACTATCGCTTCAATTTCTGCCGGTATCGCCTGGTTAATTTTGCGCAATGGTTGTGTTTCTACTTGAATTATTTTTGCAATAGCATCGGTGCTTGTTTTCAGTTCAAACATTTCTGTTTCTGCAAGAATCCGGTACAACATAACACCAATCGCATACACACCCTCTCCCTGGTCTATATCTTCCTGTTCCGGTGAGACTTTGTTTTGCAGCTCACCACTTTCTTTCACAATTCCTTCGCCTGCATCTTTCTGTTCCTTCACTAATCCAAAATCCATCACGTACGGCTTAAATTGCCCATTCTCCATCTCCTCCACAAGTATGCTGGATGGATTAGTATCACGATGCACTATCCCCCTGCGATGCGCTGCATGAATTGCCTCCACTATCTGCGCTATTACCTTTACTTTCTGCTCCAGAGTCATCCTGCGTGATTCGTTCAAAAGTGTCGTTCCATCAATGTATTCCATTACAATAAAAGATTTGCCGTCTGATTTACCCACCTCGTAAATATTGCAGATATTCTCATGCTGAATTTGAGCCTGCGCACGCGCTTCTTCCAGCATCTGTTCCGTCAATGCTGATTCACTCTCCTTGAGTATCTTCAGCGCGACATAACGTTTCAATGCCGGGTCATACGCTTTATACACTTCTCCCATTCTTCCCTTGCCGATTAGCTTGATCAACCGATAGCGTTGGAATGTTTCTGTGCATTGTTCAAGGATCACTTCCTGTTCAAGTTCTGTCAAGGTCGCTTCATCGAATCGTCCTCGCTGGAGCAATATTGCGAGACGCGCACCCCAACGTTTGCTTCTTCCGACTCCTGCACCAGTTCCATCAGCCTCACGAGCTATTTCTTCTGCCTCAGCATCGCTGAGCAGTCCTTTTTTCACCGCATGCTGTATTAACAACTGTTGCCATTCGTTTTCCATACCAATATTGTACCAGTAAAGCGGGGAATAGGGAATAGTCCCTTGATCGTGAAATTCGTGCATTTTTGGCAAGAAAAAAATAAAACCACAGAGAACCTAGTGCTCACCCAATAGGGTGAGCACTAGGTTCTCTGTGGTTTTTCCCTTTGGGTTCCGACTTGTTCGGCATAGGAAATGGGGAATAGGGAACCACGTAAGGCAGACACGCGTGTCTGCCTTTGCATGGCAATTCCGAACGGAGTGTAATTATGAGTCCCGCGCCAGCGGGACGTAATAATCCGTAACGCCTTGCTGAACTATTCGGTTATCTTGTATATTTTCTTGTCGTGCACAAAAATTACTTTCTTGCCAAGTGAGAGGTATTGCGTTATCTCGGGAGCTGAAAAAGCAAGCTTGTGATATTCCTCAGAGTCAAATTTAATACTTACTTCAGGATATTTTTCTTTCACCTTATTATATTCAGTATCAATCCATGTATCATTAATGAATTTAAATACTTTTTTGCCGATGTTGTGTATCTTTTCATTTTTGTCGGGTAAGCGTGTATCAAGTGCCATTTCTTCAGACTTCTTGGCTTCTTTTACTTTTTCCTGCTTGACCTCTTCTTCGGTTTTTTTATGTATATTTGTTCCTGCGGCAGTAGCGCTCATATCAACTACAGGATTGCCTGTTACCTGAATTGTTTCCGAGGCGGTCAGTTTCTCTTCTTCTGTTTTTGGCGGAGGAGGTGCTGCGTAAGCTTTAGCAGATTTAGTTTTCATTAATGCTTTTGGAATAGGCATTTTTTGCAAGCCAGGGACAGATCTAGTTGTATCAACACGCGCTGTTTCTTCACCAGGGCGAATCATTTGAGATGGCCGTGGTCTTGTTGCGGCATCAGCGCGCGGAGGCAGTGGTTCTTCTATCAGGAAAGCAGTATAGGGTGTTAATATGCCATATTGTTCGCTCAGTTTCTTTATTTCAGCAACAAGCCCCCATCGATCGTCTTGTATCTTGAGCAGTCGCAGAAGATGTCCAACTTTCCTTCCCGC
>MFGW01000097.1:6156-8113 GCA_001780385.1 Candidatus Fischerbacteria bacterium RBG_13_37_8 | reverse complement strand
ATATCCTTCCAATCTTGTGTGAGTTGGTAGCTAATGCTTTTTTCACTATAGTGACCTTTTATGAATAGCTGTGCTTTGCCTGAATCCTGGTATCGCCCTGCAATCGTATACGGTGAACCATAAAAAATATCCGGCAACGGTTCAGGATATGTTTCCAGTAATTTTACCTTTCCCTTAGTTTCTATGATGGGATTTTGAACAGCAGGATGCAGTATGCGTGCAAAAAAACTTGAAAGCCTGTACTCGAGATTTTCAAATGGCTCAATGAAATCTGCCGCACCACGAAATTTTTGTGCTAATGCTTGCAGGAATGAAGCTTCCACATCATACCCTACGCCAAATACGTACATCCTGACATCAAGATCAGTGTACTGATCCATGTTATTTAATATGTCAGGCATTTTTACAATTCCCATTGTAGGCATTCCATCAGTCATGAAGATAACATAAGCCGGTGCTTTGATGGAAGCATTCTTGATTTGAAAAAGACCTGCATTAAGTGCACCACTGATATTCGTTGCGCCAAGTGTGTTAATTTCACGAATAAAACTGGATGCTTTTTTTCTGTTATTCTTGTCTGCAGAAACGAGTCCATCTGCGAAGGATTCGATCTGTTCGGAAAAGACAATAATATTAAAATGATCTCCTTCGTGGAATTTATTGACTGCATAAAGCGCTGCTTCCTTAACCTGGTTAATTTTATTATCCACTTCCATGCTTCCGGAAATATCAATAATAAAAATGATGTTTCGCTTTAATGTTTTTTCAAAGTCCTTTGGTACAGATCCCGGATCAACGGAAAGGAAAAAGTAACCATCATTTTCATCCGGTTTGTAAGTAAGTACAGACATTTGAGCAGCCCTTGATCCCATAGTAAAATATAACATCAAATTATCCTGAGGAATGAAGTTCTTTTGTTCAGATATATATTCTTTTGTGTTTGATTGGTCAATTGATGGTTTAAGGACAAAAGTAGGTGAGTACACATTATAAATTGTGTTATCCTGCTGAATAGTGACTTTCAAGCTGAAGCTGCCTATTGGTTTTTTTACCGAATAATCCGGGAGACTGAGTGGCACCACCGTGCGGTAAGTATTATTGAAAACGTTGACTTCGCCTTTATAAGTGAGATGAATTTTACGATTAGCTTTTGGTGGAATAGGAAAAAGATTCATTTGCAATAATTTGCTATGCGCATAACGCAACAGAGCAGGATCCCGGTTTCTTCTGAGATAACTTTCGTAGATACGCGTGGCTTCTTTCTCGTCCAAAATTCGCGGCTCATACTTTTTATCATCAATCCACATCACAAATTCAGAAACTACCACATCCATTGGAATAGGAAAAAAATATGTTCCTTCCACATTGCCTGAACCGTGGTTGTAAAATGTTTGATAGATGTCCACGCGCGCAAATTGCCCCTTGATATCTAATTTAATGCTCATCTCAACAATTTCCAAAGGATATTGAGCTTGCTGAGGAGCAGTTCTTGTTGTTTCAATCCATTGCGCACATACTAACCCTGTAAAACATAAGACAAATAACAAACAGATAATTTTCCTTGCCATAAAATCCTCCTGAATCGCACTAATTAAAATAAGCGACAGTCACCTATTTTCCTAATAAAATAGGTGACTGCCCCTTATTTTAATTTTCATCAGGATCGCTATTTTGAATGCCTTGCCAGGATTTTAAAGCAATACCAAGTGCACCAATTCCGATTATGATCAATATTAAAGCCGCTGGTATATTATTGCTGAGAAACATATGGTATCCTTTGTAACAGCAAATTACCCCTATTAACAAACCTGCAATAATGCCAATTATATACAGCAATTTTCTTTTGAGATTGCGCTGTTCGATTGCTTTCTGTGTTCTCATATCTGCCGGTATTCCTTTTTTGCCACCTGCTTCTTCCAACATCCGTATTATGGCAAGAAAAGGACTCCCGCTGGCA
>MFGW01000097.1:5897-6145 GCA_001780385.1 Candidatus Fischerbacteria bacterium RBG_13_37_8 | reverse complement strand
CTTGTTCCCGCTTATTGCATAATCTAGTGCTGTCTTTCCCGAATAACTGCGTATATTTACGTTCGCACCTGCTTGAATCAAGTCGCCTGCTATTTCAATATAACCATTGATAGCAGCCCACATTAATGCTGTTCTATTATCTTCATCAGTAACATTCAAATTTCTTTTTGCCCTGATTAATTGCAGAATACGTTCCCTGTCATATAATTTCGCAGCCTCTATTATTTCTACCTCGGATATGCTCATCT
>MFGW01000097.1:4694-5770 GCA_001780385.1 Candidatus Fischerbacteria bacterium RBG_13_37_8 | reverse complement strand
AAATTGATAATCCTGGGAGCAGATGGGGTACCGTTCCTTCATTTTATGGCGGAAACTTGTTCATGTACATTAAAGATAAAGACCAGGTTGATGAATATATCAAGTATGGACACCTGAAAGATAAAGAACCTCCTGCATCACAATTAATAATTATGCCTGCTTTTGAATCACGTCTCTCAAATAGCGAAATTCTTATATTAAAAGCTTATGTACTGGCGGTCAATTATTGGGGAGCGCCAGCAAAAGGTGAGGTTGCTGAAGGATTAGACCTGGTATTAAGACATGGCTGTTTCTCATGCCATGGTGTTGCTGGTTCCGGCGGGAAAACGAATCCCGGATCCCTTACAGGATACATCCCTGGATGGCTGGGTAATGATTTCAAAGAACTGGTGAAAAACGATGACGAATTCGTTGAATGGGTGCAGAAAGGCACTATCAGCCGCTTCGAAAATAATGCTGCAGCACGCTATTTTATGAAACGCCAAACAATTAAAATGCCCGCTTATAAAAACATACTTTCAAAAGAAAGTATCTCCAAACTGCATGCATACATCAACTGGCAAAGAATAAAATAACAGCATGCGACGCCTTTCATTCTGCCGAAGTACATTTGAAATAATTGTACAATATAATGGGTTATATGGATTAAATAAGAAGAAATTATTTGTTTAAAACAGGAGATAGAATATGACATATTATTTCAGTAAAACAATAAAAGGAACTTTTGACGAGGTAGTTGAAAAGGTTACTACAGCCCTTAAAAATGAAGGATTTGGCATCTTAACGGAAATTAATGTGAATGAGGTGCTGAAGAAAAAACTGGATGTGGATTTTCAGAAATACAAGATACTTGGCGCATGCAATCCTCCTTTTGCCTATAAGGCTTTGCTTGCAGAAGATAAAATTGGGACTATGCTCCCATGCAATGTCGTAGTGCAGGAAATAGCGGAAAATGAAATAGAAGTTGCTGCTGTTGATCCGGTAGCTTCAATGAGTGCCATTAAAAATTCTGCCCTCTATGAAATTGCAACCCAGGTACAAAAAAAATTACAGAATGTTATCGAGAAACTTTAGTA
>MFGW01000097.1:4498-4671 GCA_001780385.1 Candidatus Fischerbacteria bacterium RBG_13_37_8 | reverse complement strand
GAATGGTTTAAGCAGAAATCAAAGCATTCCGGCAAAAGCGCTAAAAAGCAAACCTCACAAGGCATTAATGATGAACTTCTGATGGAATATTGGGATAATGCATACTCAATCATTTCCGAATTTAATGAATATGGCGGAGGACCGCGAGATCAGGAGGATGAAGCATTTGAATG
>MFGW01000097.1:3874-4478 GCA_001780385.1 Candidatus Fischerbacteria bacterium RBG_13_37_8 | reverse complement strand
TCGCTCAAGAAGGAAATATCTCCAGCCAAGCCAAGTATGATTTCCTCGATGAAACTTTCACCGAATACGATTATGGAAACTCCGGTTTTGAAGATGCATTAATGGATATTTTTTTCGATTTGTGTAAAACGAAAGAAGAATGGATTTATCTAGTTAAAAAACTAGAAAAGAATCCTTCAAATTGGAATAAAGACCTTATTATGCAAATATATAAAGACCACCTTCATGACGATGCTGCATACCTTCGCAAGCGCCTTAGCAATTTAAAAAATGGATCGGATTATTTTGAATTAGCCGAGTTTTATAGAAAACAAAAGAATCTTAAGGAAGCTATTAGAACTGCTGAAGAAGGAATTATAAAAGCAAAAGGCAGACTCGAAGAATTATTTGTATTCCTTTTTAGCCGCTTCGCTGCCCTGAAAGACACCGCCAACCTCGAACGTATCGTCAACACCGCCCTCGAACGCAAATCTGATGAAAAAATAATGCTCGATCATTTATCCGCATATTATCGAAAATATAAAGATTATGAGAAAGCCAAAGAATCAATGTTAAAAGCATTTGAATACATAAATTATTCCGGATATTATGATGAATATAATAA
>MFGW01000097.1:0-3842 GCA_001780385.1 Candidatus Fischerbacteria bacterium RBG_13_37_8 | reverse complement strand
TTAAAGCTGAACCGCGTCTCCTTCAAACCATTCAAAACAATGATATTCATGATTATTTGAGAATATGCCTCGATAAGAACATGAAAGCGTTCGTCCTTAAAACAATCATGAATCCACCTAAAAGCAAATCGGTGCTCTTTCCTCATGATAATTTTGATGAATTCGCTGATGCATTAAAGCATGATTACCCGAATGAAATCATCGAATATTACTGGAACAAAGCTTATCAGCAAATTCAGTATGGCAACCGCCCAACGTATTCTCTCGCCAAAGACTATTTGTCTTCCGTAAAAAATATATATATAAAAATCTTGCATGCGCAACCGCAATGGCAAAAGCGCTTTGCTGCTCTCAAAGATAAATTCTCGAACCGTCCTGCATTCCTTGATGTCGTAAAAAAATTATAGCTTCACATCTATGCATCCTGCATAATTGATTTATTTTTTATTTTATAGTATAGTAAAAGATTGAAAGGCAGCACGATTAGATTCTTCTTGCCGGGATTTCAGAAGAGGCTTTTAAGAAAAGCGCCACAATGAACGTGGGAGGTAATTGAGCGAGGCACAAAGGCACAGAGGCACAAAGGCACAAAGTTTTAAAAACATAGTGAAGGAGGGGGGAAATAAAAGCGTAGAATCATTTTTATTGAAAAGGCAAAAGAGGGGTGTTGAATAAGGAGCATATAATGCAATGCAAAGAGCGTAATAACAAATGGGCTGTATAATCGACATGGCTATAATTTAAGCAGCCATGAGTTGAAGGAGTTCATTGATGGAATGATAAATTTTGGAGTAAGCCTTTTCGATTTTAGAGCAAGGTTGATAGGAAGCATTGGGGAGAGAATTGAAGAGAGGAGCGCAAATGGGGCCAAATATTTTTGAATGGAAGAGAGTAAAGATAATGCACACTTTTTTACCGAAATCAGTAAGGAGATATAAATAAGAATGATCGATGCGTTGGAGGATACCGTGAGCTTTTAATTTACGCACATCATAACGCAGTTGGTCGATGGTATAAGAAGAAGCAGACAAGGAGAAGGAAGCGAGAATAGATTGATACAAATCTTTAGTTTTCCATATTGCTTACTAATTCATTGCGCAGGAAGGTATCGAATTTTTGATACTGTTTAAGGAAGGAGCTTTTAAAGTAAGCGCGGAAGATATGAAAGGAGTGTTGGAATTTATCAATGACGGTAGAGAGCTTGCCTTTGAAGCATTTAGTTATTATTTTACCAAAGAACAGGGAGATTTTATCTGCGGTCAAAGTAATTAATCCGAGGTCACAGGCGCGTTGAAATAGTTTACGTAAGGGGAGGCTTCTTTTAAAGATGAAGTTAAGCGCATATTCAATTTGGCAGATGCTGTAGAATCTATGTATTTTCATTGCTTTTATTTCTTTAGCGCTGAATTTAGGTCCTACAATATAGGTCCAATAGTCAAGTCGTTGCTGGATGATGTCACAAGAGAGTCCATCTGCGAAAGCTTGGAGGAGAGAAGGATTTTCAACCGAGGTAAATGCATTATCTTTTTTTTGAAGCGAATGCCTGATTGTTTGAGTTTTACTTCCATATACGAGTGACCATTGAGCCAATAAGTAGCGACAAAAGGGAGAAAAGAAGCGATACGAACTATTATGGGACCTAAGACAGGATCAATTATATAGAAATAGTAGTGCGTGAATCCGGAATAAGTTCTTTTGATTATTTGATAAAGTGGATCATTAGTGGGATAACGAGGCTTTATTGAACGGAAGGTTATCTCTTGCTCCATGCTTTTAAATATAAAATATACGCCTGTTTTAGAGGCGCGTATCATTTTCTTTTGATAAGTAAGGACATACTCTTCTTTGTCCAAACCATGTTGTGCCCAGATGATGGGGATGTGATTATTCCTTGCATATGCTTCTACCCATGACTGATAATCTTTTGTGCGTGAAGAGAGAACCTGTTTTGTAATTTCTTTCACTCCATGAAGCTCTTTAAAAAAATAAACAATGCTGCTACAATGATCTAATGAAAATAGATAGCCTCGCATGACAATGCGATCAAATGAATAATAATGAAATGATAGTAAATGACCAAATATATCAAGAAATGTTTTCATTAGGGTGGCTCCTTTTTATGTTTTTGTTGATCATAAAAGCATTAGAAAGGAAATAACAGAATTTACGTCAGAAAATTCTACCAAGGAGGAATTGTTATGAAAGTTGGGAGAAATGAACTGTGTCCCTGCGGGAGCGGGAAGAAATATAAAAAATGCTGCATGGAAAAAGATTTAATAGACGAAACTCTCAGCCAGCATGATGTGGATAATGAGCAGATGCTTTTTCCGGAAGCGGCGGATTCATCGACGGATCAGATTGATGAATTCTGCGATGATTTTGAAGCTAAAAATTATGAGGATAAAGTAGCTTGTGTTATTGATGCAATAGATAATCTTATTTTCATTGATGACATGGCTTTCGATATGTTGGATATTCTCTATCAAGAGTCTTGTAAGCATAATGATCGTTTTCGATTTAATGAATTATTGCAAATGCTAAAGAAAAAGGATCCCTTTACTTATAAGAAGGATAAAGCATTTTATCTTAGCTGGAGTATTATAAATTTATTAGTCGAAAAGAAATATGATCAAATCCCAGAATTTACTAAAGAATTAGCCAGAATGGCAGGAGAGAATATTGATGAATTTTTTGGGATAATTGATGCGCTTTCATATCATAACCAATTAGCGATGGTTATTGATGCGCTTCCAATTGCAAGACGTAAAATACACAACAATGCTGAAATTGTTTCGTCTGCCATAAAGGAATTTAATATAATTGCAACGACCAATATTATCTTTTCTTTTTTTGAGAAAGACCTTGCAGTAGATGCACATGATCCGGCTTTGCTGAAAAAATTGAATTTATATATTGAACTGGATGTGAATATGCTGGAAGAATATTTGATTTATATAACCAATAAAAGCAATAGAAAATGGGCGACTAATGATTTTCCATATACCAGGATTTCTCGCGCAAGTCAATATGATTATTATCAAAAGAAGAAAAAAAGAAAAAAATCCTTATTTGAAGAAAATATAGCGTATTTTTGCGCTGCTTTTTTAGGTTACTTGCGCCATTCGGAAAATATTCCCTATGGTAAGGCATATTTAGGGAGCAATGAAATTATGGAATATTTGATTATACGAGTTTCTGGTGATTATGAATTTAATGTGGGTCTTCACAAAAAGAGATTCATTGAATCGGCTTTTATGCTTTTGCCTGAAGAAGAAAGTCTTACTATTTATTTAGGGATTATTCTTTCTTTTTTTAATTGCCAATATTATAGAGCCGCTGCGATGCTCGAGATGCTGCCGTATTGGCTTAAATTCATGAAATGCAATGATTTGCTTACTGAGAGTGAAGAAGCAGTATGCAAGAAAGAATTGCAGATTATATTTAAAGAAGCATATAAACTATTTGAGAATTATAATCAAGACCCTACGATTTTTGATAATATAAAGAAAATAAATCCTCCATCATTTGTCTGTTGAATATGTTCAACTGGCTCGTCATGATTAGCTCCACCATAGCTTTTTGCCAAGCTCACCCGTGTAACTGAATGAGAGCATGAAAAAAAAGGTAACAGTTTATTTGAAAGAGTGGTGCGTTGCTTTAATGAGAAAGGATGTGCGGGCGCGTGGAGTC
This sequence comes from Candidatus Fischerbacteria bacterium RBG_13_37_8, assembly GCA_001780385.1. Lineage (GTDB taxonomy): Bacteria > Acidobacteriota > HRBIN11 > MFGW01 > MFGW01 > MFGW01. The sequence continues at coordinate 152 of MFGW01000097.1, read as the reverse complement.
AGCGCATTACTTACAGCAATGCTTTGAAGAAATTCCGAGACGTTTTTTAGTGATATTTGTTAATTTAGCGCTTTTATAGTAGATTCTTCTTGCCTGGATTTCAGAAGAAGTTTTTAAGAAATGCGCCATAATGAACGTAGGAGGTAATTGAG
>MFGW01000096.1:2931-5215 GCA_001780385.1 Candidatus Fischerbacteria bacterium RBG_13_37_8 | reverse complement strand
TATACTGAATATTTTTGCCATGGAGATTGAGGAACCGCCAATATTCGCTCCCCATATTTATCAACATAATATTTAAGAATTTCATCTTTTGTTTTTCCCTGTTTAAGAAATTCAGCAATTTCTTTTTTCATCTGGTCAGAAATTTCTGAAGGATGCACATCTATCGTAGCTACCCAGCAACAGGGTGCCATAAGCATCTTTTCTATTTCTTTCTTTTCATTTTCCAGGTCGACTGAATATAATAATGTATTCAAAAACATTATGATAAGTACAGCGATTATTCTTCTCATAAATACTCCTGTGTAATAAGTTCAAGGTTCAAAGTTCAAGGTTTCCTTGAACTTTGCTGTAGGGGCAGACCTGCGTGTCTGCCCTTTAATAATATCGCTAATAATATTTAATCTATTCTCTGGGTACAACGAAATGGGCATAAACTACTCCATTATTAATATGTTATAATATTTCATGGCAAATTTTTCAAGAGCTGGCTTAACTCCTATTATCAAACAAGAAGCTAAAACGCTTGGTTTTGACCGTATTGGCATAGTAGAAAAGAAATCTCTGCAGCATAGTGGTTATATAAAACAATGGATAAAACAAGGTTATCATGCTGATATGAAGTATATGGCGGAGAACCTGGAGAAAAGGATTGATATAAATAAAGTCTTCGGTTCTTGTGAGTCAATAATAGTAGTTGCGGAGAATTATTATAAGCCGGCAAAGAGGGATAAGTACATGCATATTGCACGCTATGCAGCCGCAAAAGATTATCATGGAAGGATTAAGGCTAAATTAGTTTCTCTCGCTAAAACAATTCAATCCATGGAGCCTTCCCTGCAGTATAAAGCATATGTAGATACGGGACCGGTAATGGAAAAACTGTGGGCTGTAGAGGCAGGAATAGGTTGGATGGGTAAACATAGCATAATAATTAACAAGGGTATCGGTTCATGGTTCTGTATCGGTATTTTGTTGGTAAATCAGACACTTGAGCCTGACCATCCTGTCAAGGATAAATGCGGAGATTGCATGCGATGCATCGAAACATGTCCTACAGGAGCTATCATACAACCTTATGTAGTGGATGCACGTCGCTGCATATCTTATTTGACAATTGAAAATAAGCAGGAGATCCCTACAGATTATTTGGATAAACTCAGTGGATATTTTTTTGGCTGTGATATATGCCAGGAGGCATGTCCATGGAATAAGGGCAGATTCAAAGGCACAAGCAAAAATATTATAAATATTTTTGCCAGGCACAAAGGCACAGAGGCACAGAGACACAAAGGAATTGAGATACCTGGAGAATTTTTTCTGGACTGTGAAAAAGAAGAGGATAATTATTTTGTGCGGGAGGAAGAGATATTGCCAGTATCCTATTCGAAGGAGGAAATGGAGAAATTATTGCTTATAAAAGAACAGGAATTTAAACGTATATATTCAGGTTATGCAATAAGGAGGCTGGTTTTTAAAAATTTCCGGCGAAATATACAAGCCTACATGAAATGAGTCTGCTGCAGAGAAGAATACTTTCCATTTTTTGCGTCAATTTATGGATTATGATTTGCTATGGTTGAGATGCAATCGTACTGGCTGAAGTTTTTGAAATATAATAATTTGATTGATGATCTGCAAATGATAAACGCTAAAAATGATTTGATTGAATTGCGTAAAATTGCTGTCAAATTTTTTGAAAATTATGATGAAGACATGCATCTTTTCCGAGCGAAGTCTCTGAAAAGATAAGGCACAAAAGCACACGTAAATGAAAAGGCTGATTTTTTCCCTAAAAAAGACTTGACAAGGCAAAAATTATATTGTAATCTGATTTATTAAAATGAAAGGGCTTTCATAATGAATTATTAGGGGCTATTATGAAAGGCAAAATAATTATAAGGATTCTCTATTCTCGTTAATTCTATTTTATCAATCATCATCTCGCGTTTTCACCGTAATTTCATCAATGCTTTTTCCAAAAAGATTCGCCTCTACAGTATACTTCAAGAAAACTTTGAACCTTGAACTTTGAACCTCGAACTATTTTTAAATAGGAGGAGGATATGCAAAAAAGTATCCTGTACTCAGTGTTAATAGTATTAATATTTGGTTCCCTTGCGGCATCATCTGGTAAAGATACAAAGATAGATATTATTTTATATCAGGCAGTACCGGCAGAATTTTCACCAAATGGAGACGGCATAAATGACCAAACTTCATTCACACTTCATGCAATTGTCTCAACTGATAAAGTAACTGGTAATGCTCCGATTCAATGGAAAAT
>MFGW01000096.1:1206-2920 GCA_001780385.1 Candidatus Fischerbacteria bacterium RBG_13_37_8 | reverse complement strand
GAGTTGATAATAATGAAAAAGTCTGGAAAAAACAAGGCACAGTGCCAATGAATTCCTCTGGTTTTACGGAATTTAATATAATTGTGCCCTGGGATGGTTGTATGTTGAGTGGAGCGTATCAAGTTCCTTCACTGCAAAGCAATTACAACCATGCTTTGCAATGTGAAATTGCGCCGGATGGTCAGTACATTCATTCAATAAACATACATTATAAATCAGCACATGAAACTGAATCCGGTTCTCTTGCAATAAATAATTCAGCTCCGGATTTCCTGATTATTTCTCCTGCTGATTCTTCTATCACTGCGCTTCCAACTATTGAAATAAGAGGAGAAAGCTCGCCTGATATCACAGAAATTCATGTCAATAATGCAATTGTCTATCCTACATCGGGTAATTGGTCTGCAACTACAGATTTAGACGAAGGAGCGAATAGTATCAAAGTGCAGGGATTCACTGCTGATAATCGTTCAAAAACAAGGCTGCTCAATATAATCAGGAAATCACGATTCCGCGCATTTCTCTCTGAATTTGATACATCATTGCCGGTACTCGAACCATACGATGGGCTTGCAGGTGAGCAGGATATAAATCCTGACATTGCTTATTATGGCGATACTTCAAATCGTGGTGCGGGCTCGCTTAGGATAGCCGGCAATACCTGGAAAAAATTTAATTTCACGCGACAAGATATCGCAGCTATTGATTTAAATGACACATCTGAACTATTTTTTGCGATTCGGATTGATTCCATACCGGAGATGATAGGCATCGGCATCGGCGACGGCGAAAGAGAACTCATTTATATTATTTCCGGAACCGAGATAGCTGCGGAGTCGTTTATCAATCGGCGCTACCAGAATTCAGTCATAGTTGATGGCGTGTGGCATTTTCTCAGGCTTCCAGCAGGAACGGACTGGCAGGCGCTCTGGGGTAGTTACAGCCAAATAGATAGGCTGTTTTTTATTCACGATTTTGATGCGCCCGGCGCCAGCCAAACAGCATTTTTTGACGATGTCGGAATAATGGATAGTATTCCGCCGCCACCAATTTCCGGTCTACAGGGGCAAGAAGCTATCTCTTTTCAAGCAGCCCCTGCAAGTAATTTTCTCATGTGGACTTTGATCCAGGAACCTGATATTCATTACGAGGTTTATAAAAAGGAATCCTCACAGCTTGACTACGTAAAAATAGCCGATTTAGCACAGACAGTAAATCACTATTTTGATAGTTCTTTTGCCGCTCCGGAATCAAATAAATATGATTATGCAGTGATAGTTTGCGATGTAAGCGGTAATTGTGATTGCACACCCGGTGTAGATTGCGAGGATCCTTCTTATGTACATGAATTGAAGCCGCATATTCAGTATGAAATAGGCGGACAGCTCGATGGTGATTTGGCGATTTATACCACGCAAGAAGCATTCGGTGATGTGAATGGCGATGGATTTAGCGATGCACTATTTTTAGGCATTATTGATATCTATACTATAGAAATACGTTTATCGCTGAATAATAATGGCGAATTAGGGAGTCCGGAATCACTAAAAGTAACGGGCACTTGTTGGGGTGAACCGGTACTTCGCGATTTAGATGGTGACGGATTCCTTGACATAGTATATTGTTACGAGGATGACCTCACTTCTGAATGGCGAATTTTGCCAGGTAAAGGCGATGGCACGTTCAAGGAATACATTGCTTATCCGAGTAGTTA
>MFGW01000096.1:819-1108 GCA_001780385.1 Candidatus Fischerbacteria bacterium RBG_13_37_8 | reverse complement strand
TTATCGATGATCAACATACTACACACTGGAATTTCAGCAGTAAACTAATTTCCTATATTTCTCCTTATTATGTCGGGAATCTGAAACTCGCCGATATTAATAATGATTCCTTCGATGATATCATTGCGTCGGGTTCGATCCTGGATGAAGAGGAAAACGAAATACCATTGAATTTAAGTTTTCTGAATAATCACAATAATTCGTTCACGAAAGCAACGAATTCCTGGGAACCTTCGCTATTCATAAGCTCGGTTATTACAGCCGACATTGACCGTGATGGAGATGTTGA
>MFGW01000096.1:665-784 GCA_001780385.1 Candidatus Fischerbacteria bacterium RBG_13_37_8 | reverse complement strand
TGTATAAAAATGATGGATTGGGCAATTTCACGAGCGGTTATGCGGTGATATATTCGCGCACCCCTATCTCTCCGGATTTAAGGTTTAGCGCAGGGGATGCCGGGGATATAGATAATGAC
>MFGW01000096.1:0-597 GCA_001780385.1 Candidatus Fischerbacteria bacterium RBG_13_37_8 | reverse complement strand
TTTCACCAATCGCGAAGCAGACGCAGCCACTCCGGAGCATCCTTACGGTGGTAATCCTGACTTAGCGCCTTCGGCTCCGATAATTGAAAAAAGCTCGGTAAGCTTATATGCAGACCATCTTAAAATCAGCTATAATTTCGATGAGGATTCTCCTGATGATACAACCCTCAACACTAATATTATGTGTAATCTCTCTATCGGGACACACGCAGGTACGCCTCCGGCGCTTGATGATATTCACCAGGCTGAATTATTGGCGGTACATAATTCGCTCTACCATGGACAATTTCCATGCAGCGCTGCTGATATAAAAGTAAATCGCGATATCCTTGATAAAGCCGGCACGGCTACAACACTTTATTATTCATTACAATTTGCTGACCTCAATGTACACCGCTCCCTATGGGCAACTGAAGGATCATTCACGATTGAAGGTTTATTGCAACCGCCGGTCAATATCACGGCAGAAAAGCAAGTTGATGAAAGTGTTCGTGTAATTTGGGAAGCTCCCGGCTCAGGTCCTGCGCCAACCGGATACAAAGTCTACTGGGGCAGCGCCAGCGGCTATTATTATGGATGATAATGTCAAGTACTTTT
>MFGW01000095.1:22157-28642 GCA_001780385.1 Candidatus Fischerbacteria bacterium RBG_13_37_8 | reverse complement strand
TAAAGGAAAGCTAAAGGATGCGGTAAAAATAGGAACGCGAATAGGCAAATGGCTTTATAGATGGAAAGTAGCGAAGTTTATAGGCTGGCAGTTACAAGACGGCGAACTTCATTTTTGGCGTAAGCAAGAAGAGTTAAAGCATGCAGAGCTTTTAGATGGTTGCTATGTCATTGCTACAGATGTAAAAAGAAACAAGCTGTCGAAAAAACGAGTAATAGAAATGTATAAAAGACTTCAGCACATAGAAAAAGATTTTCGCATGCTAAAAACTGTGGGATTAGAAGTAAGACCAATAAATCATCGGAAAGCTCACAGAGTAAAGAGTCATGTATTCATTTGCACCCTGGCGCTTTATATATTATTTCATATTGAGCATAAATTAAAATCATTATTTGAGAATGATAAAAAGGGAAGTCAACGTGCATGGAGCATGAAATCAGTGTGGGAATGCTTAAAAGCGATAAGAAAAAGTGAGCATACCATTGAAGGACATGCATTTCATACAATCACTGTTCCTGATAAAGATCAGGAATTGATCCTCAATTTATTGAATCAAAAACTGTAGCCCTAATTATGAAAAAAAAGTAAATCGATTCTATCCTTTGCAGGCCATTGTCTCCGCCTAAAAATCACTTTAATTTTTAGTGAACTTCAGCTATAAGATAATCCATTGCCGAATCAAAACAAGATGGCTTTGTAAAATCAGCATATTTAATATTTTTTAAACTACGTGGTATTGCACTTGGCTTAATAAGAACTGGAATAATAGGAATGCAATACTCCTCCTGGCTCAAAGCTAACTTTAGTTCAATGCGACACCATCGAGATCTTAAGGATGCCGGAGACATGATAAAAATGAAAATATCTACCTCATGCTTGATTGCTCTTTGTATTGCTGCCATAATGAAGCTGCCGGGAGATATTTTCTCTTCATCAATCCATACCTTGATTTGTCTTTTTTTTAATGCTGATGCTAAACGCATTGCAAAATGATGCTCGCCTTCTCGCCAGGTATGACTGATAAAACACCTAATCATTTTTAAAAACAGGCAATTTTCATGCCCAAATTTTCCTCATTTAACAATAATGATAAAGCAAGCATGCCGGCTTTGGGAAGATAAGATGAACAAAATATAAGAGATTATATGGATTTATATGTAGGTCCATTCTTATAGTAAAATTTTGCTTAAGCAGATTACCCTACTTATTTACATAAATAAAATTATAAGAATCTTTTTTTTTTCTATCAATGATCGATAAAATCGACAAAAAAAAGAGGCTGGATTTCTTGAATGCACAAGAAAGCAAGCAAGATCTAGCCTCTTTCAAAATAATTTAGTTTATGGTTTATTGTTGAGCTTTTTGCAGAGGCATCATTCGAATTCCATCAAATAGTAGACAATCGCCTTTATAAGCGATTCCAAATCTGCCAGGTCTATCCTTAAAGGGATCAATATCAGGTGGTTCATTATATTCGATTTGATAATCATTGATTTCATCGCCGTTGATATCCCAAAAAACTCCATCCAATGTAATGGTGTATTTTTTATAGAATAAGGGGGGATCTGTTATATATTCGGATTTTAAGCGTAGGGATCTGATCTGCGGATTATAACTGAATGCATTATTTGGAATTGCAGGAAGTGTAATTTGCGTCCTTAAATATTCTGAAGAATCCACTATTTGGTAAAGAGCAAGGCTTGCTGCTTGATCATCAGTATAGTTAAGCTGAGCACGATAATAATTCTGAGAATCATGGTACTTGAAAATAATACCAGCGCTGCTGGAGGTTTCGCATCCCGTAGCAAAATTTTCTTTGCTTATTTTAGTTTCAAATAAATACTCATCCCATCCGCTATCACCGCCTACTGCATTAATCCATTGTTCTCCGCTCTTAATAGTTGATTCCAGGAACCAATCCTGAACATAACAATTATAGCCAATATTTGTAGGAACATCCGGTCCACAGACAGTTGGGCTGGAACAATCTGCATCAGGATCCCCACAGCATTTTTGGCTGCTTATATTCTTAAAACGACAATCCATTTTTAGGGAATTTGATGCCCCTGAAATAAGAGTCCAATTGATAGGCTTATCCGTTACCTGCTTAGCATCATCTGGATTTACAGCATTTGCTGAGAATGTGTCCCAACGAGCATCTCTAACATTTGGATATAAAGTAAAATCATCCAGAATAATATGTTCAAGCATTACGCAGTTTCCTATAAATTGAATTTCATAGGCTGCTCTTTCGTTAACTTTGAATGTGAACTGTATCTTACTCCATTGCAATGCTTCAAGAGGCACAATGACAGGAGGTTGAATAGGATCTGGATTACCTGATTTTATTATTTGAATAGTTACGCTTTGCGGTTCAGTTTCGCTCGAAGAAAATCCATAAAAATTAATGTCATAGGAGCTTTGTTCTTCCAGCATAACGGTTTGAGTAAGCAATCCCTCATCATATAATTTGACTGCTCTCGATCCTGTATGAACTTCTGGTGGGAATGACCATTCAGCATTTCCGATCAGGCTCCATCCTTCCCATCCTTCAAAACCTCCATTAACGAATATATTTGGAATTTGATCAGTTTCGACTGCCAGGAATGGATACTCATCTGAAGTTCTTCTTGTAAATGACACTGCGGAATTCGAAGAGGCAAAAAGTGCAATAAATCCATTGAGCGACAACTGATAATCTTCGAGTTTCATTATAAAATCACTATTTGTTTCAGGTTCATTTTCCTTTTGAACATGCAAACGATAAACGCTGTTAAATGCATCAAGTTTGATATGATAAGTAATGCCAGGTTCAATAGTATATGCAATTCTGCTGATAATCCATTCTGATCCATTGGTAACGGAACCTAATTGCCATTCAGGGCCCTCAAAACCTGCCCAGTTGTAACGAATGAAATAATAATTTTGCGGAGGATTGTTTTCGTCAGTAAGGTGAAAAGCAATTCCCGCATATCCGGTTTCTTGACTTTCAGACCATCGAAATGAAGTTTCCAAAAGAAAATTCCCCATCGGATGAGAACTCATTGCAATAACTTCATCATTATAATCTATCCAATATTCTTTAATAGTAAAGTCTTTTTCATGTAATTCATTCGGTTGATGGACATATTCATAACTCTCCAAGTCTGCATTCCATTGTGTAATCCATGGATTAAATATCCACATCTCATTTAAATCTAACCACCAGGGGTACTCATTTTCGAAATCTTCAATCATTGCCACATTATAATCGTCCCAGGTACTTAGCTGCCTGGCATTGATTATTGTATTTGTAAATCTATCCCAGACATAAGGGAATGTGAACTCACCAGTTTGATGGTTTATCTTAAAATCTTTATCCTTAACGGCGCCTTGGGTACATTCATTGTTGGGATCGCCAAAATCAAGACAATACGCAAGTGAATAAAGATTAAGATTCATACCATATATCGAGAATACATCCGGTTCCGTGGAAACAGTGTTTTTATTGATATAGCTTATATGCCAGTATGGAACCCAGGATTCTTTAAGGTAGAAATTATCAACCGGGTAATCTGCTTCTTGATGGAAAGCAACAGCCAAAGCTTCGTAGAATGGCTTATTTTCACTTTGCGGAAAGATGGGAAGGATTATTTGCCACTGGCAAGGTTCGGATTCAGTGGAGAGACAAAGGAAAGAATGAGCATTGTACCAATCAGTTGTGAGCTCAGCATTTTTCACAAATACTTCCGGGCGTGGATCATCAACTTCCTTGATAAGATATGGTGAATCAAAAAAATTACATAATTGAGAACCGCAATTCGTGGCGCCGCCCCACTGCCCAAAGAATAATTCTTTATTCTCAAATTGCTTCTGGAAAGCAATATTAAGTCCTTCTATCTGTCCACCTCCATCAGATGCTTGTATACTAATACCTGCATTTGCATTAGTATTCCATTCGTAGACATAACCGCAGCACTGTTCATTTTCATTAGTACTGAGAGGACATTGATCAGCATCAAAATTGGGGCAATAACAGTATTTATTCTCCGGGTGCTGAGGATCATCATATTGTGGACATTGATCGTAGTAGACAATCTCTTGAGGAGTATCAATAGGACAATAATCATCCACGATAATTCCTGCTGCAGCGGGAGCCCCATAAAGATGAGGATTTACAATAGGATCAACAGACCAGTTAGGTATATCCCACGGCTCATACAATATTTTAACAATAGTTGATTCGGGAGTATTGGGATCATTTGCAAATGGCACCATTACTTTTTTGCATGAATGAAAATAACCCTCAGGAGCAGGAATATAATATTTGGTATGCGTAATAACACCGCCAACAAGCTTATCTGTATTATCAATAGTCATGGTCCATTGTCTGTTATCTTCATCAGTGGAGAGCAATGTATTGAGAAATCCTCTTGATTGAATTATTGGATGAATATTATAGGAGCGCGCATAGGTATCCTCAGCGGAAAACAATGCATCTGCCAGCGGAATAGCCGGTAGAGCACTGAGTGGAAATGTATTATAACCGCCTACGGTAAAAGCTTCCCATAATAATGATGTTCTATTAGCATTAGTAAATCCTGCCAATTCCCACAAAAGTTGTCCATACCAACCAGGAGCGCCACCTAGAAATGTTCCAAAGATCATGGTTTTTCCTGAAGGATACGTAATCCATTCTCTGCTTCCATCATACCAATTATCAAATATTACTCCAGGAGTATTTACTGAAGCAGTATCCATCGTCAGTCCGCTTTGCATCTGAATATAATTATTTGGATCTTTGCCCGGACCCACTTCAAAATCAAGAGAGGTAAAAATATCGTTTCGCAGATCTATCACTCCCATGAAATATGGTCCTATTTTCATATTGTTGACATTACACGCTGTTAGTACATCTCCAATCCAGGTTCCTACTTGTTTATAAGACTCCATGCTGCGATTAAAGACCCATTGGCGTATATTATCTCTTCCGTTTGGATTGCACCAGTTATAATAGTAGGAATCGTATTGCTTATTTGTCTCATCTGTGTATTGTTGCTTAAAATGTGCATATAGCTCCGGTCCCGTACAGTGATCTGGATCGCAATTTTCTGGCCTGGGACAATCAGGAGGATCGCAAATCCATGGTTCTCCGCAGAAGCATGACCATAATCCCATTCCATTGGTATAGCAGCCCTCTTGTAATCGGTGATTGCAAGCTAATTCAGCACTCCAATAATGACCGAGCATCTCTTCATATAAGGTCAGTCCAAGGAATTTAGCTCTAAGCCCGTTATTGCCAGTTGGATCAATATAGTCGAGCAAACCGCAAATAGCTTCAGCTGAATCCTCAGAACTGCATTGTAGCGTATTGTAAAGATCATAAATGCAGTTTTCGCAAGTTTGTGTGGGACATGTATCGGGAGGATAGGGACCATCACAACATTCAGTTGGATTTGTGCATGTTTCTTGAATGCATGGAGTGCTTCCTTGTCCACAATGATAACCGTCAGAGAGATAGCCCTGCTGATGATATCTTTCATTCATCTGCAATAAATTTGGAATATAGTTCAAGTAGCGAGGATCCCAATAGGTTTGAATCCATCCTAATCCTGCGAATGGATCTAATCTGAAAAGAACATTTTGATCCGGACAAGCCTGTAAGTATCTAACGAAAGATTGACCTACATTAGCATTAAAATAACCATATTGCTGAAAGGAGCCATCAAAATCTGCAAATCTAAATAGATCAAGGTTGCCTGAATATACATTACCATAGGAATAGATTTTTGGAAATTCGTATGAACTCTGCGTTGCATGTACTACTGAAGCTGAAAGAAAAAGCGCACCAAGCACCACCAATAGAATTTTGAGTTTATGCATAACTAAACCTCCTTAATTAAATTTTGTTCTTTATTCTACCAAACTATTCTTTCTTTATGTTTTAGTGTACTTAATTGCATTTACTCTCCTTAAAAAGAAATTAAATTTGCAAGACTAATGGATGTTGTATTTCCGTATTATTTTTCTCGCAGTTCGCATCAGTTTCAAGGCTATTTGAGATTATAAAATAGGCAAGTAGAATGCCAATAGTATCTAATAATTAATAATTTATATTGAAGACAACCTAAATAAACAATGTAACTATTTATGTTTGTTACTATGACTATTTCCCTTTTTTTTGTTCAGGATGCATCGGATTGTCTGATGATTTGCTCTGAATGTGATCAGGTTTTTCATCAGTTTCACTTTCATTGGAACCTTTATTTTTCTTTGAGGACAATTGCTCTGCTATTGTGCTTGTGAAAGAGAAAAAAAGGCGTTCTGAGAAACCTAAAGTGATGCCAATACTTGAAACAAACAACAAAAGAAGAATGTCTTTAGAATTTGAGTTACTCAGTTCAATGATGATCGTCGAGAAGTTCATTACTCGTTCATTAAAGCTGAAACTGAGATTGATAATACCTGATGCTAATAGGCCTAAACCAATGATTGATGCAAGCAAT
>MFGW01000095.1:18972-21970 GCA_001780385.1 Candidatus Fischerbacteria bacterium RBG_13_37_8 | reverse complement strand
ATATGATTTTTAAGATTAGAAATTTTTTGTGTATCCACTCTATATATTTATCCCTGTAATCATATTCACCAAGAATCCACCAGAAGAGATTACGCTTATCGACTTCAGGGATATTTTTATCCTGAAGTTTTTTAATATTTTTTCTTGCAAGATTAATAGATTTAGTGGGTAACTGCCAGGATAGCAATTCGTCAACAAACTCTTGCGCATTATCTGCTAAGTAAGAAACTGGTACGATATAAGCCACATGATTTTCCAATTCAAGTGGACGATCTTCTAAAGCATCAAGGTCTTCCTTTTTTTCTGCTTTCTCAATGCTTTCCAACAATAGAGCGAATTCTTTCGAAACGTATTGAACATGATGCTCAACCTCTTTAGGAAAAGTTCCTCCAAATGCGAATAGCGAAGTTTCGACTATGTCATTGAAATAAGCTCTGCATTCTCTTGCTTTGTTGAGAAGATCATTTTTTTGAGACTTAAATTTCTTTGCATATTTCATAAAATACCTCACAATATGATTGCTTGCACCAGAGACATTGTCAAAAAAAATTTATCTTGCATTCAGCTTATGCAATTTCTTTTATTTCTGAAAGTCTCTTAGCATGTCTGCTCAGATCTTCAAAAAAACCTTCGAATGCTCTGAAAGGAATGTTGTGAAAACCAGTTGTTTCATCCTCAAAATGCAGGTCACTTATAAATACCAGCATAACGAATCTCCTTTTAAAATTGAATCAATTTAAATTTACTAAGACACGAGAGGCAAAATAGCTGCCATGCTTAAAGTTATTCGTAAAAGTGAATTACCTGGCATTTTTAAGGAAGTGCATTTGAGGAATTACAAGGAATGAAAAATTGTGATAAAACGCTTAAAAAATGAATCTTTAACTAAAACCACAATCGAGTTTTGAAAATTTGAAAAAAAAATTTTGTCTCCTGAATATTAGAATCTTGAAAAATTTGTATTTGCCCAAAAGTAAACATTTTATAGTTCCCAAAAGGATACACTTTGGTAATTTTCAACCTGTAATAAGTTAAAGAAGCAGATTAAAGCTATCATTCATTTAATTCAATATTGGTCTAATATTTGATTAGCTAATTTCAAAGTGCTTTAGGTGAATTGCTTAAAAAGTCAGGAGTTTATATGAGTCTTGGAGATTCTGTGAGATTAGAACGCATTTCCGATTTTTTCAAGAAAATATTTCGAAGGAGGAATGAAACCATGAATGAATTTGAGATGACTGAGCGAATGTGGGGTTATGTAAGCAAGGATGTACAATCATTTAAAGATGGCTATAAGCAAGGAAAAAAGAATGGCAATAGGCTTGAGTATAATGTGACCCTGAAGGTCAAAAATTTTCAAGAATTCACAGCACCTTCCGGTCGCAGGGCGCCCATGTCCGGTACCGTTAGCTGTAAAAATCTATTTGGAGAGGATATAAATATTTATAATGGAGAATATGGCTTATACTGGATAGAACCAGATTCCGGGCAGAGACGAATTTCATATAAATTTAATTTCAAGGATAAAACCGGCCGTGAATATCTTTTCTTTGGCTACAAAGCAATCCATAAAGAAAAAGCAGATACCGGGCCTATTCTGGAATTGCTGGAAGATCAAACAACATTATTTGCCCAGATTATAACAACTGATGACAGCAAGATATTTGCGCAGGGCATTATACATTATCATGTTGAAGATTTTCCTGCTATGCTCTTTTCAATTAAAACTCCGAATGATGATAGCCCGGTAAATCGCATGCGAATGACAGCAAAATTCTTTTCTTTTGTCTCTAAAGAAATAAGCGAGTATTTCAATGACATAAATCCCATGTACCAGGCTGCATATAATAACCTGGTAATGAAAGGAAGATTACAAAGAAACAACAAAGAGAGTGAATTTTTCTTCTTTTCCGGTGTTCATGATAAGGGATTTCCGTGGGGAGATACTGTAGGCTTTACGGATATTGGTCTTGCTTTGAAAGAGGGGGATATCTGGAGACGGTTTGCTTTGACAGAAAATGCCTTGCCCGCCCTTGCACTGAGACTTACTGAAGGTTCCTATATCTATGAAGGAATTCTTTATGAAATAACAAGTGGATATCATGTTTCCTTTAATGAAATCCATCAGCAAACTTTGCCGGGTCACTTGAGGAAAGTAAATGTAAAAATTAATTTACGTTTTAGACCAAAATTGATGGAAAAGAAGAATACTCCTTTTGAGATGCAGCTCGATAAGCTGAAAGCTCATGGGAAAAACTTGTGGAAACAAATTGAGGAATCTGAAGTATATCGGGAGTTGCAGAAATGGCGTGGTATTGTTGCGGAACTGGGTTACACGACCGAGATTTATCGATTAAGTGATGTTCAAGGAGAAATTACGATAGGAGCCGATATCTACTCCATTATAAAGGAAAAAACACTGGGCGAAGGAGAGAATGGAATAATTGCTAATCTGCGCAAACCATCGCTTTATTATAATTATTTTTGTGCAGTCGAGCCTGATTCTAATCAATTAAGAATACATATTCGCTCAGGAATTCTACCTACTCTTTCGCAAGATCTTATCTCCATGAAAGTTGAGCAATTTATGGGGGGCATCATCGGTCAGATGAGCAGAAGTGATTTATTAATTACGGGGGAGCAGAAAGAGAGCCTTGAATCTAAATCAGGAGATCCTCTTATTATTATCGAGGAAGATATTTTAGAAATTAATAATGATCAATATCCTACGGGTACTTTTCAGCGCCGCATCGTGCGATTGCCGGGATATTTGAAAGGAAGTGCATTGGCGTTAGAGGAGGATATGAGTGTCATAGATTTAAAATCTATTGCGATTACTGAAAAAGCTACCGTCGCGGCTATTAAGGATTCGGATCGTTTTAAAGCCTTAGATAAAGTGCTTGAATCTACCTGCTTTTTTGATGAGCTGGAAAAGGCTCGAACAAAATCTGGTAAGACTAAAGATGAATTTTCAATAGTCATAAAGCCGAGTTTCAGT
>MFGW01000095.1:16492-18940 GCA_001780385.1 Candidatus Fischerbacteria bacterium RBG_13_37_8 | reverse complement strand
TACGGATCCTCATTTGGTAGAACATCTTATAGATAGAATCTATGAAAAAGGATATTCAAATATAACACTGGTGGAAGCACAGAGTACCTATGCTGTCTTTTTTACCAACCGGGATATTCCTACATTAGCAAAATACATTGGATATAAAGCCAGAAATTATAAAATAGTGGATATTACAGAGAGTGATCCTAAGGTTGAATATGATTATGGTGGAAAATTAGGGAAGCATCCGGTACATCCCGTATGGCGTGATGCGGACTTTAGAATCGCTTTTGCCAAGAATAAGACACATTCTTACGCCTTTTATACACTGGCAATAAAAAATATCTACGGTGCACTTCCAAAGGCGAATAAATTCAAGGAGTACCATTGTAATAAAGAGCTTGGCATATATGCATCTGCCATAGATTTTATTGCAGCATTTCCGATACATTTCAGCTTCATTGATGCATATGTAAGTGCTGATGGAGCATTCGGAATATTTGCGGATGTTGAGCCTAATTTTACACAAACGATTATTGGAGGAACTAATATTGTAGCAGTAGACTGGGTGGCATCATCAAAAATGGGTATCGATCCAAGGATCAGTGATTACATGAAATTAGCAGTAAAGCGATTTGGAAAGCCTGAAATTACACTTATAGGAGATCACTCATTATATCCTGATTGGCGTAATGTGCCAGAATTTATATCAAAAGCAGCGTTCACGATCATGGATAGTAATTATCTTTTTGGCAACTTTCTTTATTCAATAATGGCAACAATGGATCCATTCTTTCAATTTAAGCCAGACGATGTTAGTAGAAGAATATCCCGTCTAATCACAGAACCGATCAGGAGGATATTATTTGAATGGTCAGCAGGTGATAAGAATGAAGTGACGCTGGAAAGTCTTAAAAAAATGTTTAATGAAGATCAACTGAAGTATGTGGAAAGTTTAATAAAATCACTGGAAGGAAAATAATGACAGCCGAGAAAAAGCTTTTTTTATTTATTGAAAAACTGAATGAAAGGGATTTTTATGAGTAACGCAAAACAGAAAATAGCCATGAAATACGCTCCTGTATTAAGCTGTGAATTAAGTAAAAATATAGAGCAGCGTATTTTTGATTGTTTTTCTTCCATTGATTTTAAATCAGGCATAGATGCATGGGCCATTAGAGATAGAGTAGGTGAATATCGTGATATGTTTTCAATCAATGTGGATGAAATTAAAGCGGATATCATTCCATCTATTTACTATTCTTTGCTGGAGACTGAGACTCATTATTTTCTTCTCTATACGGTATATCATGCACTGGATCAAAAAAGTCCTTTTGGTCATGAACATGATATGGAGCATATTCAGGTTGTGGTAAGGAAAAACAAAGAAATTGTAGAATATGTAACGACTATGGCACACCATGGCATTTTTTATTATATAAATAAAGAATACCCGGTTAAGCCGCATCCTCCTTAGTGGAATCCCTCACAATTTATTATCCATGGAGAAAAGGAATCAAGAAGAGATTATTTTAGTAGAAAGCGAAGAGGAAAGAATATTTAATTGTTTCATTGAAAAATAAACATGCCAGAAAAAATAAATGAAAAATTTTAAATGCTCCAAGGGGACAATTAATATTTTAATACTATTCATTCATTTAGCAAGGGAATGGAAGCAATTTATAATTATTTTGGATAACACATAAGCCAAAATAATTATATTTTGGCTCAGGAAGGTTAAATATTATTCCAAAAAGTATACATTTTTTAGTGCCAAAAAGTATACAAAGTGGTAAATTTCAACTTGTGTTTCCAAAAGAGTCACAGGTAATAGCTGATAGGCAAATAGTGTTCTTTGCGAGTTATGTGATATGGGTGGGATTAGAAGCATAGTCCGTTAGGGATTGCTTCGCAAAGGGCAGACACATTGGTCTGCCCCTACAGCAAAGCTCACAATGACAAAGCGTGCGGGATTGTTTCTCTACCTCTACCTTTTTCCTTCCACTATTTTCTTGGAGATAATTCCTACTTCAATTACTATTGACTATAGGTAATAGTTGCGATAAGATAGATTGGTTTGGTGATATATATAGCTATAGAGTCAATTATAGTGATATCATGAATAAAGTGCTTTTAACCAGAAATGGCATTATAGGAAGAAGCGAAGAGGCTGATTATCGTATCAATTATTCCTCTATTTCAAGAAATCATTGTGAAATTAAAATAAAAGATGAGGGACTTTTGGTTAAGGATCTGGGGAGTAAGAATGGTACATTTGTGAATGATAATTTGATAGAAGAAGCTATGCTAAGGGAGGGTGATAATATTCGATTAGGTGAAGTGCATTTTGTTGTGGAGCGGGAACTGGGTGTATTCATGTTGAATCCGTTCAAGACAGAGCGGGATGATGAAATACATGCGATTGCGCAAGATGCAAGAGAGTTAGTGGGTAAGCATGATAATAAC
>MFGW01000095.1:16418-16484 GCA_001780385.1 Candidatus Fischerbacteria bacterium RBG_13_37_8 | reverse complement strand
GGATTGGTTCGGTGGTGCGCGAGGAAAGTGTCAAGGGAGATTATGTTTTGAGCAATACCGTAATTG
>MFGW01000095.1:13357-16377 GCA_001780385.1 Candidatus Fischerbacteria bacterium RBG_13_37_8 | reverse complement strand
GAATCTACAAAGACGGGAGTGCAGGAATCCATTCAAGCAGATGATTATGTTATAAGAGGCATATGGGCACCGAAGCAATTGAAGGAGAAAAGCCTGTCTTTGACTGGAGCGGCTGAAAATTCTGTTTATTGCATACCTTTCAATGAATACAAGGAAAAGCAAGTACTTTTATATGCATATTGGAAAAATGGCTGTTTGTATCCACGACGCGCTGAAGAAGTTATACAGCATGAAGGAAAGAAGATAATGTTGTTTGCGCGGAAGCGATGGGACAAGATAGACAATCTCAATGCACAGGAGAGGATGTGGTCAATGCTTTCTGAGCCATTGATCGGTTGTTCGGAGGCATTTTTAGAAGTAATGGAATATGTATGCAAACTTGCGATGACTGATTTTTCGGTGGTGCTTCTTGGACCGAGGGGAAGTGGCAAAACAACTATTGCGCGGGCAATACATGAAATTAGTCACAGGAAGAGCTTTCCATTCATGGCGTTTAATTGTGCCAATTTTCAACCCAGTTTAGTAGAGACGGAGCTTTTTGGAAGCAGGCGTGGCGCTTATACGGGAGCGACTGATCGCAAGGGCTACCTGAAGGAAGCGGATGGAGGTACCATTTTTATTGATTCACTCGAATCATGTCCGGTGGAAATACAGGCTAAGCTGCGCGATGTACTTGAAGGCAGGTCATTTCGTGCGGTAGGTGGCGATAAAGATGAGCGGGTAAATGTCAGGTTTTTAGCCGCGGTTAATGAAGATCCGCATTTGCTTCATGATGAAAACCGGCTCCGGTTAGATTTTTGGGATCGTATCGGCGTGCAGTTCATTATAATTCCACCGTTGTGGCAAAGAGTCCAGGATATTCCGGAATTAGCATTTCATTTTTTAGAGCGCGAGAGAAAAAAATGTATTTTTCCTACCAGATTAAAAGGTTTTGCTGCTGATGCTATTAAATCTTTACAAACACATTACTGGCCTGGTAATATCAGAGAATTAAGCAATGTAATTTCAAGATTAATAGTTTTTACTGATAGTGAAATAGCATCCAGTAATGATGTATGGAAAGCAATTAATGCATTAAAGGAAGAGGGGGAATTTTCGGCGATTAAAGGAATGTTTGATTCTTCATATGATGAAGCTTGTAGAATATTTTCCGGTTTGTATATTCAGCATAAATTGAAAGAAAGTAATAACAATATAAGTCAAGCAGCGGATATGGCAAAACTTGGCAGGAAATCTTTCTACAAGTTGCTCAAAAAATGTGGACTCTGTATAGAGAAGAAGAAAAATACGCGCAAATAGGGCAAAAGGAATTAAAGAAGGGAGATGCAAGCATTAGAAGAAGGCCAAATATTAAACGAGAGATACAAGGTTGAGCGTTTCATAGGGGCGGGCGGATTCAGTAAGGTATATAAAGTCAATGATAAGCTGACGGGAAGAGTATGTGCGCTTAAGGTGCTGGAAAAGGAGCTTGCGGAACGACATCCTGTCATTCAGCGATTTAAGAAAGAGGCAGATATTCTGAAAGAATTGGATCATCCTAATATTGTCAGCATATTTGATGTGCATATTGGCAATAACATTGTTTACTATACAATGGAGTATCTTGAGGGCGAGAATCTTGGTCAATACCTGCAACGCAGAGGAGAAACGGAACCCGGTTGGGCTGTTTCTGTAATTACACAGATTTTGCAAACGATGTCGTTTCTGCATGGCAAAGGCATTATTCACAGGGATCTTAAACCGTCGAATATATTTCTGCTCGGTTCTATTGCGGACGAAAAACCTCGCATAAAAATAATTGATTTTGGAATAGCAAGGGTGACGGATAGCAAAGAGACAAAAACGATGGGTGAGGCAATGGGTACGCCATTTTACATGGCACCGGAGCGATTAGAAAATGGCAAGGTTAGCTTTTCATCAGATATTTATTCCATAGGAGAAATAGTGTGGGAGATAATTACGGGAGAAGAACGTTGCAAGGATAAGGAAGCATCTGCCATGCTTGTGATAAAGAATAAAGCACCGGAGAGCAGGTGTTTATTGGACAAGAACGACAAAATGACTCAGGACGGGGAAAAGTTATCATTGTTAAAGGATTGGATAGATATAGTTCTCCAACCGAAGCAGCGCCACCGATTCCAGACTTGTGATGAAGCATTGCAATTCATAGAAAAACCAGGTGTCAGAGCAAAAATAAAATGCAAAAGATTCTTGAAAAAGGTAGCACCCGTAATGATTCCAGTGCTTGCAATAGTAGTGCTTGCCATTTTGTTCATAGTGAATCACCGAACATCTCATCAATTGAAAGAGATAAAGAAAGGATTATCCTATGTCATAGGATTGGACAGGAAAGGTAATACGATCTGGGAATTTGAAAGCAGTTGTAATATTAAGGATGCGCAAATACTGGAAGGTGTTAATTTATCGCTGAAAAATGCAGTAATAATTACCACAATTCCTTCGCCGGTTAATCGCAATGAAGCTGATATATCATGTAATCAAGTCTGGTTATTAGATGCAAAAGGTCAAAAAATATGGATGCAGCAGATAAACAGTGGGCAAGCGAAGAATGACTGGGACACATCATATGAAACTAAATTTTGGAGCGCGGATGACCTTGATAATGATGCAAAGAAGGAATTACTATTTACTGCGACTACTATGCTTAATTATCCCGGATTATTGTTCGTACTCAGACCGGAAGATGGGTCTCTTTATGGGATTTTATGGAATCCTGGAAACGCTCCGGAAGGACTTAAGGTATGGCAAAAGGATAGAATAAAATATCTTTCCATGATTTTGACCAATAAAAGTTTAGAAAATGGTCTTATTGCCTGGTTAGCTGTAGATAAACCATTTTTAGCATTTGCACCGGGGTGGTCGGAAAGATATGTTCAATTACTTGAGAAGGCAAATAAGTCCTTTGGAAAAAACAGCCTTGCTCTCAATTCTGTAATACCACGAGTAGCTATGCTTGATAAAATTCCTGATAATGGTAATTTTGAGACTGATTATATTCA
>MFGW01000095.1:5424-13318 GCA_001780385.1 Candidatus Fischerbacteria bacterium RBG_13_37_8 | reverse complement strand
ACAGCTCACTTTAGAATATAATTGGGATGGATATCCGTTGGATAAATCCAGAGGAGGAAATAATCATAAGAAAGGAGAAATGCTGTCTCCTAATGACTATTTATTGAAAATAAATAAATACTTCAGTTTTATTGATAAAGGATCGTATCAGGAAGCATCAGATTTTTGCAAAGAAATTATTCCTGAAACTCCGGATACACCGCAATACAAAGCATTATTCTATTTATTGCATGGAAAGGCTACTTTATCGCTGGGAAACAGAGAAGAAGCAATAGCATATCTTAGGAAGAGTTTAAATGAAAGAGAATATGGGAATATAGCTTTCCTCTACCTTGCGGAAGCACTTATTCTTGAAAAAAGACGAGGAGAAGCTAAAACATTACTAACGGAAAAGTATGATGATATAATAATCAATGAGCTTAGAAACTATGCAAGAAAATATCTTCTTTATCTTTATTTTTTGGAGACAAATGATTCTAATGCATTAAAAAAAGATATGTTTAGTCTGGATTTATTGTCAAAATTCAAAGTGTACGAAGGTTTTTTAAGGGAGCAAATTTTGCTTTATGAAGGCAATCCTAAAATATTATACATTTCTAATTATTACAATTTTGAGCTTTCGGAAAAATTCTGGAGATGGCGAGTTGCGCGCGAAGTGCTGCTTCAAAACGTGTCGTTGGAACAGAGCTTAGAACAGGTTCCTGAAATTTATTTTAGTTCCGAAGCTATGCATGCTTTGCGATCCCTCATTGTATCGAACATTAATTCAGAACCTCTTGTTTTACTGGAGAAAGCATCAGAAGGGAATTTAGAGAATTATCTATTTTTATCAGCCGCATATATGCTTTATGCTGATAATGCATTAAAGCACAATAAAACAGCAAAAGCAAAAAAATATGCCAGCAAAGCAATAAAAGCTGACGCTATCGGCTTTGTGAGAACGAAGGCAAAAGAGATCCTTCAAAATAAATAAAATATTTTGCTGCTATGGAGCTTAATTAATGATGAGAATTAGATTAGAAAATCCAATTGACATGCTTTTTACCAAGGTGTTTATTATCATTCCCTCTAAACTGTACCCTTTTGTATCTTTATGGATTTTATTTAGAGAGTCATATTGATTAAATATTCTTATATTCTATCATTATTTTTAAGAATCGGTTTAGCTGCAGTACACAAGAATTGGTGCATAGTGATCTCCTGTTGAATTGAGATTATTTCATGAAATGTTGTTCTGGCAATTTCTTTGCATTATGAGTCTCGATGAATAAATGAATAACATTTTAAGGAGGTGCATTATGTTTAATGCAAAGCATATAAAGTATATTGTGATGCTGTTCTTTATCATGGGAACACAAGCAATAGTTTTTTCTGCCAGTTCTGTTCGAGTGGCACCATTTCATGCTGCTGATAGTCCGGTGGAAATTTCACAAATTCAATATGTTACGGCTTCAAATGAATACTACTTAACAATCAGTAATAACTCGGAATGGGATATTAAGGAAATAGTGTTAAAAGGCATTGTTTTTGATGTTAATGAAGCAGTTGCAGGAGGTTTTTTAAGAGGCTGCGATGTTGAATTGAAAGCAAAAGAAACAAAATCGCATAGTTTCAATTTTGAAGAATATACGAATGTACAGGATAAAACTATGTTAGAAACGCTGAAAAATTCAATCCAAAATAATAATGTTGTTATTCTTATTCCCTACAAGGTGATCTTCAAATCCATTCCTGAGAAAGAGAGAGGAAAAGAAAAGAACCGTTACTGGACGCTTGATTATAAATTAATAAAGGATCTCAAACCAGGGAATATGAGTTCTTTTCAGAAGGTTCAGGGAAAGATAATTCGCAAAGAGGAAGCGTGGGAACCTGATTTACCCTGTTATTTTTGTGAGTGGTGTCAGGAAGAAGCCTATACATGCGGATTAGCGATGATAGCATCGAACTGCCGTCCATATGCCTGTACAGTATCATGGTACTGTTCGTGCTTGTATTGGCAATGCAACTATATATGCAAAGACGTGGATCAATGCTGCTGAAATGTGCAAATAACCTTGTATTAGCAAAAAGCAAGTGATAAATTATAGCCAGCCAAAGATATTTGAAGTTTCAAATATCTTTGGCTGGGCTCAAAGGCACAGAGGCACAAAGTAAAAAATGACAAATTTTTATTTTAGACAAACATGTTGGTTCAAAAATTGCGCTAAGCGCCTAAAATTAAACAGAAAGAGCTGCTGCAAGGAAAGCAATTCTAAATTTATCCCACAATTAAAAAAATTCAACTTATGCTCAAAAGTACACAGTTAAGTTGTATCCATTGGTATACACGAGGAGAAATTGGCATAATTCACACGATTATCAATTTAGGCGATTAGAGAACATATTTTTCTGATAATATTGCAATCACCTCTGCAATACGCTTAGCCGTATCATGCGCCAGGGTGCCATAAATGGGTAGACAGAGCACCTGTTCTGCTGCCTGTTCTGCAACTGGCAAATGCGCGGATAGTGTAGTGGATAACCGTTTGAAAAATGAATAACTGCTGATTAATGGATAGAAATATTTGCGCGTATGAATATTAAATCGTAATAGCACTGAATACAACGCATCACGCGACATACCGTACTGCTCTTCTTTTATTAAGATCGGGAAATAACCGTAATTATGTTTCACATTCGGATTTCGCGACGGCAGAACAATTCCCGGTACGGATGTGAGCTTATTCATGTACAATTCATGGATGTGCCGGCGTGATGCTATCTCATGTTCCACCTGCTCGAGTTGCAGAATGCCGAATGCCGCCTGAAATTCATTCATTTTTGCATTAATGCCCGGTCTGAGAACGGTTTCTTCATCTACAATACCGAAATTCTTAAGAGAATCGATTTCGCGCTTCAACTGCTCGTCTTTCATAATTAATGCGCCACCCTCGAGTGTGGTGAATAATTTCGTGGCATGAAAACTGAGCATCGATGCATCACCGTATTGCACCAGTGCCGTTCCATTCAACCGTACACCGAAGGCATGCGCTGCATCATAAATAATCTTTAAACCGTGTGTGTCTGCTATGTTTTGAATTGCATTAACATCACAAGGATAACCGTACACATGCACCGGCAGAATAGCTGATGTTTTTTTGTTGATGAGTCGTTTTATATTTTCCGGATTAATCGTGAATGTTTTTTCTTCTATATCACAAAAGACCGGTTTCAGGTTAAGCCATTTCAGTACATTTGCCGTAGCGGGGAACGAGAATGGTGTGGTGATCACTTCACCTTTCAGGTTCAATGCTTTCATCGCAGATAATAGCGCAAGTGTGCCATTGCAGAAAAGACTACAGTATTGCACACCGAGGAAATGCAGGAGCCGCTGTTCCAATTCACGGTGAAATTCACCGTAATTGCTGAGCCATTTTGTTTCCCAGATTCTCTTCAGCATGCTGCTGTAGCGTTCGAAATCAGGCATGGTAGGTTGTGTGATGTAGATGGTATGAGGAAGAGCGTATTGTTTGATAAGGGCATCAATTTCTTTCATAGTTTGTCCCGTGTAATTCTATAATAAAATGATGAGGCGGTCAATTTATAGGTTAAGGTTGAGAATGTTGGTAGTATGGTGTCTGTGTTAAATTCGTACTTTTTCTGCATAGGGGAGAATTGTCCCTTCGTCGCGAAATTCTTGCATTTTTGGCAAGAAAAAAATTCAACCACGAAGAGCGCGAAGGACACGAAGAAAAAAGGAGTTGACAAAAGAAAATTTTTTTGATTAAATCTCACCTTTGCGAGTACATGTAGGGGCGAGCCTTATGTTCGCCCATGCGTGGCAAAGAAGGACGCCTTCTTTACGAGCTTTGCGATGCAAAGCGTGGCAATCCGCGGCTTTTGTCATTGTGAGTTTGCCGGAGGCAAACGTGACAATCCGTAACGGAGGATAAGAAGCATAGTCCGTTACGGATTATTACGTCCCGCTGATGCGGGAATTGTAATGACAATGGCGGAAGAAATCAGTACAAGGAATTATAGTGGTGTGCTATTTTGGTTAACATATTAATATATTATAACAGTATATTGACTAAGATAATATTATATGATATATTACCAATTTAATAATGTTATATAGCAACATTATTAAATTATAAACGATAATATATTATTAAGAAGAATAAAAGGTAATTATGGGACACATGAGCATATCAGCACAAATAAGAGGAGTAAGTGGATGAAATCACGGATAGTGATATTAGTGATAATATTTGGAATGTTATTCAGTTGTTCGCGGAGCGACAATCCGGTGCAGCCGGACATTGATGTGCGGGAGGTACAATTTTCAGGCAGGGTAACGGGGACATTTAGTGGGGGAATGTTGGTAGGAGCGCGGGTGCAGGTACAGATAGAGGGTCAGGGGATGGAGGAGGTGATGACAGATACAGGAGGCAGGTACAATGCGGTATTGCGGTATGAGAGGGACAGGGCGAATCCGAAGGTAGAGCGAGTGATATATCGTGCGAGTGGGTCGGTGATACGATTTGCGAGGGAGACATCATATCGTGTTTCGATGATCAATGATGTAATGGAGTATGATTTCAATTGTATTGAGAATTATGGTGATGGTGCAAATTTCGACCTCAAACTATATCGCAAGCTCAATTCACAAAGTGATGGGGCGGTAATTCCAACGATGAGGTGGTATCCTGATTTCCCCGAAGTATATATTGTGAAAACACCGGATATTAGTAATTGGCAATACCAACAGGTCAAGGAAGGCATTCAAAAAATATCCCAATATTCCAGAGGCGCCATTCCTCTCCTGCAAATACACACAGTCACAGAAGAACCAAATGGAATAGATAAAGGAATAATTCATAAATGGGACAAAATAACAAAAACATACTGCGCTACAACGACAATAAGCTTAATGCCGAATTTTAACATTTTGAATTACAGCACAGTATCATATAAAAAGGGAGATAATAATTGTAGCAAAAGCTCTTCGCATGAAATGTTGCACGCAATGATGGGATGGGAAGGACTCGATAAAACAAATAGTTCTGAAATTACAGACTATCAATTATCACTTCAAATATTTTTTACTTATAAGAGATATCCAAAGCACACACTTGTAAATTCAGTAGATACTGATAGCAAACCATGGTAATTTAACAATTAATATTTAGGAGAAGATTAAATGAGATCACTATTTACCTTATTAATTTTATTAGCTATTGCTGTTGATGTTTTTCCTTGCTCGCCAAAACAGGAATGGATTCCTGTTATTTTTATAACAGGCAGAGCTGAAGCAGAATTTATAGGACAGGCGGGAAATAACAATAAGTATAAAATTTCTGTTCAAGGCAAGTTTCATCCTGGAACCCATGGCCTTGTTTTACGATGCAGTAACGATTATTGTTGCGACCTCTATGATAAAACAGCTAAATATCGAATTTCCTATTGCCTTGATCAACCTTGCGGTTGTGTATCAACCGTAACGGTGCCATCAAAATGTTTTGATATACCAATGGCAAGTTTTTGTGATCCTTTAAATGGAATATCGTGTGCTGGACCATATTTTCATTCTTTTGAACAATTCAAGGGAAATGTAGCCGAAGCCGGGAAGAAAGGAGGCTGCCCAAACAATAATACTAATAATTGCCAGGAAAATGAGATACCAATTCTTGAGTTTGAAGGTACTTTCATTTATCAACGCGCAATAGATGCTACATATCCATATACTTTAAATATTACAGTATGCCTAACTGAAGGTATAAAGCAAACCGGAGCTTGCAAAAAAATTTCGGCGATTATTTCATACGGTTGTCCTGATCCATGTTGTCCACCGGAATGCCCGGTTAATTGTCCGGTTTCACCACAGTCGGTTTGTGAAGGTGATGATGATGGTGGCGGTGATCCATGTAATGGCACATTGCGCATATCGAGTAATGGCTGGATTACATTTCGTGTGTTGAAGCAGGGAGATGAAGTAATTCCATGGACGCATCTTTCGAATGTTGACACAAATCCTGCCCTGACACCGAATGGGCCGCTCAATTTTGAATTGGCATGCGGAAATTATGATATTGAATATGATGAAGCTGATCAGAAGGAGGAAGGAGATGAAGTATGCTGGTCCCCGTCACGTTATGTTACTATAAAGAGAGACCGTATCAAGGATGTAGTCGCGAATAAGCGTGAATGGCATCACCATGTGAAATTTCCGGATGGGCATTATGAGCCGCATTCGCCTGATGAATGTCCGTATAAAAATACTACCTGTAATAAATAAGCGCAGAGTATGGGGGAACCTTGTGTTCGCCCTCTTGAGGCAATCCCGGTCTTTTGTCATTGTGAGGTTGTCCGAGGGGAAGGTGACAATCCATGCCTTTGTCATTGTGAGTTTGCCGGAGGCAAACGTGACAATCCTTAACGGATAAGAAGCATAAACGCTACGGATTATTACGCATTTCTGACGAAATGCTCATAATGCCACAGCCCGGCAGGGATTATTACGTCCCGCTGCCATGGGAATTATAATGACAAAACCAAGCAAAGGGCAGACGCATAGGTCTGCCCCTACAGTTTGGGTGCAAAGGTTGACTTTAGGGTTTGAGATAACGATAATTAATACCTGTTTGCGAAATAAAAACAACAGTCCCGTATGGGCTGGAAGAAGCGAAAAGCATCAGGAATTGCTACGTTTGCCTCCGGCAAACTCATAATGACAAAACATAATGAGAACAACAATTATGATTATTTTTCTTATTGTATTCTTGTCGCTCTATGGTGGTATCCATGCTTACCTATTTTTTAAGGCAAAAGCTGCCCTTGACTTTAGCATGCGCACCAGCATCATCCTTGCACTGTTCATGCTGATTATGCTTGTGACGCCAATTCTGCTGCGGCTGATTGAACGGACCGGTAATATTTCACTGGCACGTCCCTTCGCTAATATTGGTTTTACCTGGATGGGTTTTCTCTTTCTCTTTCTTATGACTTCCCTTGTGTTCGATATCTACAAGCTCCTCATTACAATCGCTGATTATATCCTCCATAAATCACTTTCAGCTTTCTTCCCTAATATCACTTATATTTTTCTGATTTCAGTATTTATTCCTTTCGCCATTATCATCTACGGATTTTTTGAAGCCGCGAATATTCGCGTGGAACAGGTGATTATTAAAACAGCAAAACTCCCTGCAGAGATAAAAGAATTGCGTATCGTTCAAATTACCGACCTGCACCTCAGCCTCACCGTAAATGAAAAATATCTGCAAAAAGTCATGATGCTCGTGAAGGAATCAAAACCTGATATTTTCATCAGCACCGGTGACCTGATCGATGATGACACTAAAAATCTCGACCGGCTCGCTGCATTGCTGAACGGTGTGGAGGCACAGTACGGGAAATTTGCAGTGACCGGCAATCATGAATTTTACTTCGGTTTGCCGAGAGCAACCGCATTTCATGAAAAGGCAGGATTTACCATTCTACGTCAACAATCCGTTGATATTGAAGGAATACTCATGCTGACCGGTGTGGATGATCCAACCGCACATCAATTCGATCCAAATGTTGATGTCTCCGCATTACCTTTATTGAAAACCATTCCGCATGAGCGTTTCACTATTCTATTGAAGCATCAGCCCAGGGTTGAACGAGGAGCCGCCGGTTTATTCGACCTGCAACTCTCGGGTCATACACATAAAGGTCAAATCTTCCCGTTCATGTTATTCACCAAGATTTTCTTTCCGCTGACAGGCGGATATTTGCATAAAATCGATGGTTCTCTTGCGTATGTCAGTCGCGGCACGGGTACCTGGGGTCCCCCGATTCGTTTTCTTGCACCCCCCGAAATTACGGTGTTTGACATAGTGCGCAAAAAATAGGCGCTGAGAGCCAATTT
>MFGW01000095.1:5207-5357 GCA_001780385.1 Candidatus Fischerbacteria bacterium RBG_13_37_8 | reverse complement strand
AGTCCCTATTCCCCAGTCCCCAGTCCCTAATGGAGGTCTTTTTCCTTTATGCCGCCGGCTTCATAGGTAGCGTCATCTATGTATATTCTGTAGTATTGTGCATGGGGATAATTTTTGTATTTAACGGTAGGATAGGGAACGATAATTTTA
>MFGW01000095.1:2179-5150 GCA_001780385.1 Candidatus Fischerbacteria bacterium RBG_13_37_8 | reverse complement strand
AGTCCTTCGAGCCGGTATAGTTTGTTGCCATCCAGGTCGAGCTTAATTTCTGCTCCTTTGACAAGTTGATATATTTTCAATGTTCCTGCCGGCACGGTGATGTCATTAAGCTTCAGTTCAGGACTTTCATAAAGCAACCGAAAATGTCTTAATGCATGGAACTGTTCATTTCTTACTTCCGGCATCGGGTCGATGCTCCCGTAAAGATAACCAAGTCTGAAACCCATGGTATCAAAAAATTTCTGCAACGGTTCTACCGTAATTCCCTCTTTTTCATTAGAACGGGTAATTTTATAATTGTAATATGAAGTTGAATCCAGTTTCAGTAATGCCGGATAATGTTCTAAAATAGTGAATACGGGCATTACTATATAAGTGCATTTGTATTGTTTAAGGAGGCTGATAGCGGTTTCTTCATTATCAGCGAGAAAAAACCGCATCATATCATAAAAACCGTAGAAAGGTTCGACGCTCATTCCGAAATTATCAGCCACAGTTGGCATTTGTGCATAGTATTTTATATGATGACCCAGGTCCCAGGGTGCCATAACGCCATTTTCTTGTACATGACCGGAATTGATCTCGGTGTATGTAAGTCCGGCATCTTCCTTCAGCCATTTTAAGCCATAATAATACGCGTACTGATCATAGTTTTTTTCCTTGAAGTAAGTGCGCAGTGGCATGAACGAAAAAGTGAGGAGAATGGCAAAGATAAGCAGGAGTGCGACAGAGCGTTTAGTGGTAATTTTCTGGTAGAGCCAGGCGATGAACAAGGCGAGTGTGATGCCGTAGGGAAGCGATAATTCGGCGGTAAATTTTTGTTGAAAGAGTGCAAGCAGGGCAAATACCATGCCGGACACGACTAAAATGAAGTATAACGGAAGCGGTAGTTTAATCAACCGGAAGGCAATAAGAACGAATGCGATGGGAAATAAAAATACGAGATAGCTGAGAAAGGAGGTAGCCTTTTCAAGCGTAAAAAGTCTTAAAGTACCATTTGTCATGTATAAAAGAGGTTTACTTTCGGCGATGGTTGACACCCATATATTACCGCCAAGGGCGACTTTTGTTCCTCCCAGGATGCCGGTGAAAACATAGCTCAACGCAATGACAATGAGTAACAGGATAATACAGGATTTTACAATAATTAATATTTTATGATTTTTTTCTTTTTTATTTCTGGAAGAAGAATTTTCTGCAATATCAAAAACATTGTTTCTCTGTTCCTTTGTGGACGGACACATGGGTTCGCCCCTACCCTTCGTGTCTTTGTGCCTTTCAAAATTATTCCAGGTTGCGAGGTTAGCAAAAAAGTAGAAACCTGCCGCAATGCCGATCATGAACAGCATGGTAAATAATGATACATTCCCTAATTTCATAGGATGCATACCGAGCCTGTAGTCAATGTAAGCAAGCGGAGTTATCAGTATGCCTGACAGTGCATAACATTGAGCGAATTTATTGAAGAGCCAATATTTTTTAGAAATGATGCTATAAATGAAATGAATCAACGCTAGTATAAGCGTAAAAATATAGGAACCGGACCATGTCCAGAACAACAGTGCAATCAAGGCAGAGAGTATCAGCATAAAGCGACGGGTATCGGGTGCAGAATCGCGATTCATCAACAAGAAAGACACATAAAGAGTGCTGGAAAATATAAGAAAAAGAATGCTGTTGTGATCGATATTTTGGAGACTGGTGTATTTAATCTGAGGGTAAGTAATACCGGCGAGAAAGGCAGAAAGTATGGCGGTGCTGAGATTTGCCGTGGTTTTATAAATAAGCAAGCCTATGAGAAAAAGTGCTGATAATCCAAAAACGACTGATAAAGCGACAGCACACTGAATGGCGAAAAGTTCTGACGGATTTCCTAATGCAAGCAGGAAAGAAGGAAGCGCCGAGAACCAGTCAAATAAAGGCGGCCAGCGCGGAATAGCGCCATAAGGATGAGCAACGAGCGGATCATAAAAGGGAAATTGCATGCCATGCGTAGCGATATAGGCAATTCTTCTTGCATGGTAGCAGGTATCCGGGTCTTTGAAGATAATATCGCTTGAGGCAAATGACTTGCTGAAATCAAGCAACCTGGGATAAAGCAACAGAACAAGGACTACCATGCCAAATATAATATTGAGCCATGGAATTTGCTTTACAGGAACTTGCTTTTTCTTTCGCTTCATAATTGCTTCAACTATTCATTATATAGACTGAGAGCGAACGAGGCAAGTGAAATCTGTAATATGTCTTTATCATCCGTCAGGGATTGTTACGTTTGCCTCCGGCAAACTCACAATGACAAGAGCGTCTGGGATTGCCTTGCACAGGGCGAACACAAGGTTCGCCTTAGAAAGGGCAGACACATAGGTCTGCCCCCTACAACAAAGCTCGCAAAGAATATTTCAGGGATTATCGCGACGCACAGGTTCTTCCTTACTGTCCTCTGTTCCCTGCTCCCTGTCCCCTGTCCTTCCTTTACTATTTGACAATTTAACTTATTTTATGCGATATTAAATAATGAGGTACAATGTTATGAAAACAATATCAAACATAAAACATTTTTATTGGTATTTGGTTATGGTAACGATAGCGATTTGCTGCATATATTTTCTTCCTGAAAATGCATATGCACAAAGTGAATGGGCGCATGCATATGGAGGAGCGAACAATGAAAGTGCATCCTGCGTACGGCAGAATAGTGATGGTACGTATATAGTGGTGGGTTTCACAAATTCTTTTGGACCGGCGGGTGATAATTTCTGGGTAACAAAACTCAATGCAACGGGAAGCGTTGCATGGCAGAATGCATATGGCGGGGCTGGAACGGAACAGGGACGTTCTATTTATCCGACCAGTGATGCGGGATATATTGTTACCGGGACAACAAATTCTTTTTCCCTGAATACTGATATGTGGGTGCTGAAACTGGATGGTACAGGGGGTATTTCATGGCAGCGCAGGTATCAGCCAG
>MFGW01000095.1:0-2158 GCA_001780385.1 Candidatus Fischerbacteria bacterium RBG_13_37_8 | reverse complement strand
CAGGCGAAACATCCATTCTTTATAACATGACAATCATTGATGATATATGGGTGCTCAAGTTGACATCGACGGGTAGTATCAGTTGGCAGAACAGTTATGGTTTAAACAACAGTGAGACAAATAATGAACATGCCTATTCGGTTCAGCAGACCAGTGATGGCGGGTATATTGTAGCAGGGGATACCAGTTCATTTGGTGCCGGCATGTCTGATATGTGGATTCTAAAGCTTACTTCCGCTGGAGTAGTTACATGGCAAAGAACATACGGCGGCGCTAATAATGACCATGCATATGCTATTCAGCAGACCAGTGATGGCGGATATATTGTTGCCGGGGATAGTGCTTCATTTGTACCCGGGAATAATGATGCATGGGTATTGCGATTAAATTCAACCGGAACTATTCTCTGGCAAAAAAGATACGGAAGTACATTTTCCGACCAGGCGAATTTCATACGACAAACCAGTGATGGCGGTTATATTGTTGCAGG
This sequence comes from Candidatus Fischerbacteria bacterium RBG_13_37_8, assembly GCA_001780385.1. Taxonomy (GTDB): domain Bacteria; phylum Acidobacteriota; class HRBIN11; order MFGW01; family MFGW01; genus MFGW01. Next base: position 1,668 of record MFGW01000095.1, on the reverse strand, counting down.
AAACAGCTATTCTTTTGGTGCCGGGCAGAATGATTTCTGGGTGTTAAAATTAAATTCCAGCGGTGATATTGATGTTACATGCAATTTTATCAATAACACAGCTATTTCGCCGGGCATTTCGTCGATTTCAGCCGCAGCAACATCATTCAGTTCCGCAACACAAACTGTAATTACGGCAACACCTGTTGCTTCGCCAAACGCTACGAGTTGTACCGATACGCTCATATGTCCGCTTACATTGCCTGGTGCTGTTCCTGATAATGATAATTATGCGGGGACACCGCTTACCCTTAGTAAATCTGGCGCTAATCTAAACTTAAGCTGGAGTGCACCGGGTTCGCCTTGTGTTACAGCAGATTATGGTATTTATCGTGGCACATATCCCTGGAGCGGATATAATCATGCATCCGTGCTATGCACGACTGGCGGTGCAACATCAATAGCACTATCTGCCGATACGGGTAGTTATTACTACCTGGTAGTTGCTCAAAATGCTGGCAGTGAAGGATCGTACGGTCTGGATTCTGCAGATGCACAGCGTCCTGCTGCAGGCACACCGTGTATCCCGCAGCAGATTGGCACATGCAATTAATTCAAGAGGGGGACAGGTGTTCACACGTTCACAATTGTAACGTGCTACAATTGTGAACGTGTGAACACCTGTCCCCCATGTTGGAGTGATACTATGGATAAAGGTTTGAAACAATGGAAAATTGGTTTAATGGGATTCGGGAATGTAGGAAAAGCCTTCGTGCGTTTATACAAGGAAATGGGTTCGTACTGGCGTGAAAAATACCACATAGATTTTATTTTTCAATTTGTTATTAATTCTAAGATAGGTGTTGTTCAAAATGATGGAATCCCTGTAGATTCTCTTATAAAGGCAGCGAAAAAAGGGGATCTCAGCAAGCTTTGGGGATGGAAGCCTGACATGCAGGGAAATGAAGCATTGAAATCCACATCAATCGATATCCTGGTAGAAGTTACTCCCACGAATATTGAGGATGGTGAACCGGCATTATCGACTATAAAACGTGCATTGTCACAAGGAATAGCAGTAGTAACAGGTAACAAGGGACCTTTTCTGCATAAACACCGCGAGCTTTTCGAACTCGCCAGAAAAAACAATACATTTCTTGGAATAAGCTGTACCTCTGCTGCTTCATTGCCTACACTTATTTTTGGCATGTTTGATTTAGCGGGTTCAAGAATAACAAAGATCGAAGGTATTTTGAACGGTGTGTGTAATTTTGTTTTAACGCAGATGGAGGAGAACAGTTTATCATTTGAGGAGGCAGTCGGTCTTGCAAAAACGAAAGGCATTACTGAAGTAGATCCGAACCTTGATATCGATGGTATAGATACCGCAACAAAGATACTCATTATTTCCAATATGCTATTGGGTACGGCATTTACAACGAAGAATATCTCGGTTGAAGGAATCAGGGGCATAACGCCGGAACAAATACGCAAGGCAAAATCACGCAAAAAAAGATTGAAATTAATAGGTTATGCCGAGCACAGCGAGGATAAGGTCACAGCGGGCGTAAAAGTAATGGAAATTGAGCAAGGTCATGCTTTTTATGAAGTGAATGGCACAAATAAAGCGCTCATGTATCATACGCAGCCTGCCGGTGAATTTATAATATCAGGAGGTGCATCTTCGCC
>MFGW01000094.1:4643-6635 GCA_001780385.1 Candidatus Fischerbacteria bacterium RBG_13_37_8 | reverse complement strand
TTCTTCAACCAACATCCACTTCTGAACCCATTATTCCACCATTCCACCATTCCATTAACCCAATTGCGTCGCCTTGCGACGCTATGTTCAATAATGGTGGAAGATATAATCCTGCTACTGACATTTGGATTGCTACTTCTTTGACAAATGTTCCTTCTGCACGGTACGGACTTACTGCAGTTTGGACAGGAACTGAAATGATCATCTGGGGTGGCAACAACGGATCCGTCAATTTAAATACCGGCGGAAGATATAATCCAACTACTGATTCCTGGATTGTTACTTCCCTGACCGATGCTCCTCCGGTAAGAAAATATCATACTGCAGTTTGGACAGGAACTGAAATGATCATCTGGGGCGGCTCGTCTGATAGCACGGGAGGAAGATATAATCCAACCACTGATTCCTGGATTGCTACTTCTATAACCGATGCTCCTTCGCCAAGAGGCTTGCATACTGCGGTCTGGACGGGTACTGATATGATCATCTGGGGTGGCAACGATGGAAGTGATACAAATACCGGAGGAAGATATAATCCTACTGCTGATTCATGGATTGCTACTTCCCTGACAGATGTTCCTTCGGGAAGGCGCTGGCACACTGCAGTCTGGACGGGAACTGAAATGATTGTATGGGGAGGGTACAACGGTGCTTATTTAAATACTGGCGGAAGATATAATCCTACTGCTGATTCATGGATTGCTACTTCTACTGCATATGCTCCTTCACAAAGGTATTATCACACTGCTATCTGGACAGGATCTGAAATGATTGTCTGGGGTGGATTATACTATATTAACACATCAGGATATTTTTTAAATAGCGGTGGAAGATATTGTGCAAATTGCAATATTCCACAAGGTTTGTTTAATAATACTGCGGCTGATATAGACCCATGTTCAGATACTGGAGTCACTATTACCTGGGAACAAGACCCTGGTGATTGGGGTGATAGTGGAATCGGCACGAGAACATATGACGTAATACGTGATGGAATTACCATTACCACTCTGGCATATGCAACTACTATTTATAATGATGCCACAGGTATGAACGACACTGCATATACCTATCGAATCAAGTATAATAATGGATGCGGTATTTCCTCAATTACAACAGGTGCACAGGCTGCTGATTATGTTGATATTTTACCATGCCCAGATATTGGAAATGCATTCATTGTGACTAAATCTGGCACCAATGCAATACTTTCATGGTCTGAAGTAACGTGCTCAGACTTTGCCTACTATAGAATTTATGGAGCATCAGATTATTCCATTCCATTTCCAACCGGGTGGATAATGCTAGGACTGACAACAGCTAATATGTTTTCTGATCCTTTCGCTTCCAGTTATATTGCTTATAAAACGGTATCTGTTGATGTTTGTAACAACGAATCATCCTATTAAACATAAGTATTAATAAGGAAGAGCGCAGGGTAATATAGAAAAATTGTTTTTCGCCAAATAAAATCATATGGAATTTTGGAACATGGTTATGTGAAGTTTTACATAAAAACGGATCTGCCAGAGTCCGATGTCCTCATTGATAAAATGCGCTCATGGCGCCACAGCGGATTCTCCGTTCATACCCATGTCTCCATCCCTCATGACAATGACCAGGCTCTCTCAAACCTCGCTCAATATATTATTCACCCTTCCTTCTCTCCTCATAAATTCACTTACATAGAAAAAACTCATTCAATTATCTATACTTCCTCTATGCACAAAAGTAAAAAACGTAATTTCGAAATCCTCCCTGTCATTGAATTCCTCCATCGCATCTGCCTCCATATCCCCAAGAGGGGCTGCCAATAAGGGGTCAGGTCTTGCGTTTTGAATTTTCTCATTCGAGGAGAATGAGTACGAGCCTTGATTATTAAATTCAAAACGCAAGACCTGACCCCTTATTGGCAGCCCCGATGCCCTCATCCGCTACTACGGCTTTTATTCCAATGCAGCAAGAGGCAAAAGAAATAAAACATCCCCTGAC
>MFGW01000094.1:3516-4586 GCA_001780385.1 Candidatus Fischerbacteria bacterium RBG_13_37_8 | reverse complement strand
TCCTCTTGCCACTTGTCTTGGGCTCGCCTCATCCAACAAATTTATGAAGTAGACCCCTTGCTTTGTCCCTCTTGCAATTCTACCATGAAAATTATCGCCTTCATTACTGACCGTATACAAATTATTAAAATTCTTAAACATCTTGACCTCTGGCCTGTTCAATACCCCATTAAATTATCCACAGATTCCCGTGCCTCCCCTCTCCCTTTCCCTCTTTCCTCAACAAATCCTTTCTCATCAATTATTTGACCTCCCCTCTCTCCTCCTGCTTGAGCTATACCTGCTTTTTAAACTATTTTCTGCCTCTTGCTCATCATTTTACTCTTTTGCTCCCCTATGAACCTCCCAATCATGGTAATAAGGGGGGAAAAGATATCTTTTCCCCCCTTATTACCATGATTGCACTTTTTATTCCCTTAATTTTATTTGAATTTCACCAATTTTTTTTATATAATTCTATATGGTGAAAAACGATTTTCCTATACCATATGTAGTAGTTCCGCATGCATTGATGTTTGAAGATTATCCACTGCTTGCAGGAGAAGAGGTGAAGGATTATTTTCAGTACACCACTTATGAGAAGGAAGGGGAGAAGCGTGTTCGAATTGTTCCCACCAGGCGCTTTCTTAATACGGTTGGCGCACGTTTGAGCATGAGAGAAAATAATCCATCTGAGAAGAACGCCCAACTATTTAAACATTTTCGCCTGATTTATGAATTGCCCGGTCCGGAAATTACCGGTCAGCCGGTTCCTGCCGGTTCTCTTAAAATATATGCTGTTGTAAGCGACATCAGCAATTTGCCCGGGACATTTTCCTATCAATAAGCCACGGTTGAAAAAATATATTGTAAATGTTACATTCTTACACTATGTTGAATAATAAAGGATAGATTTATTATGTTTATAATAAGACGTGTTTATGATGATGTTCTGCCAAAAAATAAGCAGGCTATTATCCAGGTGCAAGCAATATTAAGAACACAATTCCCGCTCCTCTCGGAACATTCAATAGCAAAATTGCCTGAACAATTAAGCAATCCATTGAAATACAGGTTCCGTTCAGTCTTGT
>MFGW01000094.1:1068-3502 GCA_001780385.1 Candidatus Fischerbacteria bacterium RBG_13_37_8 | reverse complement strand
GGAGCAGGCAAGGCAAAAGGTTTTGCTTTAGTTTCTTATGAGCCCACCCTTAATTTTCATTATCTGGATTTTATTTCTGCTGCTCAGATGCTGATGGGGAGAGGAATAGGAGGAGCTCTCTATGAAGCCGTTCGGGAAGAAGCACTTCATAAAAAAAGCATCGGAATTTTTTGTGAATGTTTGCCTGATGATCCTCAACTAAGCAGAAATCCAGAAATTTTAAAGAAAAATGCGTCGCGCCTGAAGTTTTATGAACATTATGGGGCACGTCCCATCATTAATACTAAATATGAAACACGGCTGAAGCCTGAAAGTGATAATCCACCTTACCTTGTGTTCGATCCTCTCGGAAAAACTATTACTATACCGCGTGATACTGCGCGTGCTATCGTCCGTTCAATTCTTGAAGTCAAGTATTCTACTATCTGTCCGCCAGATTATGTAAATATGGTCGTCGAATCATTTCAAGACGACCCGGTTAAACTCAGACCACCAAAATATATTAAAGAAGAAGCACCTCTTCAAATGAAATTCTCAATACCTGAAGATAAACGCATTGTCCTTGTTGTTCACGATCAACATGAGATTCATCATATCCGCGAACGTGGGTACATGGAATCTCCTGTCCGTATTACAACAATTTTAAATGAACTGGAACGGACAAACTTGTTTAAAAAATTTGAGCCACAGCATTTTTCTGAGAATCATATCAAAACGGTTCATGATCCTAAATTTGTTGATTATCTAAAGAAAATATGTGAAAGTCTTTCCCCTGGCGAATCAGTATATCCTTATGTATTCCCAATAAGAAATTCTGCACGTCCGCCTAAAGAAATAATAATAAGAGCAGGTTATTACTGCATCGATACATTTACTCCGCTTACCCATAATGCCTATATTGCAGCAAAAAGAGCAGTGGATTGTGCCTTGACTGCTGCACAGAAAATTCTCGAAGGCTACCGTCTTGCATATGCTCTCGTACGTCCTCCAGGTCACCATGCAGAGCAAAGGGCATTTGGCGGATTTTGCTACTTCAATTCTACTGCAATTGCAGCTCTCTACCTGAACTCATACGGCAAAACTGCAGTCCTTGATATTGATTATCACCACGGGAACGGGACACAAAATATTTTTTATGATAAACCTGATGTGCTCACTATTTCTCTTCATGGAAATCCACAATTCGCCTACCCATATTTCAGCGGTTTTGAAGATGAAAAAGGTGAAGGTGCAGGATTGGGATATAATATTAATATAACCTTGCCTGAAGAATTAAATGGAGAACAGTACCGAAAAGCTCTCACCACTGCTGTTCAAAAAATACAAAGATTTCAGCCGCGGTTTCTTGTTGTTTCATTAGGTCTTGATACAGCCAAGGGAGATCCAACCGGAACATGGAGCCTCAATGCCAAAGATTTTGAAGCAAATGGCGATTTAATAGGTTCTCTTCATCTGCCAACGCTCGTTGTTCAGGAAGGCGGATATAATAACCGTGTTCTTGGAGTGAATGCCCGCAATTTTTTTACAGGCCTGTGGTCCGGCAGCTACCCGATATAAGACAACATACGCAACTGGCTCCTGAATAGAGAAGTTGCTCTTGCTTTCTTTGAATTATTAGAACAGCTTGTCTGAGCTTGAAAATTGCTTTTATAATGAGCTAAAGAACATAGCGTCGCAAGGCGACGCAATTGGATTAATGGAATGGTGGAATGATGGAATAATGGACTCAGAAGTGAATATTGGTCTAAGAAAGTCAGACATCTAATGATAAAGGCATTTGTAATATGATATAAAATTTATGTGACCAGGAAGAACAAAAATAGAGGATTCAAGCTGCTGGATTCCTGAGCGCAAGGAATCACGAAACTTAAGACCTTCTTACATAATATAGCTAATTATGTCTGCTGATTGTTGACATTTTCCTACTTTTATGCTATAGTATGCCTGCAATGATTTATAAAAGAAGATTAACAGATGTGCTTCTTAAGGAATTAGAAACACCAAGAATCATCATTGTTACAGGTATGAGACAAACAGGCAAAACGACGCTTCTGCGCTATCTGTTTGATTATACAAAGAGTCATAATAAAGTTTTCTTTGACTTAGAAAATCCATTAAACCAAAAGATTTTTGAAGAGACTAATTTTGATAATATATTGTTAAATCTGAAGGAATATGGAATCAATCTAAAAGAAAAGATCTTTGTTTATCTGGATGAAATTCAATTAATGCCCGAAGTATCGCGTGCCATAAAATATCTTTATGATCATTATCGGATTAAATTTTTCATTACTGGTTCAAGCAGTTATTATCTAAAAAATTTATTTCCTGAATCTCTTGCAGGAAGAAAGACTATTTATGAGCTTTTTCCACTTGATTTTGAAGAATTTTTAATATTTAACGAATATGAAAAAAAATTCTTGATTGATTTTGC
>MFGW01000094.1:0-1011 GCA_001780385.1 Candidatus Fischerbacteria bacterium RBG_13_37_8 | reverse complement strand
AGAATATCTGCATTATGGAGGATTTCCGGGAGTAGTAGTGGAAAAGCAGAATAAGAAAGCAATCCTGGAAGACATCTTTACTTCATTTTTTGAAAAAGATGTGAAGACGCTGGCAGATTTCAGAGAAATGAGACGATTAAGAGATTTAATCTTGCTTCTTGCAAATAGGGTGGGATCGAAAGTTGATATCAGCAGGATCTCTAGTGAAGCAGGGGCTTCTCGTGAGACAATATATTCTTATTTAGAGTTTCTTGAAAAAACATATTTTATTACGCTCATTTCACCTTTTTCGAAGGGTTATAATGGAGAGGTACGTGGAGCACGGAAAGTGTATTTTTGTGACACTGGATTATTAAACTATTTAGGGAAAGTTTCTGAGGGTGCAATTTTCGAGAATGCGATTTATCAGAATTTAAAAAAATACGGAAAGATAAATTATTATCAAAAATATAAGGGCCCTGAAATTGATTTTATTGTAAAGAGCAGATTTGCTATAGAGGCGAAAATCTTTGGGACAGTGAAAGACATAAATTCAATCTCGCGGATTAGTAATGACCTTTCATTGAAGGACTACTACCTGGTCACAAAAAATTATTTCAACCATCCAAAATCAATCCTTGCAATTGATCTATAACTGGTGCACGCAGAGAAATGACTTTCGCAACTGGTTCAATAACAAAAATGAGGTGAAAGAATTCTTCAAATCAGCTAAGGAACTATATCTCTTGTTAAAGATTCGTTTTCTTGTAAGTCGCACATGTTCACCTTTGCAGTTACCCGATGCAAAGCAGTTAAAAAATGAGGACAGTCATCTATTTTTCAGTGCAAAATAGGTGACTGTCCCTCATTTTTTCACGACATTTAATCTATTCTTTCTGGAGCTCGACAATGGGTGAATCAGTATCAACCATCTGTCCCTCGGAAAAATACACCTTGGTGACAGTAGCTTCAAATGGCGCACGAACCTCATGCTCCATTTTCATCGCCTCCACTATTACGAGACTCTGTTTC
>MFGW01000093.1:40719-40892 GCA_001780385.1 Candidatus Fischerbacteria bacterium RBG_13_37_8 | reverse complement strand
TTCCAATATTCCATCATTCCATTACCCATTATAATGGACATGCTTGATGAAAATCCTACTACAGAAGCAGCTTTGAAGAAATTCCGAGACGTATAAAATACACTCTTGGTACTTAGGTGTGAACTTGTGAGTGCCTGTCCCCCTTGTTGAGAAAAGCAGGTTTTGATACAATA
>MFGW01000093.1:39532-40642 GCA_001780385.1 Candidatus Fischerbacteria bacterium RBG_13_37_8 | reverse complement strand
AACTGTTACATGCATTTAAAGAATATTTCGGAATCATGAACCTGACAGATGTCAGAGTGCTGAAACGTTATGACATATCAGGTATTACCGAGGAAGAGTATAAATCAGCACGCTCAACAATATTTTCTGAGCCGCCGGTAGATTTCATTTATGATGAAGATATTACGTTTGATAAGAATGAAACGGTTATCGCAATTGAGTATTTACCGGGGCAATATGACCAGCGTGCTGATTCTGCGGCACAATGTGCACAACTCATTACTCTTAAGCAAAAGCCATTGATATCAGCGGCGCGTCTGGTTATTTTAAAAAGCGACTGGGATGTATGCGAGGAGGACATTGCTAAGGTTAGGAATTATCTTGTTAATCCGGTAGATTCACGTGAGGCGGAATTGAAAAAACCTGATACGCTTGTTATGGAATATCGTGTGCCGGACGATGTTGAACGGCTGAATGGATTCATTGATGCAACGAGGGATGAACTTGAGCAATTCAGGGTATCACGAGGGCTGGCAATGAGTTTGCAGGATCTTGAATTTTGCCAGAACTATTTCATGGAAGAGGAGAAGCGTGATCCCTTTATTACGGAAATCAGGGTATTGGATACATACTGGTCGGATCATTGCAGACATACCACATTTCACAGTCGCATACTTAAGGTTGAATTTGATGAAGGGCGCTTTGTTATTCCGGTGAAACACGCCTATGAGAAATATCTTGAAGCATATCGTTTTGTATATCCTGAGCGTGGCTCAGATATTGATAATTCGTTGATGAATATAGCGATGATGAGCATGAAGGAGATGCATAAGAGAGGAAAGCTTGAAGACATGGAGATATCCGGTGAAGTAAATGCTTGCAGTATTATTCGAGGAGTAATGATAGATGGTGAGAAAGAGGAATGGTTGGTAATGTTCAAGAATGAGACGCATAATCATCCCACGGAGATTGAGCCATTTGGGGGCGCAGCGACCTGTTTAGGAGGTGCGATACGCGATCCGTTATCCGGGCGTGCATATGTGTACCAGGCGATGCGCATAACGGGGTGTGGCAATCCGCATCGGAAACTGGAAGAGACCCTTGCAGGCAAATTACCGCAGCGGAAGATAA
>MFGW01000093.1:35805-39381 GCA_001780385.1 Candidatus Fischerbacteria bacterium RBG_13_37_8 | reverse complement strand
CATGGAACCGGATCCGGGGGATATAATAATATTAGTAGGAGGGAAAACGGGACGCGATGGCATTGGCGGAGCTACAGGTTCCTCGAAAGAACATACCGAAGATTCCATTTATACGGCTGGTGCTGAAGTACAGAAAGGTAATCCACCGGAGGAACGGAAATTACAGCGGTTATTCCGCAATCCTGAGATAATAAAAATTATCAAGAGATGCAATGATTTTGGAGCAGGTGGTGTTTCTGTAGCTATTGGCGAGTTAGCGAATGGACTTGAGATATTTCTTGACCGTGTACCGAAGAAATATGAAGGGCTTGACGGAACGGAATTAGCCATATCGGAATCGCAGGAGCGAATGGCAGTTGTAGTAGCAGCGGAGCATGTTGAGAGATTCAAGCAAATGGCACATGAAGAAAATCTTGAAGCTACAGAAATTGCGAATGTTACTTCAGGAAACCGTTTGAAGATGTACTGGCGCGATACGGCAATTGTCGATATTAGCCGTGATTTTATCGACACACATGGTATGCGCCAGGATGCGGAAATAAAAGTTGCATCACCGTCAGCCGCACATAATTTCTTTGCATCACTATCGAAGTATTTAAGAACGGCGCTTGATGCTGGGGATATCAAAGCTGCATGGCTGGAGAATTTAAAAGATTTAAATACTGTCAGCCAGAGAGGATTAGGGGAGCAGTTTGACAGCAGTGTAGGGGGTGGAACGGTACTGATGCCATTTGGCGGAAAGTATCAGCTTACGCCAATTGAAGCCATGGCAGCGAAAATTCCCGTACTCGAATCAGATACGACAACGGCAACGCTGATGAGTTACGGTTTTAATCCGCATATTTCAACCTGGAGTCCTTTTCATGGTGCAGTGTTTGCAGTGGTCGAGGCAGTAACGCGCAATGTAGCAGCAGGCGGAGATTACAGCACAATTCGTACTACCCTACAGGAATATTTTGAAAAACTTGGTACCGATAAAAGCCGCTGGGGAAAGCCATTCAGCGCATTGCTGGGAGCATATCATGCATTGACCGAACTTGAGATTGCATCGATAGGCGGAAAGGACAGCATGTCCGGTTCATTCAGTAATCTCGATGTTCCGCCTACACTTATTGCTATCGCAGTAACCACAGCGGATGCGCATCATGTAACCTCACCTGAATTCAAAAAATCCGGAAGCACCGTAGTATATGTGCCGCTAACGCGCGATGAATATGAATTGCCGCATTTTGATATGCTGCGCAGGAATCTTGCCTGCATAACACGATTGATACAGCAGGGAAGAGTAATTTCTGCACAGACAGTGCGAAATGGAGGGATTGCAGCAGCACTGTCACGCATGACATTTGGCAATAAGATTGGCATTCAATTGACCGGTTCCTTTTCAGCAACACAATTATTCATGCCGGAGTATGGGTCATTTTTACTCGAAGTGGATGAAATAAGTAAGGAAACACTTTCTGAATTATTTAAAGGTGTGGATCACTGTATACTTGGTCATACGATAGGGCAGAAGGTAATTCAATTTCAGAACATAGTAATACCGGTTGATGAAGCACTTACCGCATGGGAGAAACCACTGGAAGCTGTGTTTCCCACAAAGACTTTAGAGAAAGGACCGGATCCTGTTACGGTTGTTCATACTCAGCGAAATATGCAACGTCCTGCGATAAAAATTGCGTGTCCACGTGTGTTGATCCCAGTTTTCCCAGGAACAAATTGCGAGTATGAAACACAAAGAGCATTTGAGCGTGAGGGTGCAGTCGCGGAGACGTTTGTTTTTAGAAATCTTACTCAAACTGATATCGATGAATCATTGGAAGCATTACAGCAAAAAATTGATCAATCACAGATTATTACCATTCCGGGGGGATTCAGTGCTGGTGATGAACCGGATGGTTCCGGTAAATTTATTGCGGCAGTATTTCGCAATCCACGGGTAAAGGATGCAGTAATGCGATTATTGAAAAAGCGGGATGGTCTGATGCTTGGAGTATGCAATGGATTTCAGGCATTGATAAAGTTAGGACTTGTACCGTATGGCGAGATTAGTGACATGGATGAACATAGTCCAATGCTAACCTTCAATCAGATAGGCAGGCATATGAATCGCATGGTTCGTACCAAGATTGTTTCAGTTCTGTCACCATGGTTTATCTGTCACCAGCCGGGTGATGTGCATATCATACCCTCTTCACATGGGGAGGGTCGATTTATTGCTCCGGCAGAATTAATTCAGCAACTGCTCAAGACAGGGCAAATTGCTACGCAATATATAGATTTGAATGGCAATCCATCCATGGATATAGCAGATAATCCCAACGGTTCGATGAATGCGGTTGAAGGCATCACCAGTCCGGATGGGCGTATATTCGGCAAAATGGCTCACACCGAACGCATTGCGCAACATGTTGCTAAAAATATTCCGGGTGATAAGGTGCAGCATCTCTTTAAGTCGGGGGTAGCATACTTTACATAAGGTAGAGGTAGAGGTACAGGTATAGGTTAAGGTATAGGATAAGGTCAAGGTTGAGGTTCAGGTCGAAGTTGAGTCAGAGGAGCTACCTCCAAAAAGAGGAACTAATTCCGAAAAAGAGGAGCTACAGGTCTCCAGACCTGTAGCATATGCGAAAGCATATTGAAAATAATTCTAAAATGAATTATAATAATTTATGTGAAAGAATAGGATCCTGGATCAAGGAAATGAAAAAGATATTTTCATTGCTTTTTATCGTTGCCTTTGCAGGAATGAGTTATTCCCAGGATGACTTTGATTTATGGGCAAAAACTTATGGGGGGCCGGGAAATGATACCATAGGTTTTGTGCAACAGGATATTGATGGTGGCTATATTTTATTGGGTCAAGATTATTACAACACTTACTATGTTATTAAATTGTCTTCCGATGGTTCAATAATATGGCAGAAAAACTATCATAGCAATTTTAATGAGGGCTATATTGGTACACCAATTGCTATACAACCCGATGGTAGTGGCGGTTATATTGTTGGATGTAATGGTTTCACAGGTGATCCTTACAGAACTTCAATATTTAAAATCGCCCTTGATTCTTCAGGAAATCAAATTTCTGCGCAAAAGTATTTCATTCCTGGTAATTATTTACCAATAATATCGTTGAGATATTTACAAAAAGGTAATCTCATTGCAGGCTATGCAATTGATCAACAATATAGTTCTGGTCCCTGGTATTGCACAGCTTTTACCGGCTCCTTCTATGGAGTTGAAGCTTCATCAAGTGGGGGATATCCTCCCTGCTTTACTTCTAGTAAATACATATCTTTGTTTATTAGTGAAAGTGGAGCTGTAGCGGCTAGCTGTTCTGATCCGTTATGCATTATTAAGCAGGGTCAATGGATTAGGCAATATTCTGATCCCGGATATGTTTCATATTTTCCAGCAATGGCCATAGACGAAATGGCTGGAGGAGGTGTATATTTCTCAGTAGGGATATATGATATTGCGGGGAACCAAAATATGCTTGTTGCAAAATATAATTACAATGGAATTATGCTATGGCAAAAAGAATATGGTGGAAGTAGTGTAGATCATGGCCGT
>MFGW01000093.1:34673-35781 GCA_001780385.1 Candidatus Fischerbacteria bacterium RBG_13_37_8 | reverse complement strand
GGTTGCATAGTAGCAGGAATAACTTCCTCTTTTGGATCAGGAAATCAAGATATTTGGTTGCTTCGTCTTGATGAAAAAGGAGAAATCATCTGGCAGAAAACTTATGGGGGAGACTCAAGCGAAACTTTAACCTCATTTGAAAGAACAGCGGATGGCAATTATATTCTGGGGGGAACTACGAGTTCATATGGTTCTGGCGGTTCTGATATCTGGGTGTTAAAGTTGGATGTCAATGGTAACATTGGACCGGATTGTTCATTTATTCAGGAGAGCAATGCTACAGTAAATTCATTGCCACTTCCACAGCTAGGTTTAAGCGAATCTTTTGGTTCCGCAAACCAATATTCACAAAGTGACACAATGACTATTACAGATATTTTAAGTGCATCGGAATTGTTATGTAGCGGGTGTGCTGCTCCTGCGCCGCCGATCAATGCTGCACAGGGTACTGGTACGAATCAAATTACCATTAGCTGGACATCAGTCCCCGATTCGGAATTTTATACTATTTACCGAAAATATGATTATTGTGGTGTAGAAATAGTTGAATTAATTGAACAGAATATCACTGATACAATGTATATTGATAGTACCGTACAAGCAGGAATTCAATATTCTTACAATGTTACTGCAACCAATGACTGTGGTGAATCAGAATATGGTCCCTGGTCAAGTGCCACAGCAACAGGAACATGTGCTTTAGCACCCTGTTTTGACGGAGTATCAAACGTATCAGCTGATCAGAATCAATTCTGCTCAATCACAGTTCAATGGGACGCAGCAATTTCCAGTTGCCCCAATCATCCTGATATAAGCTATGCAATATATCGAAGCACGGATCCTGATTTCAATCCTTCACCCGAAAACAAAATTGCTTCTTGTATCACTGGCACCAGCTTTGTTGATATGACTGTTCAGTACTCAATTCCGTATTACTATATTGTTCGTGCGGAGGATAATTCTGACAGCGGCAGTGGTCCCTGCAATGATGGAAACATAGATACAAATATAGTTAAGCTCAGTGCTTTTCCAGGAAAATTTTTATTTGCTGCATTGGAGGATGATCTCGAGACAGGACTAGGAAATTGGGATCTTTCCGGATATTGGA
>MFGW01000093.1:27274-34617 GCA_001780385.1 Candidatus Fischerbacteria bacterium RBG_13_37_8 | reverse complement strand
AATGCTCAATGCGACACTTTCACAACAAAGGATACGTATGCACCACCTCTCTCTTCAAATCCGACATTATCATTCTGGACCCAGTACTGGATACAGGACGGTTATGATGGTGGAATCGTCGAAGCTTCTCCTGATGGCATCAATTGGACAAAACTTACCCTTACACCTGCCTATCCAGGTAGTACCGTTCTCACCTTTGCTTGCATTGGGTCAAATCAACCTTGTTTTACCGGTGAAAACCTTGCTTGGACTGAATACAGCAGTGATCTAACCTCTTTTGAGAATTCTGATGTGAAAATTAGGTTCCGGTTTGGCAGTGATTATTCAATCAATCTTCGGGGCTGGTTTTTGGATGATATCAACCTAAGCTGGATGCAGGCATGCACCACTTTACCGATAGCGCCTGGTGCAGTGCCTGACAATAATCGCTATGCTGGTCTTCCGCTTCTTGTGTCAAAATCCGGAATGAATCTTCTTCTGAATTGGAGTGCACCGCTCGGCTCATGTGAAACAGCCGACTATGCCGTGTATCGTGGAACTATTCCTTTTGCTAACTATGATCACACTCCCATGCTCTGTACAACTGAAGGAATTACTAATGCCGTGATACCTGCAGATTCGGGCAGTTATTATTTTTTAGTAACAGCACAGAACAATAATGAAGAGGGTTCCTACGGTCTTGATTCTACAGGCGCACAGCGTCCTCCGGCACTTTCGCCATGCTATCCACTTCAGATAGGTTCATGCAACTAAATGTCTGGAGAACGTTACATAGATTCGAGACGGCGGATGCGTTCATCGAGAGGAGGATGACTGGCAAAAAGCGCCATCAATCCCCCGGATTTGCCTGATATTTTCATAGTAGCTATTGAGGCACGTGTATCCTGTCGCGCTATTTCATACGTTGCCTGAAGTTTTTTCAAGGCTGCAATCATGCTGTCCCTGCCAGCAAGCCGTGCGGCACCACTATCAGCACGGAATTCCCGCTGCCGTGAAAAATAAAATACGACGATCGAACCAAGAATAGTAAGCATGATATCCAAAAGAATAACCGTGAGGCGGTATACCAAGGCGCTGAGTTTTTCATGAACCATCTGCGAGACAGCCCATCCAATAATACGTGAGAGGAACAAGGCAAAAACATTCACTACTCCCTGGATCAACGTCATGGTTACCATGTCTCCATTAGCAATATGAGAAACTTCATGTGCTATAACTCCTTTGAATTCACGCTCGTTCATTGAATGAAGCAAGCCGCTGGAAACAGCAACCAAAGAACGTGATTTTGATGGACCGGTTGCGAATGCATTCATATCCGAACTTTCATATATGCCTACCTCTGGCATTTTTTGCAAACCTGCCTGCTGGCAATAATTGTACACAGTGTCGAGAATATCACGAAGCTCCGGTTGAGTAGTATCGGGCGGAATTAATTTTACTCCCATGAAACGTTTCGCTATGATGCGTGATAAGCCTAATGAGATAAAAGCGCCGCCAAAGCCCCATATGCCACAGAAAATGAGCAGCGCAGTAAAATTAATCTTGTTTGCTTCCAGGTACGGCTTTAATCCAAGAACAGAAAACACAATTGAAATCGTCGTAATAATGAGCACATTTACCGCAAGAAATAAAAATATTCTCTTTGCAATATTCATATATCATCCTCCTTTTCCATTCCTTTTCATTTTAAATAGTATATACCGGATTTTGCTTCTAGTAAAGATTAGAAATACTGGAATTTGGATGAGGAAGAGGTAGAGGATAAGGTCAAGGTTGAGGTTGAGTCATAGGAGCTACATCTGAAAAGAGGAGCTACGGTCTCCAGACCTGTAGCATATGCAAAAGCATATTGAAAATAATCCTAAAATGAATTAGAATAAATTATGTGTTAAAAAAAAGAATCCTGAATAAAGGAGAGTGTTTTATGCAAAAGATAGGTCTTATGATTTTATTATTATTTGGTATATTTTTAGTGCAGAGTAATGTTAGTTATACCCAGGTACAGGCAGGAATTTCGGTCGATGATGAAGGAGTGCAAGGTTTTTATTTATCAGTGGGGGAATATTATCATGTACCTGAAAAAGAAGTAATTGTAGTAAGAGAGCGGAAGATACCGGATGAAGAGATACCGGTTGTATTCTTTCTTGCCTCGAAAGCAAAAGTACCTTCTGCAACCTTAATTGATATGCGACTTGGCGGTAAATCATGGATGGATATTTCATTGCATTTTGGATTAGGTGCAGATATTTTTTATGTTCCAGTTACTGTTATGCCCGGACCACCCTATGGAAGAGCATATGGGTATTATAAGAATAAGCCTCAAAAGGAATGGAAAAAGATAGTACTTGTCGATGATGATATTGTAAATCTTGTGAATTTAAAATTTATTTCTGCGCATTACGGTTACTCACCGGAGGAAGTTATCAAATTAAGAGCTGGGGGGTATACATTTATCAAGATAAATGGTCACTGCAAAAAAGCGAAGAAAGAAAAGGCTGGCAAGCCGCTGATGGCTCCAAAGCCGGACAAGGTAAAAGCCAAGGAAACAGGAAAGGGAAAAAAGAAATAGCGAGCAAACCTTAGTCAGCCTAATCAAAATAAATCAGCATTGCATTTTGTTGGGAAGCTGCTTCCTTGTAGTACTTCTTCAGGGCATCAAAGTATTCAAGCAAGTAATCAAGGTGTTCTTTAGTGAGTTCTTCATTCCATATGTTAGGGTAAATATCTGCTTTCTGAAGGGTGTTTGGATCAAATCGATGTTTTATTTCATTGGAGGATATTTTTTGCAAAGCATCGCTGCATTTTTTTACTTCATCAGAGGTAAGATAGTGAGCGGGACCATAGCCCAGGTCTTCGCCAATTTCTTTGCCTCCCATTATGAGTTTACCGAGTGGTGTTTCATCAGCTTCACTGTTCCCGGACAAGAGATAATGAAGAGCATGCCATGTCTTATCAAGGTTCAGACCTTCCAAAATTTCGTTCCTGGGGATTTTTCCCTGTGAACCGATAAAAGTAATAGTAAGCGAACCTTTTACTAAGCTGTAGATTAAACCAATGATGAAAAAAATACTGAAAAAAATCACAAAACCAAATAAAGCAATATTGGCAACTACCATTTCAAGAAGCAAATAAATAACCAATCCGCCAATAATACCAAATTTAAGCCAGCGCAGTGCATTTTTTTTCAGTCTCTGCAAGCGCAGTTTGGCGGGAGGTGGGAAATGAATTTCACGTATATCGTAGGTAGCTCGTGTTTGTTGTGAATCCAAGCCGGGGAGATACCATGTGGTTGATTTAGATGATAGCGAAACTTGAGATACTTTACATTTTGTACCGTCTTTAAAGGTTAAATTTCCTTGTAAGTTTTGTATATGCTTATTGACCGAATCCCAGTCAAGGTGTTTAGCACCGAGGTCGATTTCAAAATTACCGTCCTTGTTTTGAACGACTCCTTCCTCTTTTTCCTGATGAAAGACAATAAATTTAATCAGTGAAGGATCCTCAATAATTTTTTTCAACAGTTCAGGATTTACCTGCTGTAAATTCGCAACAATTCCCATAATTTTCTCCTTAAATAGTGGTCAATAGGAGCAAACCTTGTGTTCGCCGCATTCCCTATCCCGAACAAGTCGGAACCTAAGGGTAAACCACGAAGCTCGCGAAGACCGCGAAGAAGAATGAAAGCCAAAAATATTTGAACATGTTCAAATATTTTTGGCTCTTCTTTTTCTTCGTGTCCTTCGTGCTCTTCGTGGTTTTATTTTTTTTCCAAAAATGCAAGAAAAAAATGACGAAGAGACTACACTTTTTCCGAGACTTCGCTCGGAAAAAGGGGCTCTTTTCAAGAGCCCAACAGGCACAAAGGCACATAGGCACAAAGTGAAAAAGGAAAAATAATTATTTAGAACAAACATGTTGGTCCGAAATTTGCGCTAAGCGCCTATTCCTTATTCCCCGTTATTTTTTTTATCATGCCAGAAAAAACTAATGCGTGGAAGGGAATGAGAAAGTACCAGTATAATCTTCCCAGCAATCCTTTTGGTCGGAACGTGGCGACCTGATTCAGAAATTGCTTGTTGTCTTCGGTAGTTATTGAGAATTCGAGCCATGCTTCGCCGGGGAGTTTCATTTCTGCAGAAAGCAATAAGCGATTTTTTTTCTTGTCAGCGACAATAACTCTCCAAAAATCTAATGCATCGCCTGGTCGCAAATCTGAAGGACTGCGTCTGCCGCGTCGCAGACCTACCCCACCGAATAGTTTATCCATGAATCCGCGCAGTTCCCATAGAAAATTTGCGTAATACCATCCTTTATCGCCTCCGATTGTCCAAATATTATTTATAACAGTTTCAGCTTTGCCTTTAATCTCGATTTTACGAATATCTTTGTAGCATCCATGCGAGGGAGTGGCAATCGTATTCATCATTTTAATATTTGGATTTGTGGTAATAAAAGAATCTTTCCAGCTTGAAAGTATAATATTCCTGCTGATCATGTGGAGAGCATAAATCACAGCTTCCCGATAGGTCAGCATCTTAAATTGCTTGATTTCCTCGATGCCTTTATTTACTACTATTACTTCATTTTTCATGCTTTCAACCAGATTTTGAGCAAGTTTGAATGTAGTGGAAGTAATGAAATACAGCCAGTATGAAGACAAGCGGGGCGTAAGTACCGGCAATGTAAATATCAGACGCTTTAGTTTTCGAACTTCCGCATATTGCAGGAGCATTTCCTTGTAGGAAAGTATATCTGGTCCGCCAATATCGAATACCTTGTTGTATGCCTTCTCATGCAATAGAACCGCTGAGAGATAGGTTATCACATCGTTAACAGCAATTGGCTGACATTTTGTATTAAGCCATTTTGGAGTAATCATAATTGGCAGTTTTTCGACAAGGTCACGGATAATTTCAAATGAAGCGCTTCCAGAACCGACGATTATTCCTGCTCTGAGCACGGTAACTGGTTTTGTCCCTTCTTTCAGGATACCCTCGACACGGTTACGCGATGCAAGATGCCTGGAGAGTTGTGGTGCATTGGCAATGCCGCCGAGGTAAATAATTTGTGCGGCAGTAGTCTGGCTGATATATGAAATAAAATTGCGTGCGGTTTGTTGTTCGAGGCTCTCAAAATCTTTTACCGCGGTGGAAAGTGAATGCACGAGGTAATAAGCAGCATCTATTTGCAAAGGTAACTTGTTCGCCTCTATTGGTTTGAGCAAGTCTACTTCATGTAAAATGACAGCATTTTCCGCTAGATTACCTCGATTGAACCGCCGCTTGTCTCGAATGAAACAATGGACAGTGTGTCCTTGTTCAACAAGTTCAGACAATAATCTCCGTCCAATATATCCATTAGCACCTGTCAAAACAATATTCATACAATGAAACCTTTTATTTTTAAAATCATGTATGAATATAAGGAAATATTTGTTTTAATTCAATATGCTGAAAGAGGTAGAGGTAGAGGTAAAGGTAGAGATTAAGGTTGCTGTGTGATTTTGTGGCGAAGAAAGAGAAAACCGACAGCACAAATCAATCCCACTATTCCCACGCTCAGCCAAAGTATGTTGCCGCCCCATGCATCGTAGATATTATTTCCTATGATTGGTGAAATGAGCATTGAAAGCGCAAAAGTTAGGCTGTACAATCCCAGGTAACGACCTGCTGAGGCACCTGCACGATTTGCCACTGCTGTAGTAGATAATGGCAATACAAATATTTCTCCCATTGTCCAAACGATAACCGTGAATGCAGCAAAAAGAAAACTCCTGCCCAGAGGAAGTAAAGCATATCCACATCCTATGAGAAGAGAACCAAGGATTATAAAATTCATTACTGGCTTCTTGCGTAATGAATAGAGTAACACCATTTCAAAAAGAACAATGATAATAGTGTTGACTGCGAGCAGAGGACCAATCCTGCTTTCAGGTAATTGATACACTCTATAAAGGTAGAGGGGAAATGTGCTAAATAGCTGCGCAAAAGCAGTCATGAGGATAAGAAAAAATACCAGGTACACAAGAAAATAAATATCCTTGAATGGTGATATTGATACAATTTCGGTATTTGATTGTATGTTTTTTGTCTCAAACCCTTTTTTCAGATATTCATAAAGAAATACAGCAGCGGCGAGACTTGTTATGCCATCAACCCAGAATAGCAAATGATAATCGACAAGAACCAGGTATCCACCAACTGCTGGTCCAATGGTTATTCCTAAATTTGAGGCAAGGCGCCGCAAGGCATAACCCCTGGAACGAAGTTCTCCTTCACATAGTTGCGATATTACCGTGTCGCTGGCAGGAAAAAAAGCACTTGAAGCTGTCCCGTATAATAAAATTAACAGAAATAAAATCCAGAAGGTGGAAATTTGTCCTGCAATGATGAGAAATATCCCCGATAATGCAAAACTCAATTTTAAAATTCGAAATGCGCCAACATATTCACAAAGCCAACCGCCGAGATAACTGCCAATAATAGCACCAATACCATATGCACTGATGACCTGACCCGCTTTGCTGAGATTGAAACCTAACCGGTCAGTCAAATAAATGTTCAAGAAAAAGAGTACCATGAATCCACTGCGATTAATAAATTCTGCAATGGCTAAAATCCAGGTATCACGTGGTAATCCGGTATATGCTTCTTTATAAAGATGTCCTATCTTTTTTATCATAATATGCAAGCAGAAAATAAATATAAGCGAATTAGTGAATCTTCATTATACTTTTAATAATATTGAATGCAAAGAGATGCCTTTAGCATAGGGACTGGGGAATGGGATGAATGATTTTTTCGATGGAGCCTGAATCCCTCGTCTCTTGAATGATTATTTATAGGGACTATAATAAGAGATAAACTAATTAAATAGGTACGAATTGCAAAAGGAATTAATGTGACACCTTCCTTTAAAATAGGAATTAATTATCCATGGTTTAAATATGGTTGGGATTTTGGCAAGCCTCCCCGGGGCTGGAAAAAAACGGCATGGAAAAATGCTGTTAGAAATGATATCCGGATTCTGCGAAAACTTGGCATATTTGCATTAAGATGGTTTATTCTTGGCGATGGCATAAATTACGGAAAAGGTATTCATGCGCCTCGTGAAGATTTAAGCAGGGAAGGACAGTGGCGTTTTGATGATCCGCCTGAATTAACAAAACAATTCCTGCGCGATTTTGAATGGCTGTTGAAGACTCTTCAAAAATATGAGATGCAATTACTTCCTTCGCTAATAGATTTTCGGTGGTGCTTTCCCGGAACATCACTGCTCAATCCCCGCAATAAATCAATTAGCCTGGTAAAAAGAGGCCGTGTCGATATTCTCATTGATAAAAC
>MFGW01000093.1:26952-27194 GCA_001780385.1 Candidatus Fischerbacteria bacterium RBG_13_37_8 | reverse complement strand
ATCCTGGTTCAACAAAACTCCAGGCATTTGACAAACTAAAACTCCATTCTTTTTCCGAGAAATTTCCTTGTTTTATTGGTGAATTTGCAACTTCCTGTGCAGAGAATCGCAAACATTCTATCCATCATTGGCCTGAGCTTGGTGATGACCAAAGTGTATACGCCAGGCTAAAATTCATTGGTGAGAAGCAATACCCTTATGCATTCTTGTGGTCTATGCGTGCTCATGATAAAGCTACTGAT
>MFGW01000093.1:25315-26873 GCA_001780385.1 Candidatus Fischerbacteria bacterium RBG_13_37_8 | reverse complement strand
GAGTCCCGCGTCAGCGGGACGTAACCCTTCATGAAAGGATCTTTCACCTCCGCCAATGAAAAACCATGTTCTTTCATGATAATAATCCCTCACGCTTTCTACAGGCTTTGCGAAGCAAAGCGCAACAATCCGTAACGGATCAGAGAAATCACTCTCTTATCTTTAGCTTATTTATTGGATACAGCAAATTTCTCCATGAAATCTACCAGGGCTTTCACTCCTTCAAGTGTTAAAGCATTGTAAATAGATGCTCGGCATCCACCTACACTTCGATGTCCTTTCAAACCGATAAGACCTGCTGCCTTGGATTCATTGATGAATTTTTCTTCCAGTGCTTCGCTGGGGAGTCGGAAGGTCACATTCATTTTGGAACGGTCTTTTGCATTGGCAGTGCCTTTGTAGTATCCATTACTTCCATCAATAGCGTCATAGAGTAGCTTTGCTTTCTTATTATTCGTTTCTTCAATACCTGCAAGTCCTCCCTTTTCTTCAATCCAATCCATGACCAATTTTACTATATAAATAGCAAAACAGGGTGGAGTGTTGTACAGAGATTTTTCTTTTGCATGTGTCTTATAGGAAAGCATAGTAACGAGATTATCGGCACTTTTTTCGATAAGATCATTGCGGATAATAACGACGGTGACTCCAGCAGGCCCGATATTTTTTTGTGCTCCGGCATAGATTAGTCCGAATTTCGAGACATCAATCCGGCGGCTGAGAATGTCGGATGACATATCAGCAATAAGAGGAATGTTTCCTGTATCAGGAAATTTAGCCCATTGAGTACCTTCGATAGTTTCATTACTTGTTAGGTGTACATACTCAGCATCGGGTGAAAATGTCAGTTTCTCCGGTATATAAGTAAATTTTGCATCCTCGGAGGAACCAGCAATATTGACACTACCAAATAATTTTGCTTCCTTGATCGCTTTTTTTGCCCATGAGCCAGTATTTATATAATCAGCTTTGCCGCCTTTAAGAAGATTCATTGGCACCATTCCAAATTGCAGACTTGCGCCGCCCTGCAGAAATAATATGCTGTAATTGTCAGGGATACCAAAGAAACTGCGAAGTTTTGATTCAGCGCCATTTATTACGGCTTCGAAATCTTTGGAACGATGACTGATTTCCATTATCGACATGCCTGTTTTGTTAAAATCGAGTAAATCTGCCTGGGCTTTCTTCAGTGCTTCCTCGGGAAGCACAGCAGGTCCAGGATTAAAATTGTATTTTCTCATCATGTTGTAAAAACCCTCCTATTAAGATCAGTGAGCAGTGACCGGTGGTCAGTGAACAGAACAAATCCAGCATGAATATTTTGACGGTGGTCAATGATCACTGTAATTTTCATTGTTAGAAGTTAAAAATCTATCAGGGATTGTTACGTTTGCCTCCGGCAAACTCACAATGACATTAGTATTCTCTATTGTATTACAAAGAGATAAAAAATCAAGTAGGCAGGTCGTAATCATTCAGATTTTTCTTCTAAACCTCAACCTCTACCTTAACATCTACCTATACCTCTTTTTATTCTTTTTCCTCGCTTATTTTCTTT
>MFGW01000093.1:23791-25308 GCA_001780385.1 Candidatus Fischerbacteria bacterium RBG_13_37_8 | reverse complement strand
GGACAAGTTGTTCCTGTATTTTTTCTTTATCCCCAACAACTACCAGTGTCATATCATCGGGACCTAATAACTTTTTAGCGATGCGCTGAACATCTTCCGGTGTTACCGCATAAAGATTCTTGATATAGTCTGAGAGATAACTATCAGGCAGTCCATGCAAATCAAGAAAAGAAAGTTGATTGATTATATTTGAAGGACTGGAATTTCTTAATACAAAAACACCAGCCATGTAATTCTGAACACCTTTTAATTCTTCAGCAGATGGTGCTTCGTCGCGCAATCGCTTAATTTCATAATATATTTCTTTAAGAGCGGGTCCAGTGACCTCAGTTCCAACGGCAGCATATTGCACCCAGTAAGCATCGCGATAGCGCGTTGATACTTGACTGCGTGGTGAATAGGTGTATCCTTTCTGTTCGCGGATGTTTGCTGTTATGCGTGAGGAAAAAAATCCGCCAAGCAAACTATTTGTAACTTGCAGAGCTGTGTAATTCTTGTCAACAGGATTAATAACAGGTAAACCAAGAAAAATTACAGACTGACTTGAACCAGGACGATCAACTATGGCAAATTGTTTTTCTTTCGTGGGTTTGGGAATATTGGAAATTGTTTCTGTTCCTTTTTCCCAATCGCTGAAAGCTTTCTTTATTGCTTGCTCAACTGCTTTTGCATCGAAATATCCTGCCACATAAATATGAGCTCGTTCGGCACAGAAATTATCTTTATAGAACGTTCGGATTTTTTCTATAGTGAAGCTGTTGATTATTTCTTCGGTTGGAAATACTCTTCCATAGGGATGGTTGGGATAAAGCAACTGACGGAATTTTTCGAGCGCAAGATCATCCGGCTCTGCACGGCTCATGCTAAGCTGGCGCAAACGATCGGTACGAATACGAGCTAATTCACTTTCAGGAAAAAGCGGATTGCGAATGACATCTGCCATCAGGGTAATAATGTCAGGAGCAAAATCTGATACGACGGAACTATCAATGGATGTGAAATCAACACCAGTATTAATTACAATACTTCCTCCCATGCCGGCTGCTTGACGTGCTACTTCCTGTGTTGAACGTGTTTTTGTTCCTTCTTTCATCAGGTCACCAGTGATGTCAGCGAGCCATATTTCATTAGCTTTTTCGTTAATGTTCCCCGCATCAATTACAACAGAAATAACTACTTTTGGCAGTGCACCATAAGGTATTAATGTAGCTTTCATACCATTTTCAAGAGCAAAACTTCTTTTTTCAGGAAGACGAAAATTCTTTGGTTTGCCCCCTTCCGGAGGAACCTGCTTCGTTACTTCCTCAGCATAGAGTGTGAATGCTATTGTTACTATTATTAATATTGTAATTATCTGCTTCATTGTGATTGTTCCTCTTTTTTTGAACTGGCTTTTGGTTCAATCATAAGTACCGTGCGATTTGATGACCGCAAATATTCTTTAGCAGTCTTGCGGATAAGTTCGGGAGTTATTTTTTGAAATTCCTGCTCAATCTTGTTGACACGGGCAGGATCAT
>MFGW01000093.1:22931-23774 GCA_001780385.1 Candidatus Fischerbacteria bacterium RBG_13_37_8 | reverse complement strand
GATGCCAGTAAATCAGCACGTCCAAAACCAAAAAATGCTTCTATAGTATCATAGAGGTCCGAACGTAATTTTACGAGCGCACGTTTCAACGTCGCCTCGTCAATAAGCTCTTTTTGGAGCTTTAGAATCGCTTCATCAGTTGTTGCAAGGATTTCATCTGTTTTTACCCCTGAATCATGATATAACCATAGAGTGAATAGCATTGGTCCATTGTAATCAAACATGTTACCCAGTTCATTGATTGCAGCGTACACCTCAGCAGTATAACCCTTTTTCTTGACAAGTATATCGGTGAGAATGCTGTCATCCCCCTGAGCAAGAATTTGATTTATCAAACCCATTGCATAATATTCAGGTGTGCCACGCGCCGGCATGTGGTAAGAAAAAGCTAGTGCCGGGCGATTTGCAAGAGGATCATCTTTTTTGAAACGCTTTTCTTTAGCCTGGCGCGGCTCATCAAGCTTCGGTTTTGCAGGTTGTTCTACCGACGAGATATCACCAAAATAGTTCTTGATAAATTTCTTTGCTTCCTCGGAATCAAAATCTCCAACTACTATCAATGCTGCATTGTTAGGTGCATAAAATGTGTGAAAAAAATCCTTGACATCCTTTAAAGTCGCTGCTTCCAAATCACCCAGTTCACCATAAAAATTATGAGCATTAAACCAATTGCTGTTCGAATACTGAGGCATGTCAAGCCATGGAAAACCACCATAGGGCTGATTAAGAACGTTTACCTTCACTTCATTAACAACCACTCCCTGCTGATTTTTAAGATTTTCCTCGGTAATTAATAAGCTCCGCATGCGATCAGCTTCTGCCCATAATGTCGTTTCAAGCTTA
>MFGW01000093.1:22610-22887 GCA_001780385.1 Candidatus Fischerbacteria bacterium RBG_13_37_8 | reverse complement strand
GGAACCATTCAATACACCGCCATTATTCTGAACGAGTCGGATAAATTCCATTTTGCCAAGATTTTGTGAACCTTGAAACATCATGTGTTCGAACAGGTGAGCGAATCCGGTACGGTCACGTGGCTCAATTCGAAAACCAATATTATAATATACCGCTACTACTACTGTAGGCGCGGTATGGTCAGGTGAGAGCACTACTTTCAATCCATTATCGAGTTTGTAATACTCCACCGGGATTGTGTATGCTCCTGCTTTGAGCAAGCTGGAAAAACCAGCA
>MFGW01000093.1:14293-22472 GCA_001780385.1 Candidatus Fischerbacteria bacterium RBG_13_37_8 | reverse complement strand
GGATTTGGCGGATTGGAATCAGCCTTCTACCTGCGTATGCGCTTGCGTGATGAAGCTGATATTACCCTCGTTTCTGATAAAGATCATTTCTTGTTTAAACCGAACACTATCTATATTCCTTTCGGATTAAATCCTGATGAATTGAAAATACCACTCTTACGTCCCGCCAAGAATAAAAATATTCATTTTACCCAGGCTTCTGCAAAAGAAATTGATACTGAGGCTAAAATTGTGTTAGCGGAGGATAGATGGGTATAAGCAATATGTGGTGGAGCGTATTGAGCCGAACGAAGTAGCATATAAAAATGGGACGAGGTTACCTTTTGATTTATTGATTACGTTTCCGCCTTATATAGCATCGACGGCATTTCCCGATCTTCCGTCAGATGAGCGGGGCTTTATTCAGGCAGTATTTGAAACACGGCAGGTGAAGGGGCATCCTGAGATATACGTTGCTGGTGATGCTGGTGATTTTCCGGTCAAGCAGGCTTTTCTGGCATTTATGCAGGCGGATGTAGCTGCCGAGCATCTTTCATCGGTGATTATGGACAGGAAGCCTGATTTTCAATTTGATCCGGTCAGCATGTGTGTGATGGAACAATATGACAAGGCTACTTTTGCCCAGGTTCCGCTTCGTCTTACCGGTATTCCAGAAAGACCTATTGAGGTAAGACCGGATGCAGAGGAATTATACAAAGTAGGTTCTTCAGCAATATGGCGTCTGGGCAAAAAATTACTCGGAGTTTACCTCCCGTGGCGCTTTAATGCGGGAAATCCTTTTCATGCCGGCCTGCCATGGAAAGGTATGGAAGCAGGTCTTAAAGTAATGTCTGCACTCTTTGCCAATTAGAAAATTCAGGGGATTTAAGGGAAGAAAATAATTCATTTGCCCCCTTAAATTGAAATATCGGGTGAACATGCTTATAATACTGGATGGTGAAATATTCTGAAAGGAATGTAAGGAATGCTCATTATCCTTCTATAACCCAGGCAATTTGGCTGATTGTACTTTTTCAACTTATTGTTTTTGCCGTTGGTGCTATTTTTGTTTTTGTTACTTTTTTCGGCTTAACAGGTCCAATTTCGCTAATTGTCATCTCGGTTATTTCTTATGGTGTGGTGTTAAAATATGGACTCCGAAAAACCGGTTTAGCATTTGGTGAAGCATTTCACTTAAGAAGATTTTCTTTTTCACTTTTTTATCCATTGGCTCTTTTTATTGCAGGGATAAGTATCTTATTATCTGAAGTGAATAATGGCATTGTGTATATTTTTGGACCACCACGTTATTATATTGGCTGGATGATAGATCATATTGAGGAAAATCTTCCGGGTTCAATAATATACATGGTAATTATAGGACCAATCTTTGAAGAATTGTTATTTCGTGGTCTCATTTTAAGAGGATTTCTTGAAAGATCTTCAATTAAAAAAGCGGTATTGATTTCTGCTTTGTTTTTCAGCATTTATCACATTTATCCTTATCAGTATATAACAGCATTTATAACGGGTGTGGTGTTTTCCTGGTTGTATGTTAGGACAAAATCACTCCTTTCATGTATCATAGCACATATTGTGTTTAATGGTTTAGCAATAATTGCTTTTATCAATTTTTTTGGTATTGATGGATTTTCGTACCATGATGCAGGAGTAAAATTCCAGCCGTTGTGGTTCGATGCTATAGGATTATTTGCAACTATTGCAGGAGGTTTTCTTTTTAAGAAATGGATTGAAAGTCGTACTCTATGCGAGCACCTGTATGGGCAGACCTATGTGTCTGCCCTTGTGAAGGAATCCTGCATGGACGATAAGAAGCATAAAAGCTAGGGATTATTACGTCCCGCTGGCGCGGGACTCATAATGACTACCCATTAGAAATTGCCACGCACGCCTTCGGCGTGCTCGTAAAGAATGCAATGGCGAACACAAGGTTCGCCCCTACAATAAATCCCGGATTAGTAGTACAAGGAACTGGCGAACGTTTCGTTCGCCAGCACTTGAATCCTTGACTCCTCGAATCCTTGACCCCTTACATTATAGAATGGAGGAAAAACAATTATGCTAAAAGAATTCAAAGAATTTGCCATGCGTGGAAATGTTTTAGACATGGCAATAGGCATCATTATAGGTGCCGCATTTGGGAAAATTGTAGCTTCATTGGTAAGTGATATTCTCATGCCGCCATTGGGAAAATTACTCGGTAATATCAATTTCAGTAACTTCTTTATAACGTTATCAGAAGGAAGTTTTGAAACGCTGGAAGCTGCCAAACAAGCAGGAGCAGCAACGATTAATTATGGATTATTCCTGAGTACTATCGTTGATCTTGTCATTATTGCCTTTGCAATCTTTCTGCTGGTCAAGCAGGTCAATAGGTTGAAAAGAAAGCAGGAACCAGCAGTTGACCCAGTTACAAAAAGTTGTTCATTTTGCTTTACCACCATTCCCATTCAAGCAACACGCTGCCCGAATTGTACCTCAACACTTGCAAAATAATTATTTCAGGAATTGCTTTTTGAGCGTTTCTCTAGCCGCTGTGCAATTCGCAAATCAAGCCAGAATGAAGCAAAAGCCTGTATTGTCAGAATAACCGAAGCAATTATTTCTTCCGGCATGCTAAGAATCAGCGGGAATATTATTGCTGATGAGAGAAGATAAATCCAAATAGCAAGGGGTATTTTGAGAAAGCGAAACCGTGGTTCGGAAATTGACCTGCCGAGAAATAATACTATTCCAAAACCGAGACACATTATAATTAATATAGCTATTCCTTGCAAAGGAAGCACTCTTGAAAGAACAGGCATGAACAATAAACATACTAAAAAGTAAGCAAAAAAGAACAGGGGAATTTCATATAAATATCCAGTTTGTTTTTTCAGCATTGAATTTTATTTATTTTTTGACTCCGGAGATACAGCAATCAGAGGGAATTGCTTCGGGAATTCCATATTTAAGCCAGCAGCGTGCGTTTTCATTCTGAACACCCGGTTTGACATAGGTGTATGCCTTGCATTTAGTATCAGCGAAGCATTCCTGCTTGCAGAGGAATGGATCTGCAGATGGAATATCAAAATCACGATAATCTTTTCCTGGCCGGTTCATGTCATATTCGCTGGTCAATTCGTCCTCAGCTTGTGGTTCACCTGACGGTTCCATTTGCTCAACCGGTTCCGCCTGTTCAACCATTGGTTCATCTGTTACTTCTTGCATGCCTGATAGACTTATTCCGCGGTTTTTAATGGCATTCTGCATAAGCTTCTTGCGATTTATCCATTTAGGATCAGGTTCGGCAGTCACTGGCGGCATTTTAACCTGAATCGCTTGTATGAGTCCACTGACTGCCTGCTGTTTAAGCAACGGTTTTTTCTGATCTAGTATCACCGGACCTTTCTCCATAATTGACAGTGCCTCCTGCCTAAATGCCTGGCGTTGTTCCGGTTCCATCAATTGTACAATGCCCTCGAAAATAGCTTCTTCTTCTGATGTCTTCATTCCTGATGCTTGTTTAGATGCAGTTTCACCTGAATTAGTTTTCTGGGAAATAGTTTGTGTTTGATAGGTAGCAGTTTGCGGAAAACTCCAGGTTAGGTCAAGGTGCCCGTTAATGCGGTCATGCTGTGTATAATGCGGCATATAAAAAGCAACATAAACCCCCTTATCGGTAACGGGAGTGATTGACATTGAGATATTATCTTTCATGAGAAATTCATCCGTCCAGGAAACTGAAGTAGCACCACTTCGCCATGGCAGCTTGAATTTATACACATATTTATCACCTTGCTGTGGATAGTTGATATTATGATGGCTGGTGCCACAATATCCTTCATTGCCCCAGTTTCGTGAAAACATAGCCCAACGTTCGGTGTCATATGTTTTTTTCACTTGTATTGCTATTGACCAGACAGGATGAATTTCACTCTGACACTCTACATGTCCGCAATCAAGTCCCCATAATCCGCTCACAATAGCAAATTTATTGTCAACCATGCTGTGTGCCTTCAAGTACGGATCTCCTTCATCTACTGCATTATGAAATGAATCCCACCATGAAGTATGAAAATGATCGATAGTTTCATCAGAATCAAATTCAAGTTGAATGCCTCCCTTATTTCCACCGTAGTGCAATGTCGCCCCTCGCCCATCATCAGGAAAAAACCAGTAATTGTATTCATCATCTTTTCCGACGGCGCTCTTACTGCTCCATTTCAGCCAACCCTCGATAGTAACACCTCCCCAGTTGACGTGTGGTCCGCACCCAAACATTCCATAGTCTTTATAAATGCTCTGATCCGTGGCATTTGAATAATCACGTTCTACTCCACACGTAAATCCTACACAATGATTAAATGATGTTTTCGGTGCGATTTTACGAATATCAGGGTAATAATCTGCATCGGTAGGTTTACGTGTTAATTGGTAGCCCCAGGTAATATTCAGCGGTATTCCGTTATCATCAGTGTCATTCCAATATAGATTCAACGGTTTCGGCTCGCTCAGCGTCGCCTTGAACCAGTCACTCTTTAAGCCACTTGCTTCTACGCGAACATCGTACTGACCTGCTTTTATGTTCGTTGGTGTATCGATTTGAATCTTGGTAGTGCTTATGTATTTTGCATTTGAAGTAAAATAACTTGGCACATCCCATTCAACGTAGAGATTTTGCGTGAAATTTTTTCCGTAGATATATGTTGTTCCTCCCGGGTAGGTTGGATCAATTTTTGTAATTACCGGCACAGGTTTAAATGGAGCTGGAACAGGTGCAATCCAAATGGGAAACGGTTTGCTATTGCCAGTGCCTTCTATATACACCCAGAGCAGGTACTTGTTTTTAGCGACATTAGATGGAGCAATTGCCTCCAGTTGTGTTTCGCTTGCCGAGGTTGGGGTGAGCTCAGCGATAAAATCATTGCTTTGAGGTGGAATTTGCGCATCATCTTCGTAAGTCCTTATGCCGATTTTATTCTTGCTCTTGACTACCGAGAAATTCTTGCCCGTTATAGTTATTTTCTTACCGTGATAAACATACGCAGCACCGTCCGGTTCAGTAGGACTGATGCTGATAATCTCAGGTATTGCTGATGTAGGTGTTAGAATTCCGGCTGCGGATGTGCCTGTTTTAATTCCTGAAGTGCAGCAGTTATTTTCCTTTGCATCTGGAGTACCCGATTTCAGCCAGCACCGTGCACTTGGTCCTTGTATCCCCGGTTTCACATACGTGTATGCTTTACAATCAGCATTCTGTCTGCATTTTTCTGCACACAGTTGTGGATCCGCAGTATCAAGGTTAAAATTATCCAGGTTCATCCCAGGCCGGTCAGTATTTTCTTCCTGCGTCATTTGTCCCGTAAAATGTATAATTGCTTCTTTTTGGACAGTGACTCTTTTCATCTCATGCATTATTTGCGGTTGTGCCTGTTTAATTCCGGAAATACAGCAATCATTGGGAATTGCATCCGGAATGCCGGTTTTCAGCCAACAGCGTGCATTCGGTCCCTGTATTCCTGGTTTCACATAAGTCCATGCCTTGCATTCCGGTTCGTCATTACATTCATTCTGACATAACAGAGGATCCGGCGAAGATAAATCGAAATTACTGAGATTCATTCCCGGGCGATCCGTATTCTCTTCAAATGTCCCCGATTGCGCCACTGCAAAAATAGCGCAAATTAAAATGAAACAAACGCATAAACTTACCTGAGTTTTCATTAAATGCCTCCTTTTCATATTCCTGTCATTGTGAGTTTTGCGAAGCAAAACGTAACAATCCCTGACGGAAATGTACACGTCCTGTTTACGAAATATCCTTGGGAATTCAATTATCAAAGATTATTTATTATATCTTAAAATAATATATGCATTCAACTTAAATTATAATCAGTCTGATTATTTATAGATGTTTTATTCAATCTTATTTACCTCTTGTGTCGGTTTGTGTATAATGCACCATTATTATTCTAAATGACTCAAATGAATCAGGTAGAAAGAGGGGTCGTAGCATAACATTAGCCCTCGTTGTAACATAGTCCCCATCATCGCTTCAAAGGGCTGTGCGAAATTTTAAGCAAAATTTGATTGCGCTGTGTGAGGAGCGAAGTCTACTCTGTCCAACTATATATCTGATTGGGTGGCAAAGTTATTGATAAGAAATTAACATCAAATTTTGCTTAAATTTTGCTACCCCCACCTTGAAACGCTGTCCCGAAAGGCGTTTCAAGAGTGTCTAATGTTGTGCTACGACCCCCTCTAAAAAAGTGACATCAATATATTTCTCGTCTACTAGGTGCTTAAAAACATGGAATGGAATATTACCCCATAATTCAGTAAGGGAGTATGCGATAGCTTTTTCAATCATGATTTGATAATCCTTATTCGCATTATCCAGGTTTTTTTTCAGCATTCCCAGTGCTTCCAGGTCGAGTGATGTATAAACTGCGACAAAATCGAGGTCTCCCCCTTGAATGAATCTCTTCCATTTCGGTTCCCACAACGCATCCAAAGCTAATGCTGCTGCTCTTCTTACTTCAGGATTTTCATTGAATATGAGTGCTTTCAGAGGTTCTAAAGCTCTAAGATCACCCAGTTCGCCTAATTCTGCAGCGGCTTCTATTATTTTATGAGGATCATGTCCCTCCAATTTCTTCAATGCTTTTCTCACCCGGCTATTCTTTGACATTATTTCCTCCTTTGCTCTGTTTGCCGTTCGCACTCGTTTTTAAAAAGTTCTGCCAGTTTCTCTTTTCAATGGTTCGAACATCATCTACTGTCTTTATATAGTCAAGAAATGCTATTAATTGCAGAAGTTCCTTGTCCGATGGATCTCCTGTAAATGATGTTACAGGTATTACATTACCGTATTGCCGGGCTAAATTAGCAGGTGTATCTTCAATCATGAGCACATTATGAAGTACGTACCCCTTGCGTTTAATTTTCTTCAAGTCTTTAATCCAGGCATAGGTGCCGGTTCCATGATCGTACCTGCATGTGCATCGGTCCCGGGAAAACATAAATGCCAGCGGATAATTTTCGGGAAATAGTAAATTGATGATAGCCAATGCATAATCTTCAGTGCCTGATGTCCAGATTGCAACTTGAAATTCTTCCTGGCAAAATATGAGAAATTCATCTACATGAGGCCGTTTGTATACGTAATAAGGCATAATCATAAAATCAGGTTCAAAGTCTAAATGCATTTCAGATGCATATATCAAGGTCTCGTCTATATCAAGAATAAGTAATTTATCTTTCATTGCATTCATATTATATCAGAATTTATTTTTTCCTTTTTGCTGCATCATTGCTTGATGCATTTAATTATGTGCTTTATAATACAATTTGGTTATTGAATTAATATTTTCTTAAAGAAATACAACCATGATATGAAAAGGTGAAAATGATATTTACA
Source organism: Candidatus Fischerbacteria bacterium RBG_13_37_8 (assembly GCA_001780385.1). Taxonomy (GTDB): domain Bacteria; phylum Acidobacteriota; class HRBIN11; order MFGW01; family MFGW01; genus MFGW01. The sequence continues at coordinate 15,070 of MFGW01000093.1, read as the reverse complement.
GCGTATCTATAAGGCGGCTATGCAAAATGTGTAAGGATATTCAGAAATTATCGATAAGAGATAGTGTTATATTCCTGTTATTTTTTCTGATAACTATTGGTGTTACCTATCCCTTACTGTTCAATTTGAAAACTTATGCTTCTGATGTATATGATTCTTATCTATTAATCTGGCTTTTTAATTGGGATATAAATTCAATAATGCATTTTGAGTTAAGCAATTTTTTTAATGCAAATATTTTTTATCCCTATGAAAATACTTTAGCATTTTCTGAAAATGTCAGTTCACTAATTCTTTTTGCCATGCCATTGTACCTTATTACGAAGAGCATGATAATCACTTTTAATTTATTGTTTTTGTTATCATTTTTTTTCTCAGCATGTGCAGCTTATTACCTTATTAAAGAAATAATACCCTCAAGGATGGCAGCTTTTTGTGGTGCTTATGCTTTTGCTTTTAATCCATGGCGATTTAGTAATATACATAGTTTGCATCTTTTAGCATCATGGTGGATTCCTTTATGTTTTTGGGCAATAGTACGTTATTATAAGACATTACGTGTGAAATATCTTGTGCTTGCATCGATTTTTTTTATTTTACTTTCTTGCACGAGTGTATATATGATGTTATTTTCATCAGTAGCCATAATTATTTTTATTTTTTTCTTATTTATAGTTTCCAATAAAAATTCTTTTAAAAATAATCCTTACCTTAAAAAATGGAAGCATATAGTGATTGTGCTGTTAATAATTATACCTCCCATTATTACGATATATT
>MFGW01000093.1:10631-14241 GCA_001780385.1 Candidatus Fischerbacteria bacterium RBG_13_37_8 | reverse complement strand
AAATGCAAGACGCTCGGCAACAGTAGAAAGCTTGATAAAGCCACCGGGGAATAGTTTTTTATGGGCAAATCTTATCGGACCCGATGCTCCTAAGGTAAGCGACAGGATTCTTTACGTAGGGATCATCCCTTCAATGCTGGTAATTTTTGGAGTTGTAAATTTATTAAAAAGAAATCAGCTAAAGAATCGTTCCATACATGCATCTTTTTTAATCATGGGCTTGTTTTGCTTGATATTTGCCTTTGGTCCGAGAGTAATCATAAATAAAGATCAATATCATCTCCCTTTTTATTTGTTGCTGCAATTGCCTGGTTTTTCAGGCACAAGAGTGCCTCTCAGGTTTGCAATATTGATATATTTAGCATTAGGAGTTGCTATAGCAACAGCGTTTTTCTTTTTGGAAAAGAAGCATTATGGACTGAAGAGAATTATTGTTTTAGGAATAGGAATGCTTTTTATGCTTGAATATCTTTCATTTCCTTTAGAGTTTAAAAGATTTCCTGATAATGGTTATTGTCCGCCAGTCTACCAATGGCTTGCTAAACAGCAACCTGGTCCAATAATTGAAATACCATTGGGAAGTCTGGACTTTAGAGGAAAGATATTTGCTGAATTACCTGACTGGGCATCCTGGGAATCTGAATATCAATATTATTCCAGATTTCATTTCTTTCCAATGATGAATGGTTATAGCGGATTCTTTCCGCCTTTGCATTATTTAATGACCAGTAAATATGATACCATAGAACAACTACCAATAATTAAAGCTGCTGGAGTAAAATATATAATTTATCACAAAATACACCACACTCCCGAAATAATTCAAGAGAATATTACTGAAATAACGGAGTCAGGATTTAGAAAAGCATATGAGAAGAATGGAGTTACTGTGTTTAAAAACACGACGAGCGGCAATCTTCCTTATTTTTCATTTCTGGAAGCAAATCTTAGTATTTCAGATGATCAACAATTTCCTGCTTTATCTTCAATTTCAGTTAAAATGACATATGGAGGTAAGACTTCACTTGTTCTCTTTGAGAATATAGTACAAATTAATTGGTACCAGAATAATAATCTCTTGAGAACGGATAGAGCATATCTTCTGATGAATTATCCTATTGTTCGACCAAATGACACTTTTAACATTGTTTGCAATACACCTGAAAATCCGGGTTCCTATAAATTGCAATTAATCTTTCATGGCAATGTTACTATTGCGAAAACTGTCGAGGTACTATAAACCGGTTGCAGTAGTAGTAATGAAAAAAAATGCATTCAGAGCTAGAGTTAAAGATTTCCAGCTTCTGCAAGTAATTCGTGGATGCGATTTAGAGCGGGGGTGAGATAATCAGCAGGGAGACCGAAACTGATGCGAATGAAATGATCCATGCCAAAATGATCCCCCGGTACTATCAACACGCTTTTTTCCTTGCGCAAACGCTCAGTCAGTTCCGTCGAATTTATATCAAGATGATATCGAATGAAAGTAATAGCAGAGGCATCGGGAGGTGTGTATGAGAACATGTTTGGATGACTATCCAGCCATGCTTGTAAGATCGGGTAACCGTTGCGGATAAAGGTGCGTGCCCGTTGCAAGATACGAGGGTGTATTTCCGGGGATAATGCCAGTGCAGCTAGTTTATTGGAAAGCATGGTAGCGCTGATTGTGGTATATTCGTGACGTGCCCATATTTCATCCACGATGTTTGCCGGACCAACTACCCAGCCTATGCGAAGACCCGGGAGTCCATATGCTTTGCTCGTAGATCCAATTGCCAATACCTTGTCGTAATGTCCATAAAATGAAGGATTCAGCTCATCTGAAATGCGATTTGAACCACGGTATACTTCGTCTGCAAGAATCCATGCACCAACACGCTGAGCACAGTTAATAATTGCATTCATTTCAGGAATGGTCAGTATGCGTCCCGTTGGATTATTGGGATTGCAGACAGCAATGAGTTTTGTTTCTGGGGTTACGATTGCTTCAAGTTCTGCGATGTCCGGCTCCCATCCTCTCTCCTCGCATAGATGAAATGTTTTCAATGCAAGGTTGTGATTCTTTGCTATTCCCCAGATTTGCATGTAATTCGGCAGCATCATCACTATTTCATCACCTGCCGAAAGCAATGTGCGAATGCTGATATAGTTTGCCTCTGCAGCACCAACGGTTACGAGCACGTTTTCTGATGCTGCATCATTGTAAAGCAATGCGATATTTTGCCGCAGTTCAGGATTGCCGTTTGCATACGGATAATTTATGCTTGTTGCAAGAAGGTCATCAAGTATTTCAGAACGGTCTGCTATCAGCTCGCGCAAAAGCATGGGATGAACACCGCTTTCTGAAAGATTATACTCGACCTCCTGCTCAAATTTGGACATCATCCGCTCCATTTCAAAAGGCTGAAAATATGCCATAATTAAAACTCCTTTGTAAAAAAGTTCAAGGTTCGAGGTAGCTAGACATTATTAATTTTATCTATTGTTCACTGTTTATTCACCATTCCTTAATGGAGGATGGCTTGGAGAGCGGTTATTAAGGCGGCTGTGTTGGAAATGTTGAAAGGCAAAGGGGGTTTGATCTTGAGAACATTATGGTTGAGTCCTTCGGTGCTCATTAAAATGCCTCTTTCCCTCATGCGGTTGATTACATAATATGCAGTTTCGGAGGCTGGCTCAAGACTGGATGGGTCTTTGACGAGCTCGATGCCTATGAATAATCCGCTTCCACGAATATCGCCAATGACAGGATATTTTGTCTGAAGTTGGCGCAGCTCGGTCATGAGATGATTTCCTACATTCAGTGCATGCTCCTGCAGATGCTCTTCGTAAATGATTTTCAGAACTTCTCTGCCGATTGCACATGAGACTGGATTGCCGCCATAGGTATTGAAATATTCCATGCCGTTTGAGAATGCCTGTGCAATTTCTTGTGTAGTAATGACAGCGCCGAGCGGATGTCCGTTGCCGATTGGTTTTCCCAAGGTTATAATATCCGGAATAACATTTTGCAGTTCAAAGCCCCAAAATTTACTGCCGACTCTGCCAAAGCCAACTTGTACTTCATCCGCTATGCAGATTCCGCCTGCTTTTCTGACATGGTCAAAGGCGTTCTTAAAATAATTGTCTGGCAACACGATCTGTCCGCCACAACTCAGCAGGCTCTCACAGATGAATCCGGCAATTCCTTTTCCCTGCTGTTGTAGTTTTTCAATAATTTCTTTAAGGAATAAAGCGTATTTTTCTCCTGCCTGTGGGTCACTCTTTTTATATAATCCACGGTAGGTATCGGGCAGTGGAACCACATGCACATAATCCGGCGCACCTTTTCCTACCGAACCGGAAAATTTGTAATGGCTTATATCGATACAGCCGCTGGTATTGCCATGATATCCTCCTTCCACAACAATCATATCTTTCTGACCTGTGTGGGTGCGTGCCATGCGCAATGCTAATTCATTTGCTTCACTTCCAGAATTGACAAAATAGCACACGCATAATTTTTGCGGCAGGGTAGCGCACAACTCCTGTGCATACAGGATTATATTTTCATGTAGGTAGCGTGTGTTGGTATTCAAGACAGACATTTGTCTACGTGCTGCTTCTATGA
>MFGW01000093.1:10517-10624 GCA_001780385.1 Candidatus Fischerbacteria bacterium RBG_13_37_8 | reverse complement strand
ATGCTGATGACCGACGTGCGGTACGTTATTGACTGTATCGAGGTATTTTCTGCCGGTGTAATCATACAGGTATTGCATGTAGCCGCGCACTATTTTCAACGGCTTCC
>MFGW01000093.1:8179-10462 GCA_001780385.1 Candidatus Fischerbacteria bacterium RBG_13_37_8 | reverse complement strand
ATCCGGCATCATTTCCTGTTCTATAAGTTGGGGTTGTAACAGTCCCAGGAATTCTGCGGGATCCGGACATAGTTTGTTCCAGAGTTCTTTCTGGTCGTATTTTACAACTCCCGGATAATCGCCGGTATTATTAAACATATTTAGTATTATTTGAAAATGAATGTGTGGAGGCCAATTCCCATTTTCCTCGCGGTAGCCCACAGACGAGATTTGCTGACCCTTTGTGACAACCTCGCCTTCCTTCAGTTTTGTAAGACAATCCTCATGCAAGTGTCCATATAAGGTATAGAAGACAAGACCTGGTTCCGGATTATGCTGCAAAATAACTGTCGGACCGTAATCCCGTTCACCAGTGTTTCTTTGAACACTGAATACTTTGCCATCCAATGGCGCAAAAATAAATGATTCCGGCTGCATGAAAATGTCCATGCCAATATGAAGAGTACGCCATTCCGTCCCATTATTCCCCTCCTCCTGAAAAAGTTCCGTGGTGTATATTGGTCGTGGTTCATTATATCTGCCGATGGCTGTCTCAACAATATTTTCTTTCATGAAATCTTCGATCAGTTTTTCAAAAGCAGCGGCATCTTCGAAATTAAGATTATGTCCCAGTTGGAGACTGCCAATGCTTAAATCCAGCACTTTTGCGGTTGAAAGATCGTTACTCACTATTCTGCAGATGGATGTTTTGTTTGTTTCAAGCCACTTTTTGTAGGAAAGGTAAATTGAGCAAGGTTCTAATCCACATGCTTTCCTGAATGTGTAGTGTGCAAAATCAGTGTGAATAGCATACAGTTTTTTGAGCAAGTCCCATGCCGGGCGTTCGCTGATTTGAAGGTACTTGTTCCCAGGATTTTCTTTTTTATTGATAGCGGAACATATCACACTGATTGCCAGTCGTGTTGCAATAAGGGGGAAGATGATTGCAATTTCTTCCTCTTGAAGTGGGAAAATCTCCGTGTATCCTTTCACAATATCCGCGGCAATGCTCAACGGATCAGGTTTATTCATCATTGCATAAGCACATGCTATAGCTACTTCATTAACGGTATAAGTATATACCATGTCACCGAAGTCTAAGATACCAGTCACTTCAGGATTTTCAACATCAAGGCTGATCAGTATATTATTATCACTGCAATCATTATGATTCACACTTTTTCTGCAGCGACCTAATTTTGTTTTCACCTGGTTTTTATATGATGCAAGAAAATAATGAATTAACTCGGCGTATTCTTTACCCTCGATATATGAAAGATAATCCTGAATCCACATCATTTGGGCAAGATCCCATTTAATGAAGCGGTGAGCAGCCGGATGATCAAAGTCCTGGAGATTCTGGCTGATGGTTCCTACCAATCGTCCCAGGCTGTATGCCAAGGAGGGAGGAAGCGGATAAGTTTTAGCCCAGACACCTCCCTGTATCCAGCGTAATAAGCGAAAGTGGCGACTCCTGCCGGTAGAATCCATTATTGTAGTTATGTATTTACCTTTCTGGTTTTGCAATACTTCCGGAAAGAGAAAAGATGCTTTCTTCTGCTTTAAATGCAGCATCACTCTATTCTGCACATCCAGATTTTCAGGTTTTTCTTCCATATGTGCTATCTTGGCAACAAACAATTCGCCCTCGCTCGTTTCAATATAGAAATTATCATCAAGTTCACCAGCCAATGCCTTGACCTTTACTACCGTTTTGCCGTAATGTTCTTTTATAAAATCACGCACAGCATAGTCCATAGTGCATTTTCTCCACTGACATATTATAAGGCAGTCCTGCAGATAATTGCAAGAGATGGGGACAGGCACTCACAAGTTCACACCCAACATCTAATACATATTAATTCTGAATAATAGTAATGTTTATCATCAGATATAACGGTAGCGAAATATTCTATTCAACATCCACAAAATAGCATAAACATACATAAAAATAACTATTCGATGTTAGCTGTGAACTTGTGAACACCTGTCCGCAATAGTTGATCTATTTTTGCAGCAACGATAAAATCATTTTCGGAAAGACTGCATAAAGCATGTGTGTGAAGCTCTATGCGTACCTTGTTGTAAAAAATATAGATATTCGGATGGTGCCCCTCTTCCTCTGCTATATCAGCTATTTGATTTACAAATACCATGGCATCCTTGAAATCTTTATGAGTAAATTCGCGAATTATTTTATGAGTTTCCGAACGGTCTATATTCCAGGAGGGAATTTCTTTTTGAAAGAAATTTTCTTCTCTTTCGGTAAAAGGAGATCCACCTCCTTCACAAGGAATGCAATGC
>MFGW01000093.1:6504-8155 GCA_001780385.1 Candidatus Fischerbacteria bacterium RBG_13_37_8 | reverse complement strand
TACTGCAATTGCAAGTTCAAAATTATTCGATGCTGCGGTAAATGACAGGGTAGCACTTTGACTATAACTGGCACCTACTTTTTTACTCAGATAGAATGATACAAGAAACATTAGCACAAAATAAATAAGCAACGGTATGGCAATCCGAATAACATCAAAAGGAATTTTTACAATGATTTCACCTTTCAGTGAAAACATGACAAGGATCGTGAATAAAAGTGCAATAAGCGTGATTGGACTTATTTTAGGAATGAATTTTTCGTGATACCATTTTTTGTTCTTAACATTGATCAAGGTGAAGCGTGTGATAATTCCAGCGATAAATGGAATCCCGAGATAAATAAAAACGCTTTTTGCAATTTGTCCGATTGTGATGTTGACAGTAACGCCCTTGAGTCCTAATAAAGGAGGTAACACGGTTATAAAGAGCCATGCATATACTGAAAAGAATAGAACCTGAAAAACTGAATTAAACGCAACCAAACCCGCACAATATTCCGTGTCCCCTTTTGCCAATTCGTTCCATACAATAACCATGGCAATACAGCGGGCAAGTCCAATCATTATCAGTCCTACCATGTATTCTGGATATGATTTCAAAAATATTACTGCCAGAACAAACATCAGAATTGGTCCTATAACCCAGTTCTGAATTAATGAAAGACCAAGTACTTTATAATTGCGAAACACTTCACCTATTTCTTCATATTTAACTTTAGCAAGCGGAGGATACATCATAAGTATGAGACCAATGGCGATGGGAATGTTGGTAGTTCCGGATTGAAATTGATTCCAGAATTGAGCAATACCGGGGAAATAATATCCCCACCCAACTCCAATAAACATTGCAGAAAAAATCCATAATGTCAGATACCGGTCAAGAAATGACAGATTCCTGGTTACACTTTCATTCATTTCAAGTTCTCCTTATAAATTTCCATAGATAATACCTGAAATTGTTGCCATTACAATTACGAGTAGAAGATATACCAGTGTTTTTTTTGTGCCGAGAATGCTTCGCAGCACCAGCATATTAGGCAGACTTACTGCCGGACCTGCGAGCAGGAGTGCCAGTGCAGGTCCTTTGCCCATCCCGGAACCAATTAAACCCTGCAGAATTGGAATTTCAGTAAGAGTAGCGAAATACATGAAAGCTCCAGCTACGGAAGCAAATAAGTTAGCCCAAATGCTGTTGCCGCCAACCAATGAACTTATGAATTTCTCTGGAATTAAAGCAGTGTGACCCGGTCTTCCGAGCAGAAATCCAGCAAACATTACACCTGCAAAAAGCAGCGGCATAATCTGCATGGCAAATATCCATGTCTCATTTACCCATTCTTTTAACTCATGCTTCTTAAACCATTTTATTATGATAATACCGAGTAAGATAAGAGAAACTGCAACCAGGAACCATTTCAAAGAATAAATCAAATTCCACGGTGGTAGTTGATCATCTTTTGCCCAATTGGCAAATACAAGAATTGCGACCATCAGGAAAAAATATAAGAAGGTAATCCAGTCTGGCCTTTTGACGTCATTCTGTTCGGATTCAAAACCAATGCTATCCTGGGGATTCTTTTCGCTGAAAAGTAGTTGCATTATAATTCCTATTAGCAAAGAAAAGAGCACTGCACCTATAAAGCGAGCGAGT
>MFGW01000093.1:3555-6497 GCA_001780385.1 Candidatus Fischerbacteria bacterium RBG_13_37_8 | reverse complement strand
CGAATCCAAGAATTCGTGCAGTGAGAATAATAGCAAGGATATTTATTGCAGGACCTGAATATAAAAAAGCACTTGCCGGTCCTATGCCTGCTCCGCGTTTATAAATTCCTGCAAAGATCGGCAGTACGGTGCATGAACATACTGCCAATATCGTGCCAGAAACTGAAGCAACTGAATATGCAAGGACTTTATTTGCCTGGGGACCCAGTAATTGCAATACGGTATCCTTTTTTAAAAATGTTGCTATGGCTCCGGCAATGAAAAATGCAGGGATAAGACAAAGCAGTACATGATGCCTTGCATAATCCTGTGCAAGGTAAAATGCTTCTTGAATAGCATTGTTTACGCGAACATTTTCAAGAGGGAGAAAATAGAAAAAAAGAAATACGGCAATGATGAGAATGATTTTTGTCAAGTTATTCATAAGGACGCTCTATCGGAAAAATAATGGTTCTTGATGAATTTGAACGAGATGTCTGACTGAGTAATGTGCAAACCTATTTTTGCAATAGTCGTTTAAGTTCTTCTACAGTCGGCATTCTACCGGACAGAACAACTTTTCCATCTACGATAACGGCAGGTGTTGCCAGGATACCTAATTGTGTTATTTTAGCTATATCAGTTATATATTCAACATCAGCAGCCAGGTTAAGTTCTGCGCATGCGTTAATGACATTCTTGTGTGTTTCTTTGCATCGTGGACATCCTGGTCCTGCAACCTGTATTTTCATAAGCTACCTCCAAAAGTAAGATTAATTCCAAAAATATAAGAGAGCACGTAATAAATACCGGCAAGAATAAAAATTACTCCGGTGATTTTAGTCACATAATATTCAATACGGCTTAAACTGGCAAAGTAGGAGCCAATTTTGTGCGCAGAAAAAGCTATAATGATTGCAAATAGCGCAACAGGTAAGCCACTGAAAATTCCAAAAGCAATGGGAAGAAGAAAGGCTGATTTAATTTTAAGTGCCATAGGAATCAGACTGCCAAAATAAATTGCTGCGGATATAGGACAAAAGGCAAGGGCAAATATCATGCCGAGTAATGTGGCTTTTATATAACCTGAGCTTTGAAATTTCTTTTGCATACGCTCAGAAATTGTTATGCCTGGCAGTTTTATTTCGATTAATTTTAATAATACCATTCCCGTTATGATTAGAAATATTCCGAGCAGCCGGGTGATGTATGTTTGTAAAAATTCTGAAATTACAGGAATGTTCATCATTGCATTTACTATAAGATAAGCAAGGATTACATAGATTACCGTGCGTCCTGCAATATAAGCAAGGCTTTGCAGCATAATTTTTATTTTCTGATTGATTTGTTGTGAAAGGTAAGATATTGCTACAATATTAGTGGCAAGGGGGCATGGGCTGATAGAAACTAATATTCCCAGCCATGCTGCAGCAATAATGAACGTGAAAAATTCCATTTAAATTTCATCAAGGAATATTTTTATATTTTCTTTTACATATTGAGTAAATTTTTCTTTATCTTCCCAGTAGTCCCAGACAGCTTCTAAATTTTTGTATTTCAGAACTTTGCCATCTTTAATAAGAGCCACGACAAGAGAGTTAAAGGCGAGATTGAAATCCTGGACGAAATGATTATTTTCAGTCAGTTCTGTGTTGAGGACTATAAATTTGATTTTTTGTGATTGTAATTCTTTTGTAAAGAAATTTTTTATTACTTCATGTGAATTATTCTCTATTGCAATACAAGTATTGCATCTGCTGGTTCTGTGGAAATAGTACACTATGATAGTGGAATTTTTAGCAGTAGCTATGGTAGCAGATTTTGTTAAAATATTAGCCTTTTTTGTGGTTGTTACTATAAAAGAAATTACAGCAATAGCTATGAATAGAAATAAAAGGACGGTTACTATTTTTTTCATCAGTGCGCCTGTGTTTTTATTATCAGGAAGTGATTCATTCATCAAATTTCTCCTTAAGAGGTTGATTAAGGCAAAATACGATTTTACCCTTACAGCGTTTTTTAAGACGTGCTTTAGCTCTTTGCATATCATCTTTGAAATAAGCTGGTTTTAAGGCGAGGACAGTTTGAACTAGTTGTGATGCTAGATCATTGTCTTCATTAATGGAATAAAGAACCCATCTGCCTTTTTTATTTTCTTTGATCAGTCCGGCATGTTTGAGAATTTGAAGGTGTCTTGAGACATTGTATTGGCTTTCTGCAATGGCATCCATTATTTCACAGACTGCAAGTTCTTTTTTCAATTTGCTGAGGATATAGAATATACGCAGTCTTGTTTTATCGGATAGTGCTTTAAAGCATGTCGTGTATTTATTGATTTGTATTTTTATATTATTCATATATGCACTATAATGCATATATTATAAACTGGGAATTATTTTTTGTCAAGAGCGAAAGCTTTTAAATCCACAGATACATCATAGTCGGCGCAAGCGCAACATTATATTAACGTTATTCAAAAGTTTAATTTCCTGAATAATGAGCGCTAGTCTTTATCTTGCGCCGACTTTGACGATGGCGTTCTTTTAAATAATTCTTTATTAATATGTTTCGTTTCAACAAGAATAAAAGTGTGCTATTTGTACATCAAATTCAATAATCAGATTAACAAAATGGCACTCACAAAAAATTTTTTCACTATTTTTGAAAATCTCAAAAGAACATTGATAATATGCAACTATTTAAGTATAATTATCTAATTAAATATATCAAGCAACATAAAAATTGGTTTTCAACAGGTAAATTGGTTAAAAAATTTCTTAGCGTACGGTCTAAAAGGAGTAATCCTGTGCTAAACTCATAGGGAGTTATGCTCATTAAAATTATTATTTATTGCAAAATTGGAGCTTATATTTAGAATCAGCAATGGTCAGAAGAAATGTATTCGGGAAAACATGGTGGGGCAATGCCTGGGTCGAGGCGATGCACCGGATTGATTATAATAC
>MFGW01000093.1:3062-3545 GCA_001780385.1 Candidatus Fischerbacteria bacterium RBG_13_37_8 | reverse complement strand
TGGCTCGAAAAGCGATCAGGCGATTCAGATTGTGCAGCCTGCATCGAAGGATGATGCATTATTTATTGCGATAGTTGGGAAAAAGAAATCAGATGCCGGTTCGAAGGAAAAGCTTTACAGCGGCAATCAATGTGTTGATGTCTATAATATAAGCGAATCGGAGAACTCCAGAATGAAAGAACTGCCGGATCTTGCCTACCCGGCGGTTGATATCGACTCGTTGTTGGCGCTTCTGCTGGGTAAGCCGGTCTTTTATGATAATGGTGATTTTAAGCAAGTACTCTATCAGTTTTATCACGATATTATCCGGGCAACCGATTTGGTGCGGTTGAATGAAGATTTTGCACATTCGTTCCTCGATACGGATTTTTATCTTATTTATAATGGGACGAATCCTGAGTTCTTTGTGACACCGGAGAATGGTTTCCCGAATGCCGGTGGCGCATCTGCCGTCGTGGAAGTTCCAATTATAGAACCGGATAG
>MFGW01000093.1:2880-3013 GCA_001780385.1 Candidatus Fischerbacteria bacterium RBG_13_37_8 | reverse complement strand
ATGAAGTACTTGCACAATTCATCACGTATTTTGTTCATGCTGCCATAGATAAGACTGAATGGAACAGAGCAGATAAGATTGCAGGGACGTTCTTTTTCGGGATGCCGTATAAAGCAAAGCGGTTCGAGGAAAA
>MFGW01000093.1:240-2709 GCA_001780385.1 Candidatus Fischerbacteria bacterium RBG_13_37_8 | reverse complement strand
TAGACGCTATCATGAAAGATGTGGAATCAGCGGAAGGTATCCAGCGGCGCGGCTTTATTTTCAAGCTCATAACCGCGCTGAAACAAATCTGCAATCACCCGGCGCTGTTTGCGAAACGCGGCGCGCCGAAGATGAATCTTTCCGGCAAATCAGTTGCCTTGATTGCGATCCTTGAAAAGGTACATGCAGTTCATGAAAAAGCGCTGATATTCACACAATACAAGGAGATGGGCGATTTATTGACTGAGATAATCGGCGAGCAATTAAAGGAAGAACCGTTGTTTTTCCATGGTTCTCTTTCGCGGACAAAACGCGAGAAATGACTGTTCAATAATATTTCTCTCTTATAAATAGCTACCAAAGAAATTCTCTTGGGACAGGATTACCACCTTCGACTGGTGGCAGTGTAAATAACCGGCGGGGCGGGAAAACTTTGCCTCTGTACCTTATGTGTGCAGTTATCCGATAGGGGCTGGACTATGTTTGAACATTGTTTGTTATACCGTTATTGTACCGTTTGCTGTCCTTTTATTATCTTTGTTTACTGCCTTTTTGCAGCCCGATATGATAATGGATGTTTTAACAATGTTTTAATGAATTTCAAGTATTTTAGGGAACAGGTCTATTGTTTGTGTTAAGGGGAAATTATGCTTGTAGTGAACTGTTATGCTATGCTATATTGATTTGAGGATATATAGTGAGTTAAGTTATTATATATTGTGTTGTATGGGGAGATGAAGTGGAAGTTAGAGGCTTTGAAATTATAATTATGGAGGTTTAAAAATGAATTATTGGCTTATGGCTATGAGTTGGGGTAGTCAAGGTTCTCCATTGTGGCGTGATTGCATTGAACGAGGAATAGCGGCGATTGGATATTGGTGGGATTATAGTGGGCTACAACCCGTAGAAGACTGCTCTAAGCTTAAAGAAGCTGAATATGATGACATATGGAGCAAAAGAAGACCTAAAAGTATATCTCCTCGGAACAGTCTAAAGCATGTAGTTTACCATATGAAAGAAGGTGATATAATCTATGCAAGAGGGCGTTTGAAAAAAAGTCCATTTATTGTAGGAAAGGGCAAAATAATAAAAGGATATCAGTATGATCCAAATGTTCTTGGAGAGATCAGGTTTACTATAAATGATTGGAAACTGGTAAGAAGAAATGAATATACTCCAGATATTTTTGAAGAAGCTAAGCATATTTGGGGTCATTTCGTAACGGTAAAATGGGAGAAAGATTTTCAACCTTTTAAGTTATCGTTTAAGGGTACCTTGAAAGGCACCCAGCTAATTACGGTTTTAAAATTAAATGATGAGCGCCTAAGTGAAATTGTCAATATGAAGAATTCTGAGAAATCTTTGGCATTTAGGATAGCAAAGGCAGTGGAAGCAGAAAAATTGGAAGCTATAGAAGGAATCAAAAAATATAGATATGAGGCTGTGTTTCGGTCAAGAAATTGCAAATTGATTGAAGAAAAGAAGAGATGTTCTGATTATCGCTGTGAAGTATGTAAGATGAGGTTTGTAGATGTTTATGGCAAAATTGGTGAGAAATATATAATAGCACATCATATAAGACCTATTGGTCAAAGAGAAAGTGGTCAGGTAACGAGAATAGATGATATTGCATTGGTTTGTTCTAATTGTCACGATATGCTTCATAGAGAGGACCCACCTATGAGTATTGATGATCTTTATTTGAAGATGACAAAAAAAGAGTGAAAAAGGATTGGTAGATTCTTCTTGCCGGGATTTCAGAAGAAGTTTTTAAGAAATGCGACATAATAAACGTGGGAGTTAATTGAGTAAGGCACAGAGGCACAAAGGCACAAAGGCACAAAGTTTTAAAAATATAATGAAGGTATTGGGGAATAAAAGCGTAGAATAATATTTATTGAAAAGCAAAAGAGGGGTGTTGAATAAGAAGCATATAATGCAATGCAAAGAGCGTAGTAACAAAGGGCTGAAAAATCGTTATGGCGATAATTTAAGCAGTTAGGAGTTGAAGGAGTTCATCGAGAGAATGATTAATTTTGGCATAAGCCTGTTCGATTTTAGAGCAAGGAGGATAGGAAGCATTGGGGAGAGAATTAAAGAGAGGAGCGCAAATGGGGCCAAATATTTTGGAATGGAAGAGAGTAAAGATAATGCACACTTTTTACCGAAATCGGTAAGCAGATATGAATAAGAATGATCGATGCGTTGGAGGATACCGTGAGCTTTTAATTTACGTACATCATAACGCAGTTGGTCGATGGTATAAGAAGATGGAGACAGGGAGAAGGAGGCAAGAATCGATTGATACAAATCATTTGTTTTCCATGCAGTGCAGGCATAGGATGAATGCAGGAGGATTTGCATAATGCGGAGTAATCTTTTATTATTGAGTTGTATTCCTGGGATAGAAGTTTTGCCTATGGTTACAGGTTTAGCCAGTAAAGAGATGAGATCGAAGTCAAAATGATT
>MFGW01000093.1:0-223 GCA_001780385.1 Candidatus Fischerbacteria bacterium RBG_13_37_8 | reverse complement strand
TGAAGAAGTTATCAACTGCAAGTCATTGTAATGCTCGTGATACTAGGTTTACAATAACGAATCCTTTTCATCCTCTTCATAAGCAAGAGTACGAATTAGTAAGCTATTATAATCTTTGGGGTGATCAAAGATTTACTTTTATCGATAATGAAAGGGAGCTGGTATCTATTCCAGTGTGCTGGACAAGTCTGAATGAGAAAGATCCATATGTTAAGATGTCATC
>MFGW01000092.1:14767-15650 GCA_001780385.1 Candidatus Fischerbacteria bacterium RBG_13_37_8 | reverse complement strand
GTAAATGTTCATGCGATAGCTCCAAAAGACAATGTATCAGCTAAAGCTCTGAAGAATCATAAATTATTAAATGAATTAGCTCTATCACAGCGTTTTAACATGGGCTATCCTTTACAGGATTATCAATATGGAAGCGAGAATTCATTTCAGAATGAAGCATGGCAAAGATTTATTGCTGATTATGGAACCGGTTGGAGAGTAATGTGGGATCAGAGAGCTGGACGACCGAATCTTATTGAAGGAAAAGGTATTCCATTTTATCCTGGAAAAGGGAACACACTTGAAAACACAGGAGCAGAAATTACGAAAGAATTTCTGCATGAAAAGATACTCGCTTTTGTGAAGAAAAACCGTGATTTATTACGGATTGACTTATCGACCTTCAAATTACATGAAGAAGCGAGTGAAATATTCGATAACGGCAGATATTGTGTAATGCAATACGATTATTTTATGGATGATGTGCCGGTAGCAGAGGGACGGGTATTTTTCAGATTCAACAATGGCAATCTTATTCAATTTGGTTCATTAGGCATAAGTGATAATACAATAGCGACGGTTCCGACTATATCCCAGCGGCAGGCTGAGGAAAATGTGATAGCTGCTTTTAGTGAAGAGAATGCGGAAGTGAATACAATTTTTTTCAGTGTGCTTAAGGTAGTTCCTGAGATACCAGCAGGTCAGGACACCTATGCACCCTATGAAGACAAGGAAGGCATAGGAATTAATTACCGGTTGGTATGGGTAGTTCATTATAAGAACGATGGAGATATTTTAGATTATGAAGCATGGGTGGATGCATTAAACGGTAAGATAGTTTACAACCAGCTAGTTACTGCATTTGGACATGTACGCGGCAATATTTCTATTGTACCTGGCGATC
>MFGW01000092.1:14483-14604 GCA_001780385.1 Candidatus Fischerbacteria bacterium RBG_13_37_8 | reverse complement strand
TTATGATGTCTGTAATGCATTCTGGGGCGGTGCAGGAGAGCTTTTTTTCTTGCGTTCAAGTGCCTCATGCAATAATTCAGGTGAAGGCGGACCGGTTGTTCATCACGAGTGGGGTCACGGA
>MFGW01000092.1:11158-14427 GCA_001780385.1 Candidatus Fischerbacteria bacterium RBG_13_37_8 | reverse complement strand
TGAATCATATGGTGATATAGGAGCAATGCTTATCATGGAGGATCCTTGCATTGCGCAAGGATTTTACAAAACAACCCCATGCTACAATTGCCCAGCAAGTTGTCTGGGAGTGCGTTACGTAGCAATGCGTTTCGATCATGATAATAATCCCGGGACTCCTGATGTACCAGTAACACCTGCAAATATTACAAATAATAATGGCCCGAACTGCGATATGTGGTCTTGTCCCAACGCGTATCTTGGAATCATGGGATATGAAGGGCATTGCGAATCATATATTTCTTCCGGCGCGTTATGGGATATGATAACGAATATTAAAGCAGCCCGTGGTGAAGAAGGACTTACCTGGGCAATGAGAATATGGTTTCAATCAGTAGGTTCAATGGGTTCAGCATATCAAATCACTTCCGGCGGTACTTGCAATACAAGCGCAACAATTAATGGATGTGCAGCAACAAATTATTATACTGTGCTTTTAGGGACTGATGATGACAATGGAAATTTAGCTGACGGCACACCAAATGGTGGACGGATCTGGACCGCATTCGCTGATCACGGAATTGCATGCGGAGCAGCGCCGGCAAATTATAATGTATGTGCTGAACCGGCAACACCGACGCTGTACGGTGTCGGTTCGGATGGTATGATTGGTTTATCATGGACTCCTTCGCCAACCGCAACCGGATACAGGATTTTCTATAATCCGTTTGCGACGTCAACGGATTGCACTGCCGCAGGATGGATACCTATCGTAACTATGGCAGGCAATTACAATTACTATACGCTTACTAACTTGTACAATACCTATGGATATGGATTTGCAGTCCAAGCACTCAACGGTTCGGAAGAATGCGTCTCTGATCTTTCGAACTGTGTATTCGTAACTCCGTCCTCATCCGGAGCAATAAACCTCACAGGCCAAAAAAGCACCATTTGGGATTACGTGCTTGTTCCCTCTAATGATACATGCGATTCGACAACATGTATACGTAGCGCTACGTTGAATGGGGCGACTGCGAGTACAAATATTAATTTCAAGGTGCGTAATAATTCTTCTGTAACTGCAGGTGCCCATGTGCATACACTCTACGTGGACGATGCAGAAGAAACAGACTTCGCAAGAGCTTCCCATACGGCAAATAGCGCTTATGAATTAATGAATTATACCCTTTGGCACAAAGGCGGTCGCAGTATGCTTAAATTAATAATAGATGCAGATAATCAGCTCACTGAAAGTCTTGAAACTGATAATACATGGATCGCGCCAACAGCTGTTTTTGCACCGTACGATCTGTATACCGATGCCGATAGAAGCATAACACGTACTGCTCCACCGGACAGAAATCCGGAAGGTTATAACTATTATTCAGTTGACGGTTATCAATTCTCCGTTATCCCTTCAGGTGGAACGCAGTACTGGGGTGTAATGGGGTTGATGCCCGGAAGCACATCAAACTATGATCTTCGTTTGCATGATGATTATGTTGGTTCTACACAGGGATTCGGTTCCAACCTGCAATGGTCAACTTCAGGCGGTATTGGTGAAGTAGAATTTGTCGGTATAAACAGAAATGTAGCAACATCTGCGACCTGGTGGGTCGGTGTTTTACAGGGTACAACTACACCCTACACCGATGCCTATAAAATTCATGAAGCAGTATCCGGAGCTACTGTGCCTGTTCCTGTTACCGGCAGAACTGGAAATATTCCGGCAGTTGGTGTAACGGCAGTTGAAGAAATATCGGTAGATTCTGGTGATGTCACTTCTGGCTGGCGAATTACCGTGACTCCGAGCGGCGGAGACATAGGTATCGCAGTCTTCGATGCATCATTGCAACATTTTGAAATTTCAGATGCAATCGCTAATGTGAATCTCAATGGAACTGATGTTGCCGAATACATTGATATCATTTTCCCTGCTGCTGGATATTACGGTTTAGTAATTTACAAACCAAATAGTTCCCAGTCAGGCTACAGCATCGATTACACCATTGATATCGGTTTAGCACCATCAAATCTGCGTCCTTATCAGGCAGCAGGTTGGACTGCTCCCGTCGTTCCAAGAGATTCCACCGGATGTACTGCTACTGACTGCTTAGTGAGTGCAACATTATCAGGTTGGTCTGGTTCAACTTATGTGAATTCCCTCTGTACAAATGACGGTCCAAATCCCGTTAGTGTCATGTTCCAGGTCAGGTACATTCTTGATGACGTAACTGATTTTGAAATCTCTTATAATGGACTAAATGTCGGCTCAATAGGCACCCATTACAATAGTAATACAGGTCCTATTAAAGGTGGAAGACATACACAAGGTCTATTTGTTGATGCTAACAATACTTACGCCGAAAATAATGAAAATGATAATACATACTACCAGCAGTTTATATGGTCACCATTAGCACTGACTGATGGAACTCCATCTCAAACAACTGCTCCACCGGACAGGAATTCTACAGGCTACTACTGGTACAACTGCGACGGTTATCAATTTACAGTTACACCAAGTGGCGGTCTTTACTATTGGGGAATCGTAGGTGCACTTCCGTATGTAAGCTCGGCAAATTATGATATAAGACTTCATAATGACTACACAGGTTCACAGGCAGGTTTCGGTGCAAATCTCACCTCATCGAGTTCCGGAGGCAACGGTGCAGTAGAAATTATCGGTGTTAACAGAAATGTAGCAACTTCTGCTACGTGGTGGGCTGGCGCTATTCAGGGCACAGATACACCCAGTGTAAGCAATTATGCTGCTCATTTTGATCGTTCAGGTATTGCTCTGGCAATGCCTTCCACAGGAAACACGGGAATCATTCCTAATAACGGCGCTGCAACAGTGGAAGAAATTTACGTCGATGCAACGGATGTCGGAGTGACTTTCACATTCACCGTTACACCATCCGGTGGTGATATTGGAATAGCCCTTATTGATCAAGCAGCAGAATACTTTAGATTAGCAGATGCCATACCGGGAACATTAGTCGATGCAAATGGAAGCAATATTGCAGAAACATTCAACTGGGTACCTACAACTACAGGTTACTACGGATTATTGATCTATAAACCGAATTCCGGATTCATCTCCAACAGCATCAATTACACAATAAATATTGTGATTACACCATCGAATCTCAGACCTATTTCTTCCGCGGGATGGACTGCTCCAGCAGTACCAAGAAATGCTACCGGATGCAGTCTTGCAAGCTGTACTCTCACTGCTACACTCCCCGGATGGAGTGGAACTACCTACGTGAACTCCACAAGCA
>MFGW01000092.1:0-11150 GCA_001780385.1 Candidatus Fischerbacteria bacterium RBG_13_37_8 | reverse complement strand
GGTCCTAACGCTGTTACAACCTCTTTCCAGATTCGCTACCTGCTCGATGATGTTACACTCGAAGATGTCACCTATACCTCTCTTCCTGCTGGCAATACTGCACTCGACACCAATAATACCCTTGCAGGTTCCCTCAAAGGCGGAAAACACACATTCGGTCTCTTCGTAGATGCTAATAATAACTACGCAGAAAGCAATGAAACCGATAATACACACTACGCACAATACAACTGGTCACCGATGATTCTTGCAGATAATTCACCATTTCTTTCTACTGCTCCTCCTGATAGAAATTCAACCGGATACTTCTGGTACAACTGCGATGGTTATGAATTTTCTGTAGTACCAACTGGTGGAATTAATTATTGGGGCGCCGTTGGTATTCTTCCTCAGGTAAGCACTTCTAATTACGACACACGTCTGCACAATGATTACACCGGCTCAACTACGGGATTTGAGACCAACGTCACCTCGTCAAGTACAGGTACAATTGGTGAAGTTGAAATTATCGGCATTAACCGGAACCAGTCAACGACAGCTACATGGTGGCTTGGTACTATTCAAGCTTCCAATACCCCGTATACCGGCAATTACTCAATTCACAAAAACCTATCCGGAGCAGTAGTATCGGTGCCTTCGACCGGCACAACCGGTAACATTACAACCAACGGAGTAGTAGCAATTGAAGAAATATCCTTCGATTCCGCTGATCTCGGCACAACATGGTCATTCACGGTTACTCCTGCCGGCGGCGATATCGCAATAGCTCTTATTGATTACACAGCTCAGTACTTCACACTCGCAAATGCAATCCCCGGTACATGGGTTAATGCAAATGGTGCCAATGTTGCGGAAACCTTTACCTTTACGCCTGCTGCTGCTGGTTATTATGGCTTGCTCATCTTCAAACCTAATTCTACACAAATAGCCAACTCGATTAACTACACACTGAATATTACTGCTGTTACTTCTGGTATTGCAGAAACACCGGATGGTAATTTAATACCAGGTATTCCATTGACTATTTCAAAATCAGGCGCTTCACAGCTTCTTCTCACATGGGGTGATTCTTGCGATAACCAACCTGGCATAATTCATTATGCAATTTACCGTGGAACCCTTGCCAGTCTTGTTACGGGAACCTATGATCATACAGGATTCATGTGTGATAGCGGAACTGATTTAACTCAAACAATCAACACAGAAACAGGTAGTTATTACTATCTCATCGTACCAACTAATAATACACAGGAAGGCGGCTACGGTTTTAATTCCAGCGCTGTTTCACGCCCAGCAGCAACTACTCCTTGCTTCCCGCAGAATCGCATCCCCTGTCCCTAAATTGAATTATATGAGTTCAGACAGGTGGTTCACTTCGAGCCACCTGTCTTCCCTTTTTTTCCTTTTTCTACCTTCTCAAATATTCGCATGAAATTTTCTCCCAGTACTTTTTTAATATCAGATTCAGTGTAGCCTCTTTTAAGAAGATGATAGGTGATTAAGGGAAATCCAGAAATATCTTCCAGACCTGTTGGAAAACTGCCTGCTCCATCAAAATCAGAGCCTAAACCCACATGATCAATCCCCGCTAATTTAATGACAAATTCAATGTGATCGATAAGTGTTTCTATTTCAGGAGCCGGTGGAGCATCTTTTCTCCACAATTTTACTGCTTCCGCCCAATACCCCTTTCTGTCATCTTTATAC
The DNA here is from genome assembly GCA_001780385.1 of Candidatus Fischerbacteria bacterium RBG_13_37_8. Taxonomy (GTDB): domain Bacteria; phylum Acidobacteriota; class HRBIN11; order MFGW01; family MFGW01; genus MFGW01. Next base: position 9,443 of record MFGW01000092.1, on the reverse strand, counting down.
TTTTCTTTTAATGCTTCCATCTCTGGTTTATATTTTCTGCGAATTTCCTCTGATTTGTCATAGAATTCCTTATCAAGAAATCCTGAAAAGAAATTTATTTGTATTACTCCTCCATTTTTTGCCAACGCTTTAATCATATCGTCTGACATATTTCTTGGAACATCACACAGAGCCCGCACGCAGGAATGTGATGCAATTACAGGAACACGTGACTGTTCTATTACATCATAAAAAGCTTTATCAGAAATATGTGAAACATCAATAATCATTCCAAGATCATTCATTTCCTTTACTACTTCTTTCCCAAATTCGCTTAATCCATTCCATTTAGGTTCTTTCGCCGTAGAAGAATCACTAATATGATTATTGTTGCTGTGTGTCAGAGTAATATAACGTACTCCAAGACGATAAAAAATTCGCAGTAATGGTAAGCTTCCTTCAACCGGACCTCCATTCTCCATTCCTATGAGAATGGCTCTCTTTGCCGTCTTATGTAATTTTTTAATATCCTGTGTCGAGTATGCAATTTCAGTAAGTTCCGGGTATGCTCCAACCTGGCGATAGATTTCATCTATTGTTTCGAGCGCAATTTTTGAAGGTTGTTTTTCATCCATATCATTGGATACAAAGACCGCAAAAAAAATAGCATCGACACCTCCTTCCTTCATCCGGATCAAATCAAAATCTCCCTTATCATTTCTCTTCCCTATATCAATATTTTCATTCATCATAATCATTGGTGTATCACAATGTGTATCGATTACTAATGCATGCTGATGGATTTCAAGCGCTTTCTGCCATAATTTCTTATCTATATCTTCTCCGTGAATGAGACCAATCCCAAAAATAATAAGCAAGGCAATATAAATGATTCCTTGTTTTTTCATATAAACCTCCTTTGTAAAACGACGCTTCGTCGTTGCGAGCTTTGCAAAGCAAAGCGTGGCAATCTCTTATGACATTGTCATTATGAGTCCCGCGTCAGCGGGACGTAATAATCCGCAACGGACTCTGCTTTTTATAATCCATCAGGGATTGTCACGTTTGCCTCCGGCAAACTCACAATGACAAAACCGCCGGGATTGCTTCGTAAGGGCGGACACATTGGTCCGCCCCTACAGCAGAACTCGCAAAGAATAACGCATTATTTTCATGGTTTATGATATATAAAGCATACGAGTCAATATCTGAATTACTGCCCACTGTTCACCGATAATCCGATTATATGTTCTTCCATCTCCTGTTCTGGCGCTACACGGTACAATATTCCTTTAGGGGAAGCAAGCAGGCTTCGTCCCTGCAGTCTCTGCTCAAATACAGTTCCTATCCCGCAAACTTTCACAATAACTCCATTACTTATTTCTGCCATTGCTGTATATAAATTATTATCCCTTTGGAATTTTTCTGCAACTGTTTCTGCTGGTTTATAAGGGGAACCGGTAGGCATAAAGATAATATCTATCTTATTTTCCCTTGCCCAATGAAATCCTTGCTCAGAAAAAATATCATTGCAAATTAATATACTGCATGTCAGATTATTCCTTTTGAAGTGAAAGTGACCTATGCCTTTTACGAAGCCGTTTCTCTTCTCATTTTCAGTCAGATTAATTTTTGCATAATGTCCTATCTCCTCTCCCTTTTCAAAAACATAGCTTATACTTTTAAAGTTATTATTTTCTTTCAGAATCAGGGTGCCTCCTATAACGACTGTCATTAATTGTAATGAAAGTACCCGTAAATATTCTTTTCCTTCATTATGAAATTGCGAAGCATCAGTATAATTTTTCATATTGTCATTCACAAAAAAAAGTTCCGGTAAGCAAAGAAAATGAGGATTAAAATTATGCATAGCTTCCTTTTCTTCATCATTAAGAAAAGAACCAAGCTTTTTTTGGCATATTGCAATATTGGCAGGCCGGCTCAATGTATGAACCGTTATATCAATTATTTCCATTATTCATTAGATGTTTTTAGTTGCAATAAAGTTGCAATCGTTTTTTCCCATGAGAATTCTGCAGATTTTGAGTAAGCATAATTTCCCTGTTTTTCAGCTATTAATTTATCTGAGACAGCATCAAACGCTAAAGCGATATGATCTGGTTCTGAATTGACCAGGAAGCCGCTTTTCCCATGCTCAAGCAATTCGTTGGTACCCCCGCTATCCTGGCAGGTTATCAAAGCTTTTCTACTGCTGAACGCTTCAAGAGTTACCAGTCCATAATCTTCATTCAAAGGTCCATAAAAAACAGCCAGGCATCGTGCATACAGGTCCAACAATGTATCCTCGGCAACCCATCCGAGCAATTGAACACGTTTCTCAAGATTACACTCTTTTATTAAAGCAATAAGATTATTATATTCCGGACCCTCTCCCACGATAATCATAGAAATATTCGTATTTTTCATTTTAGCGAGCGCATCAATTCCAAGACTAATCCTTTTCAATGGATGCAATCTTGCAGGAACAAAGATAAAATCACCATATTCCTTAAAACAATAATTTCTTGGTATAGCAGGAGGATAAAGAACCTCAGATTTTATCTTGCCCCATTTTTGCAGTCTCTTCTGAATATTTATAGATTGAGCATACAGCTTCTTGACATTATTTTTTAAAAAATAACGATCTATCCAATGAATGGCAGTTCGCCTGATACTCTCTTTTATTTTATTGGCAAAAGATATTTTTGATTTAAATTGTTCCCACAAATCATAATATTCTCTTGCCCTGTGATTAAGCCAGCAGATGTGAAAATAATGTTTTACTGCGTATGAAGGATACCTGAGAGAAATGACCGCATCAATTTTATCTCCGGAACCGGTTTCTCCTAAATCGGTGAAATAATTAGCAAGGTAAGCGGAGAACTGTCTTCCAAATCTATTTTGAGGAGTGCACCATAAAATCGCATCATGTCCGTATGCATTTAATTGGGAAACGAGTGCTTCAGCAATTATCCGATGTCCTCCGGTCACAAAAGGTACATCGGAAGTCACAACCACTACTTTCATCCTTAGACTACTCCTTTGAACTATTGTACCTTCTTGCCTACCATTTGAATAATATACCCTGATTTGCCTGCATAAATTTCATAATTTCCCGTTTTTGCCTTATGAAAAGGAGTGAGACGAAATTCAGCTACATTGAATTTTAAAATTGATTGTATTTTAAAAATTGTTGACCAAAGCAGGTCTGGTTTCCTTGATAACATTTCCATATACTCAAGATCTGGACGATACATAACCTTAAGATCTTTGGCGACGAAATCTATTGGCTGATGACAGCTATTAAGTCCCATATATTTAAGAAAAGAGGGAAAATCAAGAAATACTCCCCCCAGCGCCCATTGATCCCCCTGTAAACCTTTGCTGATATTTTGCTCCGGAAAATTATCATAGGACGAAATAAATTTTACAATAAACTCACCTTCTTTCTCCTTTTGCACCTCCACGATACCGGCAATCACCGCTTTTTCTACTGGCTGATAATTTTGTAAAAGATAACCAGTATACATCCATGCCAATCCAATAAGACTTATTACCAAAAAAAGCAAAGCAAGCAAATATTTCTTGGCAAGACTTTCACTATACCAGGGTAATGGATGAAGTATTCTCTGTACACTTATGGTTAATGAGACAATTATATATCTCAGAAAAAATATTAATCCTATAATACTGATAGCAAGCCCTATTATAAAAAATCTGCCAAAAAATTGTATGCCTAATAAATTTGAAGATAAAAAGAAAAGCTCCATGTCATTCTCCTAAATAATGTTATTTCTTTTTTGTCATGCTCATTTTCTGATAATGGTGATAAGCCTTCTTAAAATTCTCTCTCAATTCATCATCAGCTATGAGAGTGGCTTCTTTCAGATTATCGAGTTGAACAGACGATTTTTCTCTTTTTCCACTGCTGACGACAGATTTTTCATATGCAAATTTTCTGCTCTTTCTGAAGTGAATAGCAGCAATAAGCGGTTTTGAAATGAGGCTATTAATCTTTTGTAAAATTTCTCCTTCCATTTTAGCAAGTATTTTATGTAAATGAGAATCATATACAGAGATCACCAATGTATTTTGTTTCAATTCAACAATTTTCGTTTGACGGGCAACATCCTTGCCGACAAGTCTTTCCCACATAATCTCCACGTATGATTGCAGAAATTTCTCATTATCGCTATATTCCTGTACAATTTTCTGCAATAATACATGAATCGATATCATAAATTATTCAAAAACTAATATGATTTGTTGAGGAATTACACTATCACCTTCTTTTACAAGAACTTCTGAAATAACATGCTGTGAAAATGCTTTTATTTCATTCTGCATTTTCATAGCTTCAATAACTGCAAGAACATCACCTTCTTGCACCAGTGTTCCTTTTGCAACAGGAAGTTTTAAAATTTTACCTGCCATTGGTGCGACAATTTTATTGGAAATGATACCAGAATTTTCTTTCGATACTGCTTTTTTGATCGCACGTGTATCTTGAACAGACAATTTAAAAAAATCATTAAAGAAATAAAGATCATAGTATCCTTCTGATAATTTTTCAAACGATGCTTCATAGGACTTTCCATCTATAATCAAAGATAGCAGTTTATCTTCAAGAAATACGGCATCTATAATATATTCTTTTCCTTCGAACGCCACCATATATTTATTATCAACTTTTTTTATCGTAACGGTGTACTTTTCTTCACCATAATGAATCCCTAAATCCATTAAATACCTCACAATTAATATGAATACAGTCTGCTGCTGAGCAATTGATGTCTTCCGTGCAGTTTCCATTCATTTGTCGCATTATTTTTCTTGTTATTAGTAATTTTAGGGTATTCCTTTTGTTCAAATTCAGAAATTGCTGCAGCGATAATAGCGACCGGTAAAAGTGGATGTTCTCTTGATTCATCATGTTTTGAGAATACCAGGTCGACATATTTTGTATTAAAGATACCTTTTTGGTAGTTGCTGTCAGACATGACTCTTCGATAAAACGGGATAGTAGTTTTTATGCCTTCCACCTTATACTCTTCAAGTGCTCTGCTCATTCTTTGAAAGGCTTCTTCTCTTGTTCTGCCCCACACAACAAGTTTTGAAAGGAGAGGATCATAATAAATAGGAACTTCATAACCTTCATACACACCAGAATCATCTCTAACACCTGGACCACCCGGTAATCTCAATCCTGCAATTGTTCCCGGACACGGATAAAAATTATTATCTGGATCTTCAGCATAAATTCTACATTCAATAGCGTTCCCTTTTAGGAGTATGTCTTCCTGACGATAAGCCAATGCGACGCCAGATGCAATATAAATTTGTTTTTTTACTATATCAATACCGGTAACCATTTCCGTGATAGGATGTTCCACCTGCAAACGCGTATTCATCTCCATGAAATAAAAATTCTTATTGCCGTCAACAAGAAATTCAATAGTGCCTGCATTTGTATAATTGACTGCTTGTGCAGCTTTTATTGCAATTTCTCCCATTTTATTTCGTATTTGTTCATTAATAAACGGGGAAGGAGTTTCTTCAATAATTTTTTGATGGCGTCTTTGAATCGAGCAATCTCTTTCTCCCAAATGAATAACATTTCCATAATGATCAGCAAGTATTTGAATTTCAATATGATGAGGATCTTCTATATATTTTTCTATATAAAGAGCAGCATTGCCGAATGCTGACATTGATTCAGAAGCGGCTACGCGAAAACCTTCTTTCAATTCTTTCTCATCGTTTACCAGACGCATTCCTTTACCGCCGCCTCCAAAAGCTGCTTTGATCATTATTGGATAGCCGATCTGGCGGGCAATCTCTATAGTTTCTTCTGCTGTATCAATTGCTTGCAACGATCCTGGCACGACCGGAACACCTGCATCTGACATTATTTTGCGAGCACGGGTCTTCTCGCCCATCGATTCGATAGCATCTGCCGAAGGTCCTATAAATATAATATTATTATCCTCGCAAGCTTTTGAAAATTCAGCATTTTCAGCTAAAAATCCATAACCAGGATGAATCGCATCCGCATTACATTTTTTTGCTATAGCAATTATTTTATCTATTCTCAAATAACTTTCTATTGAAGAGGGAGGTCCCACACAATATGCTTCATCTGCATAACGCACGCTTAAAGATTTTCGATCCGCTTCCGAATACACTACAATCGCTGTTATTCCTAATTCCCGACAGGCTCTTATTATTCTTACTGCAATTTCTCCTCTATTCGCTATTAATATTCTTTTAAACATTTCCTAAATCCTGTTGATGTACAGGTATGATTATAGTAGATATTACTAATTTCTTCAAGGTAACTTGTGAGGGCGCACGCTTACTCTAATCTTGTATCTCCATGTGCATTTTTCCATATATGAAGCCAAAGCTGCGCAGTATTTGAAATGGAGTGTTGATAAGATACAGCTGCGACACCAAAAACAAGAGATTTTTCATCAAATTTCCTGGCGGAAGCAACTGCCTTTCCATTGTGCATTGTTTTTAACAATACTTTGCGAAGCTTTGATGACCTGTCCACTATCGATTGAGAAAATTCCTCAATATCATTTTTCTCCAGGCTTTTTGAACTATACCCGTAAAAAACAAAGGGAAATTTATCTAAATAATTTGTCATAAAGGAACTAAATTCTTTTTCACATTGTACTGCCACTGAATCTTTTTCAGCAGTATGAAAAGGATTATTTAAATCAGTAACATAATGAACTATATAACCAAATTCCCTGGCAATAATATGAAAAGGCACATGATGATAAATATCGTAGACAATTTTATCGCTTAATTGCTTAATACGAAATGTTGCTTTACCATAAGAACCGTCTTCATAGAGTAAATGATCTTCTGAATTAAGTAAACTTGAAGATTCAGCAGCACCGGTTATTAAATCATCATAATATACTTTAAGTACATTTCTGAAAGTTCGAGGCATGAGAAGGAGTGCTTTTTTGGTGATATCTTCATATAGATTAGGCGGGTAACAAGCATTGGAAGGAGTGATAAGAAAGATTATAATAAGGCAAATTACAAGACTTCGTTTGAACATTAAAAAGAAAAGAGCGCCGCCTTGAGGCGGCGCTTATTAATGAAACTTTGATAAATGTTATTCTGATTTTACTGCATGAACACCAGTTTTTTTAGCTTCTTCAAAATTGAAACCCTTAAACGTTGGACTTTTTTCATTATGGCACATTTTGCAGGTTTCTTCTGTTGTAATGATCAAGCCGGCAGCTATTGCTTTCTCTTTATCTTTCATCACTTTCATATCTTTATAGTCACTTCCAGGACCATGACATGCCTCACATTGAACATTTTTCAGCAAATCTGCACTCTTTTTATAACCGGTGTTATGACATCCTAGGCATTCTTCCTTTCCCTGATCTTCTGCTTTGAGCGCATCGAATGCTTTTGCATGTTTTGTTTCCATCCAGGCTTTATATTGCTTCTGGTGACACATTTTACACTTGCTTTCTCCGATATACTGATGATCTTCTGTTAGCGCAAAAAGAGCGCCTATCAGAGCGACTAACAACAGCGGTAATATAATTCTCCGCATTTTTGTACCTCCTTTTCAATACAATTGTTAAAGTAAATTATTGTACCACTTAAAGAGCCAATCGTCAAATCCAGATAATGAATTGCCTTCCTCTCATCTCAAGAAGTCATGCTCACTCGGGATATAGCAAGTTTATTTATTCTATGCTATAGTAAATTATCAAGAAATTCATTTTTTTTCGGGCGCTACAGACTATGAAAAAAAAGAAATTTCATGTCATTATTTCTCACGAAAATGCTGATCTGGATAGCTATGGTTCAATTATTGGAGCAAAGATTTTATTTCCGGAAGCAAAAATAGCATTTCCTGGTTCCAAAGAACCTCAACTGCGTTCCCTACTGCAACATAGTATGTATAAATTATGCAGGGAAGAAAAAATTCAGGAACATGAATTTATCAATATCGATTGTCTTATCCTGGTCGATGTTAGTCAGAAAGAAAGAATAGGCAAATTTGCAAAATGCCTGGAGCTTATTCCAGCTCCTAAAATTATTATTTATGACCATCATCCAGAATCTTTGTGCACTATTAAAGCTGATGAAAAATACGTGAGCACAACTGGTTCTGCTACAACAATAATTACCAGAATTCTTGAACAAAGAGCAATTTCTATCGATTCACTCGAGGCTACACTCATGCTTCTCGGAATCTATGAAGATACAGGTTCCTTCGAATTTAACACCACCACAGAAGAAGATTTTAGAGCAGCTGCTTATCTTATTTCCATGGGAGCTGATGTTAAAATTATCGCCGATATCCTTCATAACCAGCTTAGTGATATATTACTCAATCTTTATGAGGAAATAAGACAAAATCTGCATGCTGTTGAAATCCAGGAACATGTTGTGTATCTTTCTTCTATCGAAAAAAACAATTTTATCCCCGACATCCCGGTTGTTGTCAATAAAATAATGAATACCCAAAAAATAGATATCTTTTTTCTGCTCATTGATTTAGGAAAAAGAGTGCATATAATTGCAAGAAGCAGAGTAAAAGAAATTAACGTTTCAAACATTTTACATCATTTTGAAGGAGGCGGACACTTTGCAGCCGCATCTGCTGTAATAAAAAATAAAACACTTATCCAGGTAAAAGATGAATTACTTACGCTCCTCAATAAATACACAATCCCTTTTTCTAAAGCTTCTGAAATAATGGTAGGTACTATAAAAAAAATTGAACCTGGAGCAACCATAAAAGATGCTTTTCTGCAAATGACCAAATACCGGATAAATGCATTGCCCGTCTTTGCTTCTAATCGCCTTGTCGGGCTTATTACAAGACAATTAGTAGATGCAGCACTATTCAATAAATTACATTCAAGGAAAGTAAAAAATATTATGACAAATTCGCCCCCATTAGTTTCACCAGATGATTCAGTTGAGACCGTTCAAAAATTAATGATTGCATCACGCTCGCGTATTATCATGGTAGGAAAAAATAAACATTCCATAATAGGATTAATTTCAAGAATGGATCTCCTGCGAAAATTATATGAAACTCAAAAATACAAGGAATCACTTCTCCTCAATCCTCCTGCTTCTAAAAAAGTAAATATCTGGCATAAAACAAAAAAAATTCTTGATTCCGACATGATTTCTATTTTACAAACAGCAGGAAAATTAGCAGATAAACTATCAATGAAAGCTTACCTTGTAGGTGGAATTGTTAGAGATATCCTGCTTGGTATTACTAATAGAGATATTGACATCGTAATAGAAGGTGATGCAATTACATTTGCAAAAAAAATTCATGAAAAAATCGGCGGGAAAATTCATATTCATAATAGATTTGGTACAGCAGCTATATTTCTCTCTCAAAATGAGCGACTCGATTTTGCCACATCAAGAACAGAATATTACTATGATATTGCCAC
>MFGW01000091.1:18304-18479 GCA_001780385.1 Candidatus Fischerbacteria bacterium RBG_13_37_8 | reverse complement strand
ATTACCAAGCGGGAATTGTGTCATGCCTACTCCGGCTCAAGATTGCTTGTATTTAGCTACGCAACTCGTCTTAGCAGACGGCCGCACTTCTTATTTCGTATCTGCTAACTCACTTCCCATTGGAATCGGACCTGCTCCTGGAAAAGTTGGCAATAATTTTACCCTTTCAAAATCT
>MFGW01000091.1:17833-18175 GCA_001780385.1 Candidatus Fischerbacteria bacterium RBG_13_37_8 | reverse complement strand
ACCAATTATTCAATAACACTACCAGCAGGCAATCATTATTATCTTGTTGTTCCGGTAAATAATGTAAATGAAGGTTCCTATGGTACTGATTCTTCAGGTAACCAAATCCCAGCACCCCTCTTCCCCTGTCTCCCAGGAAATACTTACGCTTGCAACTAAGCACAGTTATTTTAATAGGAAAATGATTTTAATAGGAAAATGGTTTTTCCTATACCATATCTATACTTACACGGTGCGTTATGTGAACGGATGCGGATTGCCGGCAGAAACAGCAGGTGCAGATGCAATGGATTGGGCAGATGTAACACCGTGCCCGTCATTAGGTAATACCCTACTTGTAGC
>MFGW01000091.1:16991-17816 GCA_001780385.1 Candidatus Fischerbacteria bacterium RBG_13_37_8 | reverse complement strand
CAATAATCAGTTGGACTGCATCATCCTGTCCCGATTTGTCGAATTACCGTGTGTATGGTTCTCCTTCTTACAATGAGCCATTTCCAACAGCATGGATGCCACTGGGCAGTCCCACCAGTACAAGTTTTAATGATGCACTCACATCGAGTTATATTGCTTATAAGACAATCGCAGTTGATTATTGCTGCAATGATTCCCCGTAGAATTCTGATTTATTTCAGAGAATGTTTTTTTTCTATTGTCTCTTGCAGATTGATGAACCTCCCAATCATGGTAATAAGGGAGGAAAAGATATCTTTTCCTCCCTTATTACCATTATTGCACTATTTTTTCATTAATTTTAGTTGAATTGCACTAATTTTTGTTTTATAATTCTATAGGCCGAAAAACGATTTTGCTATACGGCCCATTTATTGAATGGTCAAGCAAGAATTTTGAGATAAGGAGAAGTTGTTATGGCTATCAAAAAAAACCATCCTCTTATTTGGGACTTCACTACTTGCACTCTTAATACAAAGTACTGCCGGCACTTCTGGGGCAGAATTAGCTTTTCAAAATTCGCGGCAGAACGAAAAGCCACTGATTATAGGAGTGATCAACATCCTCTGTTACAGTATCGCAATATCTATATTGTTATGCTAGCAATGTTCCTCATGATGAATATGTTTTCACTGTCAGTCTATTCACAAACCCGGTGGGCACGCACGTTCGGAAACACCAGTGCTGCGGAAACAACGAGGACTGCGGTTCTTACGAATGATGGCGGGATAGTCCTTATCGGAGACAGCACTTCTCCACAGTCCGCTTGGATTTTGAAACTGGATG
>MFGW01000091.1:16725-16973 GCA_001780385.1 Candidatus Fischerbacteria bacterium RBG_13_37_8 | reverse complement strand
GGCAGAGAACATTCGCAGATGCCGCGGCAGCATCTGTTATTCAAAGCAGTGATGCCGGATATGTTGCATCCGGGCAGTATGCAGGTGCGCTCTTTATTGTTAAGCTGGATAGTACAGGCGTTCCCGTGTGGCAAAAGACCTATGAGAAAACCGGGGGATTAATTCCGCATGGCTTGACTCAAACCAGCGATGGCGGATACGTTATCACTGGTGAAACCATTGCGGCTGACGGATTTGACGCCTTTATC
>MFGW01000091.1:16317-16691 GCA_001780385.1 Candidatus Fischerbacteria bacterium RBG_13_37_8 | reverse complement strand
AGAGAACCTATAATTGGAATGTCGGAGAAAAAAGCAATGCCGTTATTGAGACCAGTGATTATGGGCTCGCGCTCGCAGGAAATGATTCACAATCAATCTGGTTAATGAAGCTTGATAGTGGTGGATATATTCAATGGCTGAGAGCCTATGAATCACCGGGGAGCAATACTGCATCTGGAAATGCCATTATACAGACTGTACAGGGCGATTATTTGATTGCCGGATATACCAGTTCGTTTGGAGCAGGCGACAGGGATGTTTGGCTTCTCGCGATTAATAGTTCTGGCAGCCTGGTATGGCAGAATACATACGGCGGAGTATACAGTGACCAGGCAAATGCAATTGTTCAGACTGATGATGGCGGGATTGCAGTA
>MFGW01000091.1:6434-16307 GCA_001780385.1 Candidatus Fischerbacteria bacterium RBG_13_37_8 | reverse complement strand
CGGAATCCTTTGGGAAGGGGAGCAGTGATATGTGGGTCCTGAAACTTGATGCGACAGGACAGATCGCATGGGAACAAGCATTTGGTGATGCAGCCGTAGATGAAGGAAATTCAATCATAGCATTGGCGGGCAGCAGAGTGGTCGTTGCGGGGACTGGCACTATTATTTCCGGGAGTGACGCGTGGGTATTATCGCTTGGTTCAATGGGTGAGATCGGTGCAGGATGTTCCTTTATTACGTATACCTCTGCCGTGGTACAGTCATCCAGTGCCTCCTTGTTGAATCCATACCCTGTTCTGTCCACGCCGTCATTGACCGTGACTGATGTTTCAATAATACCTGATACAAATCTGCCGTCTTCTTCCCTGCAATGCAGTTCTTCGCAGACAACGTGGGTATACAGCATCGGTGGTGCTAATAATGATTATGCGGCATCGGTTATTCGGACGGCTGACGGCGGATATGCAATAGGGGGCTCTACCTGGTCCTATGGAGCTGGACAAAGCGATATGCTGATCGTTAAAATGAATGCTGTCGGAAGCGTACAATGGCAAAAGACCTACGGGGGCATAAATTCTGATGTTATTGAATCTGTGATTCAGACCAACGATGGTGGCTTTGCGGCAGCCGGCAGTACTGAATCCTATGGAGCGGGACAGAAAGATGTTGTAGTGCTTAAATTAGATGCATCCGGAAATATCATATGGCAAAAGACCTACGGTGGAGCGGGTGAGGAAGGCGCCTATAGCATTGCTGAGACCAATCAGGATTGGGGATTCGCAGTTGCTGGATATACCAATTCTTATGGGCAGGGGCAGAAGGATATTCTTTTTCTTAGATTGGATTCATACGGGAATCTCCTGGAGCAGCGGACCTACGGCGGCTCGGGGGATGACATAGCCTACAGTGTATATAATATGGGTTCTGCTGGAAATGCAATTGCTGGTATTACCGGTTCGGGAAACAGTGATGCGATCGTGCTGAGATTGGATGTTGTAGGGACTATGCTATGGCAAAAATCTTTTAATGGAACCGGAGCTGACGGGCTTTATAAAATTATCCAGACCAGCGATGGTAATTTTGCAGCTGCTGGATATACCTATACCAACAGCCTACGAGATATTGATATTTTGTTGTTGAAACTGGATATGGCAACAGGAAGTATTCTGCGGGGGGATGTATATGGAGGGGCATCTGAAGACAAAGCGAATAATATGATAGTGACCAGCGATGGTGGAATGATGATCGGCGGGTACACGATGTCCTCGGGTGCCGGTCAAAAAGATATCATCGCGCTGAAAATGGATTCATTCTGGGATTTAACCTGGCAAAAAACATACGGAGGAACATCTGATGATGAGATCAAATTATTGAGAGAAGCGACCATTGGCAGTTTCATCATGGCGGGAAGCAGTTCATCATTTGGCTCTGGCAATGATGATATGCTTTTAATAGGAATGGGACAGGATGGCAGTATCAGCAATGATTGCAACCTGGTGGGCTATGCCGATCTTACTTTTTCTTTCTACTCAATTATTCCGGCGAGCCCTGGTTTTATTCAGAATACCCCATCTCTAAGTGAATCAACTCCTTCCGTGCTGGTGGCAAATGCAAGCGCATCTGCATTAAAGGAATGTTCGAATGATGGTTATTTTTTATTAACCTGCGAATCTCAATTTCTGAATATTGATCTTTCATCGAGCGGGATCAATAATTGCACATTAACTTCATTTAACTGGGGGGGACAGATTGCTTTTTCATGCACGGGGCTCCCGGCAGGAGTGACATGTGATTTTAATCCTGGTTCGCTGCAGATGCCGTCGTTTGGGTCAGGAAGCAGTCAGTTGACGGTAACTGTTTCATCAGGGGCGGTACCGGGTTATTATCCGATCCAGGTCAAGGCTGATAGTGGAGGCACAGTAAAGACTTTCACCATGAATATAAGAATCCCTGCAATCGATGCTGTTCCGGATCCGGTGCTCTTCGGCAATGTACCACTTGGTGAGACAGCAGACCAGGAACTTACTATCACCAATGTTAGCAATAACATGGTGACGATAACTTCAGCGAGCAATCCACTGTCACCATTCCTGATCGTTTCAGATAACTGCAGCAGTCAGTCAATGTCGCCGGGAGAGCATTGCCACATAAATGTGCGGTTTGCACCGGTTGCACAGGGGGCGGTTTCAGGGAATTTCAGCCTGTCAACCTTAAATGAGGGCACTCTTGAAATTGATCTGCAGGGCACAGGGCTTCCTCCGGTGATTACTGTTTCTATAGTCTCACCGAATGGCGGAGAATCATGGGATTATTCTCCCGATGTTGCAAACAGGAAATCTCACCTCATCGTATGGAATGTATCATCATATTTTACTCCTGCCCAGGTGAAGATCTGGTACTCGGCAGATGGGGGTGCGACATGGGCATGCGTGGCGGATTCTCTTGATACTAATTGCACGGATGGATGCTGCAATGAGAATTATTCCGGAAGCGATACGCTATTGCCGACAGACCAGAATTTCATATGGGATATGCCAACCCAGCAGGAAGCATCCGATTCCGGCCAGGCATTTCCATCATCAAGTTCACGCATCAAAATTGAAATAAATGATCCTTATAATAACCAGGGCGAGAAAACTTCAGCGTCGGATTTTTACATTGTGCAACCAACTACGAGCGCCATACATACGCTGATTTTGTGGCATTCAGGAAGGATTGAACTTAAGTATGGTCAGACTGCAAAAACAGCGCTCATGAATAAATTGAATGAGTTGGCAGCGCATGTAAAAATTTCCGGAGTGGTGCGCGATCTCATGGCTGTACCGGCAGTAGAAACCGCTTATGATGCATGGGAGTTGGATTACACGAACCAGACAAATGCAAATGCAGTGGTAGTGGCAATACGTGATTATATCCTTCAGCAGGTACAGGGTACTTATACAGGGACATCGTACGTGATCCTTGTTGGTGATGATTTTCAGATACCGTTTTATAGAATCGTTGATGGCACTTCCATATATCCTGAATCTGCTTATCCGCCGGAAGTAGGATTAAATATAACTACTACTGTCGGTGCAGCTTTAGACCAGGGATTTTTTCTCACCGATAATTATTATAGCGAATTACAACCTCAAGATTCTGGTCTGCCGCCGCCGCACGATATGATTTATCTTAATGATTTGTACATAGGACGTTTAGTGGAAACACCTACCCAAATGATTAGCGTGATTAATGCTTATTTTGAGCAGGATGGACAATTAAATGTACTGACTTTTAATGATAAGATTCTGGTTGCCGGACATGATTTTTTATGGGATTCAGCTTTTCATATAAAGAAGACATACGCAAATTTTCCCTACAGCAAAACCACGGACTGTCTGCTTGATAATCCAAACACACCTGGGGGTACAGGGGATCTATGCATAGATGAACCATATAGTGATTTAGACCTGGTGAATCAGATGTTCACTGCCGTACCGCACTGTATTATAAGTATAAACACCCATGCCAATCATTTTAATTATGCTACGCCAAACGGATTATTATCTACGAACGAAATGTCGGCAGATCCTGATTTGTTGCGGGGAAGCGTGGTATATACTTCCGGATGTCATTCAGCGTTGCCGGTTCCTTCTATTGATATCAATCCGCTTGATCTGGGTGAGCTTATGGCAATGAAGCGTGCTGTTGGTTATATTGGCAATACCGGTTATGGTTGGGGTTTACAGCAAGGAACAGGTCTCTCGGAACGACTCATGGTGTTGATGACCGATCGTTTGCTGGAAGCAAAAATGATATCCCTGGGTCGCGTTCTTGCTGATACAAAAATTGACTATGTCTTGCAGCAAAACCGCTATGATGTTTTTGATGAGAAAGTAGTACATGAACTGACGTTGCTCGGTATACCGAATTATTTAGTAGTGACTGATCTGGGTGCTACGGAAGAACTAAAGGAGAAGTTACCGTCGGCAATGGAAGCGGATTCGGGATGTGCAGGCGGGATTTGCATGGAGAAGCAGCGACTTGAGAAGTGGGATTTGCCGCCGGGAGTGACGCGTCTTGATTTAAACTTTAATTTTGGCCCTGGAACTTATACCCGTATAGATACCGCAAAAGGATCATATTACGAGTTAAATGGATTGTCATCAGATGAAATTGGTGATACAGTGCAGCCACTTTTTATTTATGATAGTCAATTATCGGGAACCCTGGCACACGGGGTACTCTTTACCGGTTCGACATACATTACTGAGAGGCCATTTAATCCGGTGGTGGGGGTGCCGCGTTCGACCAATCCGGACAATGGAGAAGGTCCTATTGTTACAGGTCTGCGTCCAAAGCCGAAGACAGGATTTGCGGCGCAGGATAGTGCTACTGGAACAAAAATAGGTTATACAAATCTTATTTCAATAACAGGCTACTACGATGGTGATACATTAGCAGAAATGAGATACGAGACTGCACAGTATTCAATATATTACTCTAATTATACAGATGAGACGGTGCCAGTAATTATGGATCCTGGATCTTCCGGATTTCATATCATGAATGGCAACACGGCGGAATTTTCAGTCCAGGCTGCAGATGCATCAGGGATACACCGCGTAATAGTAACAATGGATGACATAGCGCAGCAAGCATGGCGCAGCATAGATTTAGAATATAACAGCAGCTCTGGAGACTGGGAAGGAAGTGAAGTTATAACTGGTACAGTAGCATATTTCGTACAAGCGGTAGACAATGCAGGAAATGTGGGAATTTTGTTGGATAGTGGCGATGATGTAGATCCAACGAATACACCTTATGGAACGCAGTGGTTCTCGCCACGGGTGTACATGATTGAAATGCCAGGTTTTAAATTGACGTGTACGACATGGTCAATAACCGCACTGCAGGGCGGCAGTGATATGACGACATGTCGTGTGGAATCCCTGGGCGGATTTGAAGGGAGCATATCCTTGAGTTGCGCTAATGTTCCTGCAGGGGTGAGCTGCAATTTTGTTCCAGCGGTAGTAACGGTGCCATTCAACGGATATGCAGAGAGTGAGCTTACGGTAAATGTTGATGCGAGTGTGCCTGCGGCAGCATATTCACTTGATGTGGAAGCAGTAAGTGGTGGTCAGAGCGACCGTTGGACTTTGCAACTCGAGGTACTGGATGCATCACAACCTGGTTTTATGATTAGCTGTGAACCAGGGGAATTAACGGTACCACAGGGACAAGGCGACAATTCAACATGCACAGTCACTTCTATTGGAGGATGGAGCGGCAATGTATCATTGAGTTGTTCAGGGATGCCTTATGGAGTAACATGTGCGATGATACCGGATACAGTAGCTATAGCTCCTGGAGTAAGTGGAATATCAGCTTTGACCGTGGATGTAGGTTCAAGCGTTATAGAAGGAATGTATAACTTGAAAGCAAAAGCCGTTGATGGGTCATTGACGCGTGTGAACTCTGTGCAGCTTAATGTGATTGGACCGGCATTCACGCTCCTCTGCATGCCGGACGAAATCGGCGCAATACCAGGAGGATCAGCGCAAAGCACATGCACGATTACTTCGCAGCAGAGTTTCAGCGAGGAAGTACTTCTGGCATGTCAGAGTTTACCTGCCGGCGTAACCTGTCAGTTTGATGTCAATCCAGTGACACCGCCTGCAAATGGGAGCGTCAATAGTATCCTCTCGGTAAATTTGCTATCGTCGGTACAGTTAGGTTTGTACACTTTTCAGGTTATAGGTTCAAGTACAAATCTGCTGATATCATTTACAATACGGCTGGCAGTATGCCAAGCGCCGCCAACCGATCTTGCAAATCATCTGTATGTGAGCAAGTCAGGCAATGATGTGCATCTTGACTGGAGTGCAATGGGAACACCGCAGCCTGTCACTACCCATTATAATGTATACAGTAGCACGGCGCCTGATATGCCGTTTCCAACTGGATGGATATTGCTTGCTGAAATAATTCCAGTAACTACGCAAAATTACAATGACCCTGTTCTTTCTAATACGCAATCTTACTATTACGACGTGCATTCCGCTGATGCATGCAATAATATTTCACCATAAGATGAGGATAGCAGAGGCCTGCTAGATCTATGAATGGAGAAAAGATAACTAATGAAATAGCTGATATTGTGTTGCGCTATCTTGTGGAGCAGGAGATTATCTCGGAAGAGGAACTAGCTGGTGTAACGGGAAATAGTGTTGAGCAAATGAGGTATTTTCTATCCACAGAAAGAATATCGGATGCCTATTTTCGACAACTTGCGATGCTCCTCACATCACCTGTGCACGATACTGTCGCAGCAGATGAAAATAAAAATGTGGATATGAGAGAAAAAACGGCAAGCGCAGATACTCTGTCACCGGAAGATGCAGCAAAAGCATATGCAGAAGTTCCTACCTTAATCCAAAAAGCAGCTACGGACAAACCGGCACATGAAACACATACTGCACGAACTGAACCTGTGCATATTAAACCTGATGATGAAACTGCCGTACCTGAAAAAATAGGCTCGCCTCAACCTGGCATTGATGATGCAGGTGTTCAAGATGAAATCATAAAGAGCATGCAGGAAGTAGCTTCAACTTTTGATGATTACTCAATAAACTTTGATGAGCTAAATTCTGTTTTAAGCACGTGGAAGAGGTTCCATATTCTTCAAATGATTGGCAAGGGCGGGATGGGCATTGTATTCAAAGCGTATGATCCAAAACTTACGCGATACATAGCGCTAAAATTGATATTATCTGAAAGGTTCCGGGAACGATTTATGCTAGAAGCACAAGCGCAAGCACGCATCGATCATCCGAATGTCTGTAAGGTATTTGAAGTCGGAGAAATTGGCGGACAACTCTATATTGCCATGCAATTCATAAATGGCAAAATGCTGAATGAACTTTTAACACAAATTCCTGTTGAACAAAAGATAAAAATAGTGATCCAGGCTGCACAGGGTTTGCATGCAGCGCATCGTGAAGGCATAGTTCATCGTGATGTCAAGCCGGCAAATATCATGGTTGAACAAACTGAAACAGGCGATTATCATGCTTTTGTTATGGATTTTGGCCTGGCAAAAGAAACGGCATCATCTAATATAGGCGAGAGTGGTATTATCATGGGTACGATCAAGTATATGTCTCCGGAACAAGCAAGAGGTGAAGCTCATAAACTTGATCGCCGTTCAGATGTGTTTAGCCTCGGTGTCACTTTATATGAATTACTTGCCTTAAAACCACCATTCTATGGAAAAACATCAGGAGAAATTCTTGACAAAATAATCAATGAAGATCCATTGCCTCTTAGAAAAATTGATCCTTCATTGCCTCCTGATTTGGAAGCGATAGCATCTTTTTGTATGGAAAAGCAGCCACAATACCGGTATGAAAATGCGTTGACACTAGCAGAAGATCTTCAGCGCTACCTAAATGGGGATCCTATCAGCATATTGTCAAAGAAACGATGGTATCGCTATGAAAAAAAGATACGCAAACATAAATTAGTCTTTACTATTGCTGTTATTGCCCTTTTACTGGTAATGATATTTGCCGGGATTGGCATTTATGCGCGTATCACAGAAGCACAAAAGGTATACTGGGCGCGCCACTTTGCACAACAATCAAAAGATATTGAAAGTATCATGCGGTACTCACATATGTCAGAACCTCACAATATAAGGCGTGAATACCAGATGATTCAGGATCGTTTGCAGGCATTTAAAGAACAAATGAAAAGCGCTGGTTCAACCAGTTATGGACCTGGGAATTATGCCATAGCTCGGGGTTTGCTTGCAAGAAACCAGGTCGAAGAAGCCCTGGAATATCTTAAAAAAGCATGGGACAAAGGTTATAATGAACCAGAAGTAGCTTATGCTATGGGATATGCGCTTGGTGAACAATATCGACGGGAATTGCAATCAGTGGAAAGACTACCGGATCGAGAAATCCGCAAAGCAAGCCGGCTGAAACTGGAACAAACACTGCGTGAACCAGCATTGCAGTATTTGAAACAAGCACCTAAGGCGACTTCACTTGAATCCCCTGAATTGATCCAGGCGCTCATCTCTTTTTATGAAAAAAAATACGAAGCAGCGCTTCACTATCTACGACGTCCCCTGGAAACTATTCCGTGGCTTTATGAAGGACATAAATTGAAAGGTGATATTTATCAACAAATATGCCTTGATCAATGGGAATCAGGTCAGTTGGAAAATGCAAAAAAAAGCTGCGATGAATCTGCCTCCTCCTATCAAAATGCATTATCAATTGCCCGAAGTTACCCGGAAGGTTATGAAGGTTTGGCTGCTTCAGGTCATTTGAGTATGCGTATTTTAATGGAGAAAGGCCAGCCAATAGAAGAGCAGTTTCAGAATGCCAGATCAGCCTGCGATAATGGTCAGAAAATTCTTCCGGATCATGCACCATTTCTCTTACAATATGCTTCTTTATACAATTCTTTAGCTGATTCTCAAAGAGCGTCCGGAAAAAATCCCGATGAAGCATTAAACCGTTCTATTGAATTAAGCAAGCAATCCCTCTTATTAGATAAAAAACAAATTCATGCATATGAAGCGTTGGGTAGAGCATACATGATAAAAGGATCATATGCTATTGATAAAGGATTAGATCCACTACCTCCGCTTAATAAAGCATTAAATGCCTTCAAGAAAGGTATCCACATTCATCCTAACTATCCAGTCTTACAAAGCAATCTTGGTTCAGTGTTTGCTTTGATAGGTGAAACAAAAATGCAAATAGGAGAAGATCCTTCCCCGGCATTGCAAGAATCAATACGTTGGCTGGAAAATCTTATCCGAGAAAATCCGGAATATGGATTTGCATATAATAATATTGGCATGGCATATCTGCTGCAAATGATGTATGAACAAAACAGGGGAAACTCTCCAGAAAGACTTGCCAAATTAGCTATATCTTCTTATGAAAAAGCTATATCTTTTAATCCAAATTATTTAGAGGTCTGGTTCAATCTCGGCATCGTGCATGAAGCATTGGGAGAATATTATTTATCACATAATATCTCGCCTCAGGCATCTTTTGAGAAAGCTGTAGAGGCGTTCCAGAAGGGGATAGAAATAAATCCTAATGATGTATCTCTTTATGACGGACTTGGCGTATCGCTTGGATTTCTCGCAGAATATGCGATCAAAACAGGAAAATCCGCCGAGAAATATTTAGATGATGCATTGAATGCCTTTGAACATGGCATTAAGATTAATCCCGAAGATGATCTTATACATAATAATTATGGACAGGCATTAATGACAAAAGCACGCTGGGAAATGCTTAATAAACATTCACCTTATGCAACTCTTAATCATGCAAAGAAGGAAGTGAGGCGAGCCATTGAAATCAACGATCAATATGTTATTTCATTTCTGACTTTAATGGATATCTTTCTGGAAGAAGGGCGCTTTAGGCTTTTTCAAAAGGAATCAGTCAAATCGATTGAAACTGAAATTGAACAGATCTTTATGCGCGCAAAGAAAATTAATCCAAATGAGTCAAGATTATATCTTTGTCTCGCGAAGGTATATCTGCTTGCAGCACGCGACAGAATGCATTCAAAAAATTATGCTAAAAATTATTTTCAAAAAGCACAGGAAGCATTAGAGAACGCTTTGCAATTGAATAAAGAAGATCCATGGATTCATCTGACAATTGTTGAAATGAACCTATGGCAAGCAGCAGTGATTTTACAAACAAATATCCAAACGATCACGAAGCAATCAATACAGCAAAGCATTGAAGCGGGTTTTGACAGTGTTGAGAAAATGCATAAGCTTGGCGTTGATATTCCACGCCTCAGAGCAATGGAAAGTTTATTGCACATACTTAGGTCACATTTGCT
>MFGW01000091.1:4573-6415 GCA_001780385.1 Candidatus Fischerbacteria bacterium RBG_13_37_8 | reverse complement strand
TATTACAGCAATTTTCAAGCTGCTTTGAAGGAAGATGCACTACTATACTTTGATTTGCCACAGGTTCCCATTATTGAAGAAAATAAAATCAACTCTGGAAAGGAGGGAAGTCAATAAATTTCAGCAAAGCTGCTTCTGTAGTAGGATTTTCATCAAGCATGTCCATTACAAGGGGTAATGGAATGATGGAATATTGGCTAAAAGTGAGCGACTTTGGTTCCTGATTTGAGCTCTGTGGGATCAATACAAACCAATTCGGCATGGATTCTTTTGTAAGGACCATGGATAACCACGCCTTCATGGCAGTAATGGCATTGCAAGATAAAAGGTTCTCCTTTTTTGATATTCAGCAGTCGTTCGAAACGGCGAATTCTGCGAGCAGGGACATACCATTTCTGCCCGCAAAAAGTACCATTGCAGCAAACACCTCTGACTGGATACCACATAATTATCATCCAGGTTTGAGTAAATAAGAAGGAATAGAAGCGTCTTTTCCATAGTGCTGGAATATGAATTGTAGTTCATTCCAATTTCCGAATACAGTACCGATAAAGGTCAACTCTGTTTTGCAGAAAGGACATAATCAAGGATTACGCCCTGTGTAATTCATTTGTCTTTCTGCCCAACGAGGAGTTGATTGTTTTTCTGAGTCAATAACGCACGGTTGTTTTAATGCACAGCGTGCTAATAGATTCAATCCACACTCTCGATTCAGCAAAATTACTATCCTCAACTGCCATGGTATCGTCAATACCAAATGATGATACGCAACATCTAAAAGATTGTTTAATACTTGATTGCACCATACATCTGTTGCATATTTGCCACAGGTAGTACAAAAACGACTCTTGCAAGAATGATACACTATCTCCACATGCCCACAACTGCAACATCTGTATATATGACATCCCAGTACTGGTGTGCGACATGAGAGCATTTTTCTTGCATTCTCAAATACTGCCGGCCTTATCCATTTGTGTATCTTTCTACAAATTCCTGCCTGTGCAAAGCAAATATCGTTGCTATATGATAACGTCTGCTCGTTATTGCTCGCAACATATTTACTTCCTTATCACACTAATTGTATATCATATTAGAATTGTCTTTATCAATAGATAATTTCACTTTCTCTCCAAATATGCATTTCTGAATCCATTATTCCATCATTCCACCATTCCATTACCCCAATAGCGTCGCCTTGCGACGCTATGTTCCAACCTTGCTGAACGTACTATCCACCCTGTTGTAGTTACAAGAAAAATATCTGGCGGCTCAAGAAGTACTGAAGGCGCTCTTACTCATGCTGTTAATATGAGCATTTGTCAAAGTATCCGCATGAAAAAAATTCCTTTCATCCCTACTCTCAAACAGTACCTCCTATATGGTGTCTTTGGAAAAGGGTGAATAGTTACATATCTTTGACTTGCAAACTTGCTCTTTTTTTGCTACCATTGCTTATTAACCTCCTGGGTTAAAATAGTTGCTATGATAGATAATGTCGAAATCATTATCATAACTTCATTTTAATCCAGGTTTCCTGTTTTTGCAAAGATAAAATCGCTCAGATTGAGTTAAAATAAAGAGAACTTGGTTCTCGGCGTATATACGTTAAAACAAAAGGAGTATAACAATGCAAATAAAAAATCACATTTCACTATTTTATGCTTTTTTTACCCTGCTACTTGTTATTGCATTCTCCTATGGAAATATTTTAACCGCAAATCCATTAGACGAATTTTTCATGAACGTATCTAATCTACCAATGCTTTTATCGATGCAAGAGCAGAAAAAGCCGATCACCCCTAAAAGAAGGTACATTTCAACTAAAGTGGAAAGCACTAT
>MFGW01000091.1:3601-4542 GCA_001780385.1 Candidatus Fischerbacteria bacterium RBG_13_37_8 | reverse complement strand
GCTGCTGCATCTGCTGTTATTGATTTTACAGTAAGTGCGACAACAATGGCTAAATATTATGACTATGGGATTGTGGAATATGCTAAATCGATAGATCAAACTTCAGATGGCGGCTATGTTTTTGCAGGAAACATATGTGGTACAAGTGATTATGCGTTAGTTATTAAACTTGACGCCTTTGGGAATGTGATTTGGAAAAGAGCCTTTGTTGGAACAAGTGACTACCCCGAACATTATGGCGCTCATTCAATTCAAGAGACATTCGATGGTGGATACATAGTAGGAGGATATATGTACCCATTTGGCCAAAGCTATAGCGATGTTTTAGTATTAAAGCTTAATTCATCCGGCAATATTGTCTGGAAAAGAACCTTTGGAGGAAGTTCAGATTATGAGGATGCTTATTCGGTTCAGCAAACAACGGATGGCGGATATATCGTCGCAGGAGAGACATACTCATTCGGCGCAGGCGCTAGCGATGTTTTAGTATTAAAGCTTAATTCATCTGGTAATATTATCTGGAAAAGAACCTTTGGAGGAACATATAATGAATTTGCTTATTCAGTTCAGCAAACAACGGATGGTGGTTATATCGTTGCAGGATTTACGGAATCATTTGGAGCCGGCTATAGCGATGTTTTAGTATTAAAGCTTAATTCATCCGGCAATATTGTCTGGAAAAGAACCTTTGGAGGAAGTTCAGATTATGAGGATGCTTATTCGGTTCAGCAAACAACGGATGGCGGATATATCGTCGCAGGAGAGACATACTCATTCGGCGCAGGCGCTAGCGATGTTTTAGTATTAAAGCTTAATTCATCTGGTAATATTATCTGGAAAAGAACCTTTGGAGGAACATATAATGAATTTGCTTATTCAGTTCAGCAAACAACGGATGGTGGTTATATCGTTGCAGGATTTACGGAATCATTTGGAGCCGG
>MFGW01000091.1:0-3490 GCA_001780385.1 Candidatus Fischerbacteria bacterium RBG_13_37_8 | reverse complement strand
TGTTAATATTTAGACTTGATTCATCAGGAAATATGCTCTGGAAAAGAGCCTTTGGAGGAACTAGTGATGAAAGGGCTTATTCGGTTCAACAAACTGCCGATGGAGGATATACAGCCGTAGGAGAAACAGACCATAACAATACAGCCTATAGTGATGTATTGCTTCTGAAGTTTGATGCAAACGGCAATATTCCAGGTTGCTCGATGACAGCACCAAATTTGTCAATTGCCGCTCCTGCTTTATCAGTTGTAGCACCTGTAATTGGAGCTACAGCACCCGGTATTACAGCAACCGCTCCCGCACTTACTACCACCGATCCTGAAATATTTGCTACAGACATTTGCCCATAGAAAAGGCTAACCAACCTTTCATGAAAGGTTGGTTGGCACAAAGGCAAAGTGTTCAATTAGTAATAATAATGCTTCGATTAATTTTAACAATTAAAACATTATAAATGCTTTTCCGATAAAGAAGGAAAAAACTTTTGAAAATAATAAAAGAAAAATAAGGAGGTTTAAAAATGTATACTAAACATATTTCAAAATGGAAATTCTTGCTATATCAATTAATCGTGGTTGCCTGTTTCTTATTTGTATTAGTAGCAAAGTCGAGCGCTTCTATAGTAAATAGTTCAACTGATTTAGGAGGAAAGTACGAATATATATTAAATGCTGAAGGCAAAGCGCCCTGTTCAAATCATCATGAGCAAATTTCATTGGATACGCCTTGGGCTAAAGCTTATAATGCACTTGATACTGATATTGCCGTTTCAATACAGCAAACAAGCGATGGAGGGTATATTATTGCTGGAACTACCATGTCTTATAGCGCAGGAAATTACGATGTATTAGTAATGAAGCTTGATGCAACAGGGAATATTTTGTGGCAAAAAGCTTTTGGCGGAATAAATGATGATTCAGCTAATTCTGTTCAGCAAACAAGCGATGGTGGGTATATTGTTGCTGGACGCACTAACTCTTTTGGCGAAGGAAGCGATGATTTATTAGTAATAAAGCTAAATGCAATAGGCAATATTCTATGGCGAAGAACTTTTGGAGGAATAAATAATGATTCAGCTGGTTCTGTTATGCAAACGAGCGACGGGGGATATATTGTTGCAGGGCGCACTGACTCCTATGGTGCCGGAGATTATGATGTATTAGTAATAAAGCTTAATTCAACGGGAAACATTCTATGGCGAAGAACTTTTGGAGGAATAAATAATGATTCAGCTGGTTCTGTTATGCAAACGAGCGACGGGGGATATATTATTGCTGGATATACTTATTCTTATGGCGCCGGAGATTATGATGTATTAGTAATAAAGCTTAATTCAACGGGAAACATTTTATGGCGAAGGACTTTTGGCGGAATAAATGCAGAATTCTATGGTTCTAGGATAGAGCAAACTAGTGATGGAGGATATATTTTAGGTGTAGAAACTAATTCGTATGGTGCAGGAAGTTACGATGTATTAATAATTAAACTTAATGCAACAGGAAATATTCTGTGGCGAAGAACCTTTGGTGGTACAGATTGGGACTTCTTTTATTCTGTGCAACAGACGAGCGACGGAGGATATTTTATTGCCGGAGCCTACAATACATACTATTTTGATGTATTAGCAATTAAGCTTGATGCAACAGCGAACATTCAGTGGCGAAGAACTTTTGGTGGAACCAATGATGATGTTGCTCATTCTGCGCAGCAAACGAGCGATGGAGGATATATTGTCGCCGGATATACTGGTTGCCCGGGTTATGGAGACTGCGATATATTAATACTAAAATTTGATGCAAATGGTAATATTCCAGGTTGTTCAATGAAAGCTCCAAATTTATCAATTAGCGCTCCTGGTATCTCAGTTACAGCCCCTGCAATTGGCGCTAGTGCTCCTTCTATGACAGTTACAGCTCCCTCACTTATTACCACCGATCCTGAAATAGGTACTACAGATATTTGCCCTTAAATTCAGCAGAAACAGATTGTTTTGAATTAACGCAATTAGAAAAATGGATTGTTTGCATAATGGTCTCTAAAAATTCATTGCGTGTTGCGCAGTGCAGAACTTTCAATGAAAATAATAAATAAAGGAAGTAAGTAACACAAAGCCAAAAACATTCTTAAGGTATGCTTGATTATTAATATTTAGCGCTTTTTTAAAACTTATTTCCTGCAGCAAGGAGAAATAAAGCCTTGCTTCCTCACTATGGACAGTTCCCTCTGATGTCTATGCAGTTGCATTGAGAAATTATTTCATATTTTCATCTTTCAATGCCCCGCCAAAACCAAGAGCAAATACTGTTGGCTCATTACTTTTAACAGCTTCTATTGCTGTTTGCAAGGAAGAAAGGCTCGTTTCATCCTTTGCATCATGGAATGCATAAAAGAGGTAAGAAAAAGTGAGCATATAATTGAAAGATATGGGTTTAACACAATTATTGTTCTTTATAAAGATCAGGAATTGATACTTAAATAATTAAATCAAAGGCTGTAGCCCTAATTATAAAAAAAGCAATTTGGTTTTATCTTATGCAGGAGACATTCCAGCCATAAAAAAATCCCCTTGCTTTTTCTTAAACTTCATTACCACCAGCCATCGCGAGTTATGGCAGGCGCTTCAACAACAAATGCAGGCGCAGCTACACCCAAGTCGGGTGCACCGATGATTATGGCAGGAATTGCAGGAGTCAAAGCTGAAGCAGTGGTAGTCAGGGCTGTCGAACCACGATAATTGCAATTTCTACTGGTCATCTCAATCTTGTAAAAAACGATCAGATCAGGAACATTAAAATGACCCAGTCCTGTTACAATATAGCTTTCAGAAATATCCTGTTCAACAGATGTTGCATAATCCCACCAAGTGATCTCTCCATAAAAGTATTGCCAAACAATAGTTCCCGACGAATCAAGCTTCAATAAAACTATATTCTGTTTTTTTTCACCTGTTATTACATATTCTCCGTCCATTGATTGCTTGATTGAATTAGCGCGCTCATAATCTTAGTTATCGTAAGCATTTTGCCAGGTTATATTTCCAGAAGAATTCAGCTTTATTACAAGAACGTCATTAACTCCTGCACCATATGAAGTGGTTTCGCCAGCTAAAATGAATCCACCATCGGTCGTTTGCTGAATTGAATAAGCATAATCACTATACGTACCTTCGTAAGTTCTTTTCCATATCAAATTGCCTGCGCTATCGAGTTTAAAAACTTTGGGGTGTCCAAAAAGGCATAGAGGCACAAAGGCGCAAAGTGAAAAAGGAAAAATAATAATTTAGAACAAACATGTTGTCATGAAAATGCAAGGAGCGGAGAGACATAGGTAGTTGCCACAGGCGCGCATTTTCATTGACGGGGATGAAAGATTCTTTCATGAAAGGTTGGTCTGAAATTTGCGCTAAGCGCCTAATATCATCTTCTGCGAAAAAGTATTTGCTATGCTCAAAAATAATCAGCGCATCTCTCAAGCACTCATTGATAAAATG
>MFGW01000090.1:5205-9217 GCA_001780385.1 Candidatus Fischerbacteria bacterium RBG_13_37_8 | reverse complement strand
CATATGATGTACAAGGACGATTGAAAGAAATAATCAACTGGAAAAAAGCCATAAGTAGTCCACCTGATCCTGAGCAAGATGCAGTATCTCACTATTCATACGGTTATGATTATGACTACCAAATCAGCGATTGGAAGAAAAAAGGATACCGCACATCAATGATTGAGAATGTGTATGGAGATACTCCTGTAACACGTAACGAACAATATTACTATGATTCACTGTATCAGCTCACGAAATCAAACTATGCTGATATACCAGTTGAGCATAGCTGGGCGTATGATAGTATAGGAAATCGTCTCTCACAGACAACAGCGCCCGACTCTTCTATTTCTTACTCATACTATAAGATAAACTCAAGCAATAACTCACAATTACTGCGCCATGATGGAAGCGCTTGCTATATATGGGACAAGAACGGCAACTTACTATGTATGAAAGCGGAGACTAATCCGGATTATTGCCCTGATGAAGATAAACCACATGATGTCAATGGATGCCCATCCCAGCTATTGCATTCGGGAGACGCCCTTTATACCTGGGACAAAGAAGATAGACTTATACATCTTCAATGGTATGAGAATGGCTTGACACACAATACGTACTATTACTACGATTTTAACGGCAACAGATTCAAGAAGGTTGTAGATGGATTGACTACAACTTATATTTATCATAATGAGGACATTATCAAGGAAATAGGTCCTTTGACCTATCGTTATGTTCATGGACCTGGAATAGATGAACCGGCATTTCTATGTGCCAACGATGCGTGCTCGAATCCCTTCTATTATTTCGCTGACGGACTTGGTTCCATACGGCAAATTGTCGATAACTCCAACAACAGCAACATTGAAAATCAGTACCGCTATGGTTCTTGGGGGGAATTAGATGATCCTTTTATCAGAAGCGAAAATATAAATAATCCCTTTGCTTTTACTGCAAAAGAATTTGCAGAGAATGAAAATTATTTCTATAGATGGAGATATTATAAATCATACTTAGCAAAATTTATCAGCAAGGATATACTATTAAATAATCCCTCAAATGCGTTTTCTTATACTAAAAATTGCCCTTTAATATTTATTGATCCATATGGCACGCAGGAGATTAAAAATGGTTGTCTATATGAAGCCTGGAGACCTGCTGATCCTAAAAATATTGATAAAACTAAATGCAAAGAAAGAAACAGAAAAGTATTTCCTAAATGGAAATTGGTATTCATTCGCCGAGAATTTATTCCGAAAGAAAGATGTCAATGCTTTTTCCGGCAAATTGGCTGTTTTGGAATTATCAAATTATGGTGTGATATTACCTGCTTAAGAAATTCTTACCCTTTATAATGTACAGCAAAATGTCCAGGCCTAGAAGAAAAAATAGGGTGTGAAATAGAAGAGAAGGAAGAACATGTTAAATGTCATTTTGATCCTGATCGTGAAGTTTGGAATTATGGACGTGGATCACCATGTATATGCTTAGAACCAAAATAACATGATGAAGAATAATTTTAGATATTCAATAATTATTTTATTAATTGTGCTATTAATGGCACAATGCCATAATGATGTGTCAAAAATATCTGATTTATTGGAGTTGAAGAATGATTTTAGGCGTGAAAAAGATATTCAAATCATTTACACATCTAAAATTGATACTATGCTAAATATCATAAACTTCTATGATAAGCATTTAAAAGATAATAAATGGATCAAAATTGATGATTCGGGTGAATTTAGTAATGAATCAACAAACAATAGATCTTGCAGAATTATTACATGGATTAGCTGCGATAACAAAAAGAAATTTAATCTTATTATAACGGAAAAAGATATAAATCTATTTCGCATCGAAATATGGCTTGTAAACATCGATTATGAATAAGATTGTATATAAATCATCAAACATTGTTACTATAATTTGTTCATTGATAATTCTTATGTATTGTGAAAATAAAATAAATGATATTCCTTTCTTGCCCGACGCAAATGATGTAAATATTAATACATGGAATATTTATTATTTGAATTATTCAGTAGATAATGATGTTAATGAAGAAATAGTAAAGGTAGAAAAAGTTATGAAGGGGTGGAATAAAATAAACCTGTCAGGATGCGATTTCAAATTTTTGCTTTTTCAAAAAATGAGTAATAAAAAGATTTCACAATACATTATGTACAATATGTCGTGGAAGAAGGATAAATATATCTCTATTATTCATTTTGAAAAAGAAATGTGCAACAGCGTAAAACGCAAAATCGATGTCTTCTTTATGATTAATGAAAATTTTAATAGTGAATCTGCTTTTCAAAATGGCTTTCCTCATGAAATAGAATATAGGGATAAAGATTTAATAAAAGATCTAAAGTTGTTAAAATGTTATGCGAAAAATATAAGGTTAGAGGAAAATAATGGAGTTGTTTCGGAGTTTATAGAATGGGGAGATAAAATAGATTGTCCTGTTGAAATAAGTTCCAAAGATATCGAAAAAATATTAATTAAAAAGGCTGGCTTTGGTGATTATTACAATTTGTTAATCTATATTAATAAAGAAAAAATGCTCATACCTAAAGATGAAGAAGATTTTTCCTTTTTATTCTTATTAAATAAGAATCATATTATATCTTTTTCAAAAATGAAATATGTTAATATTGAGGATAATATGATAGGCTTTAATAATAATTCAAAAAACATTTTAACGACGATAGGTTCTCATCTCCTGTATTCATATGCTTGCTGTCATGAATTAGAAATACCTGCACAAGAAACAAGAAGGATTTATATCAATAATAAAAAATAGGAAGCTTTTTCTTGGCTATTTTTGCGATAAATCCGCAGAACATGTTTGTGCCATTTTGCGGTGATATTACGAAACGATACACGGCTTCTACTGTACATTTCGATTCAGATGCAAAGATGGCAAGCGGAGTTTTTGCGGAAGAGCCGCCGCCGCATGGAGTCTGCATAGGGAGTGGTGATTATCCGTGCATCTGCACGAATTGCAAATGTTGTACAACCGAATGTCTGCCGTGCAAGACATCACCGGTAATCTCCGGGAGCGGATATGAACGTGTCGAAACTGACCTTGTTGTGCAGGGAAAAGGCTTTCCGTATCAATTCACGCGATATTATCTTTCAGCCAACAAAAATATAGGTTCGTTAGGTTTGGCATGGTATACAAACCTCGATATCGGATTGGTTGTTGTCGGCACGTCAAAGGCTTACTTTCAAGATAAGCACACGACTGTTGAATTCACGGATTCAGACTCTGATGTATGTACTGCGATAAGTTTCACTTCAGAAAAATCCAGAATAATGGCTATTAAAGGATTAGAGATCGGTTCTGAATGTTTTTATGAATTGACTGATTATGATAACGAGAGAAAATATATTTTCTTTAAGAATCAACAACTAAATACGTATAGTAAGAAAGGAATGTTGAGGGCTGAGTGTAATTATTATAACAATTGCTGGACGTATGATTACGAGGATTATGGAGAAGGAAAGCTAGCGCCATATCGTGTGGATAATACGGTAAATGGAACTCCCAATGGAATGTATATCGAATTTTCATATACAGCTCAGGAATATCCGCATGAGGGTGCGACCGATTATATTCTGCTATTGCAGAGAATCGAGGACAATTATGAAAGAAGATATACGTATGATTATGAAGTCGAGTATGTGAATTATGTACAGCATGTATTCGTTTTTGTAGGCGTGCAGGGATCGTATCCTCGTCTGAAGTATGTAACTTCCGGTCCTGACACTAATCCGGAGCTTTTATGGGAATACCTTTACTATGATCCTAATGATCCCAGTGATAAATACGCTCCTTATAATTACACAAACCGCGCACGGCCTGGCTTAATTACTGAAGTAATTGATAGAAGAATAGATCAGCCGGTAGCAAAGATCGAGTACTATACGATGGTTACCGCAGGTCTTATAGATGACAAACTCGGTCGTGTGAAAAAGGTAGAAAACGAAGAAGGCGTCATTGAATATAATTATA
>MFGW01000090.1:4946-5172 GCA_001780385.1 Candidatus Fischerbacteria bacterium RBG_13_37_8 | reverse complement strand
GCACAAAGGTTACTAAGAAGGTAAATGGCGCTGAGTATACATTCGCGATAGACCTTTATAGCGGACACATAACAGGAATTAAAAATCCTGGCGCTGCAACGCCCTCGCAGCAGTACTGCTACACATCTTATGGAAAAATAAAATATTACAAGGATGAAGCAGGTAATTACACACGTTATGAATATTATGATGACAATCCGCAGAATCCTGCTTATCCGCTCAAGAA
>MFGW01000090.1:3696-4857 GCA_001780385.1 Candidatus Fischerbacteria bacterium RBG_13_37_8 | reverse complement strand
GCCAACAATATTATTACAAAGTCATGCAATGACCATTATGGCAATCTTGTACGCACCGTTAATGATGTCGGCGGGCAAAATATCACCACTACTTACAAATACTCTGATCAAGATAATCCTTACACCGGTCTGCTTTATTCTATTACCGATGCGAACGGGTATGTAACGAAATATTATTACGATAATATGCGACGATTAATAGGAATAGATTATCAGGATATCATTTCTGGTAATATTTGCCCGGGGGATATTCCATGCGATGTTCTATATGAATATTATGACAACGGGCAACTGAAGAAAAAAATAGACGCCATGGGACAGCAAATTGTCTACACGTATGATGAACTGGGCCGGCTGACAATAAAAGATTATGGAAACGGAGCGAATATTATTTACAATTACATGCTCCCCACGTATAATAAAAATATGCAGATGCTTCTGGATGTAACGGATAACACGAATACCCCGGCAAGAAAAACAGAATATATATATGATTCATTATTTAGATTATCACAAATCATCGTCAAAGAAGGCACAACACAGCTTTATTCTCTCATGTATAGTTATGACGAAAACGACCAGTTGTTAAGCTATTCACTTTCTGGAGACAGCAAGACAGTCAGTTATTCCTATTATGCAGATGGTTCTGTGCATGAAATAAACCGTGATGGAAAAAATATGAGCTACAATTACACACTCACAGGTCAGAAGCAAAGCGTGAATTATCCTTACTCTGGCGCGCATCCTGCAATAGAATATGCATATGATGTACAGGGACGGCTGAAAGAAATAATCAACTGGAAAAAAGCCATAAGTAGTCCACCTGATCCTGAGCAAGATGCAGTCTCTCACTATTCATACGGTTATGATTATGACTATCAAATCAGCGATTGGAAGAAAAAAGGATACCGCACATCAATGATTGAGAATGTGTATGAAGATACTCCTGTTACACGTAATGAACAATATTACTATGATTCACTGTATCAGCTCACAAAAACAAATTACCAGGATATACCGGTTGAACATACCTGGGCATACGATAATATAGGCAATCGCCTCTCGCAAACAATCGTGCCAGGGTCCGCTACTGCTTACTCATATTATAAAGTCAGCTCAAGCAATAATTCACAATTGCTGCGTCATGACGGAAGCGCATGT
>MFGW01000090.1:3339-3662 GCA_001780385.1 Candidatus Fischerbacteria bacterium RBG_13_37_8 | reverse complement strand
CAAAAGCAGAGACTAATCCAGATTTATGCCCTGAGGAAGATGAACCTCATAATATCAATGGATGCCCATCAACGATCTCTCAGTCAGGAGATGCTTTGTATACATGGGACAAAGAAGATAGACTTACACATCTTCAGTGGTATGAGAATGGCTTGGAACGTAATGCGTATTATTACTACGATTTTGAGGGCAACAGATTCAAGAAGGTAGTAGATGGAGTGACGACAACTTATATCTATCATAATGAAGACGTAATAAAGGAAATAAGTTCTTCGACCTATCGTTATGTTCATGGACCTGGAATAGATGAACCTGCATTTCAA
>MFGW01000090.1:0-3284 GCA_001780385.1 Candidatus Fischerbacteria bacterium RBG_13_37_8 | reverse complement strand
CTATACGGCAAATCATTGATAACTCAAACAACAGCAACATCGAAAATCAATACCGCTATGGCGCTTGGGGGGAGTTAAATAATCCATTTATCAGAAGCGAGAATATTATTAATCAATATGCATATACATCTAGAGAAATCTCAGAAAATGAAATGTACTATTATAGGTGGAGATATTATGATCAATACTATGCTAGGTTTTTGAGCAAAGATATTATATTAAATTCAGCATCCAACGCATATACCTATACCAAAAATAATCCATTGATATATATAGATCCTTTTGGAACCGTATGCGTTTATACAGAATGGAAGCTAACAAAAGCCAAAGAGAGAAATAAATGTGAGCAGATAAGCAAAAATAGTTTTCTTAAATATGATTTGATGTTTTCTAAAATGATTGTTAGGGGATCAATGTGTGAATGCTGGTGGAAACCTGTCGGATGCATTGACATAATAAAATTATGGTGCAATGTATCTTGCTACAGACATAAATTTTGTTCTGAACAATGTGAAAGAGGTTTTCAAGAAGAAATGAAAATTGGATGCGAATTAGAAGAAACTAGAGAACATTTGGATTGCCATTTTGATCCTGAAAAGAGAGAATGGACAATTGGAATACAAGGAGGATCAGGATGCGGATGTCTTCCACCAAAATGATTATAAGAAATTACAATTTAAAATGCGCAATATTATTAGTTATTTTTCTCTTAGCATGCAATAGTAATAATTCAATATTCATTGATATTAATAAAAATTTTGTTCATGATCATGACCTTAAAATTTCTTATGAAAATGACAAATTAGGGATTAATGAAATTTCAAAATATTATGATTCAGCAATAAATCCTAAAGAATGGACAAAATATTATGATTCCAATAACATTGCAAGGTGTTATAGCGGGAAAGAAAAATATATGTGTAGAGATAAAATTTGGTACAATAAAGATAAGACAAAAATTCTGACCATCCACATAAAATATGATTGGCATAAATCAGAGGTTTATATCTCCATTACTAATTATGATTATGATTGAAAAAAATAAATTCAATAACAGGATAAGGATATGCTTTTATATGTGTTTATTATCTATTATAGTTCTTTATTGCTGCAATAATAATAATAAAGATATCCCGATACCTATGAATTCTAAAAATATCAAAAGAAAGCAATTTGATTTATATTATGCAAAATATACTTCAAATAAGAATTTATCTGCAATAATTAGCGATATAGATAAGAAAATGTCTGATTGGATTGAAATAGATTTAACAGGATGTAATAACAAATTAGGTATTTTTAATAAAATAATCAATGGTAAATTAGTTCCCATTTCGTATTTTAACAAAGCCTGGCGCAAAGGCGATTATTTTTCAGTATTTAGAGCTGAAGAGGAGATCTCATATAAGAATAAAAAACCTATAAGATTATTTTTGCTAATATTTGAAATTTCCGAACCTAATTTCAGTACCATACCTGAACTTTATAATCATTCACCATATTTAATACAATACAATCTCCCTTTTCTTTTTGTTAACATTAATATATTGCAATGTTTTGTCAGAAATAAAAAGAACAATGAAAATTTTACTCAAAAAGATATAAAATGCGACAATGAGTTAAGTAAACCTAAAATTTCAACAATTTCTTTTAGAAAAAATGAAGAATTTGATCTTTATAGTTTGGAAATAGAATTGGACAGTAAATTTATAAAGGCAATATCATCTAAAAATTCAGATAACGATTATTTGTTTCTTATGAGCAAAGATCATGTAATAACTTCATCAAAAATATGCGACCTGAAAATAAACGAGAATGATAATAAACTAATATTTAGCGATGATTTTAATTATAGATTTAGATATGTTTTAGATACTCATATTCTATTCCCGTTTATATGTTGTCACGAAATTATGTTTTCAATGAGTCAAAATAATATGACTTCTATAGAAAAATGAAAAAGCCTTGGCGATAAACTATATATCCCTGGAACTTTATGACTTATCATATGTTTAATTGTAAATTATGAAAAGGAATTCTAATATTGTTTTTTTGCAGAGTTTCTCAACTGGCTTATTAGCTAAAATGGCACAGGATCTTCTTGAGCAGCATAGCATACAAACGATGTTTAGGAAAGAAGAGTTAGATGCTGGATCGGAATTCACTAATTACATTGGACCTGCGGAATTATGGGTGCTTAAAAAGGATTATCAAAGAGCAAAGAGGATATTGAAACTTTATTTTAGGGCAGATGAATGAATAGAAGATGGAAGCTATGCTATTAGCTTTTTCATTTTAAATCATAAACGGTTTTTAAAAATTATTAAGGGATTAGACTTTTGATTTTTTACTTGCAATAGGATAAAAGAATATTTAATTGGGGATGCATTGAGTGTTTCTATTAAATTCACACGCTATTACTTATCTTCAAATAAAAACATTAGCTCATTAGGACTGGCATGGTACAGCAGCCTTGATATAGGTCTCGTGATTGTGCCCAGCTCAGGCATTGGAATACCGGATAAAGCATATTTTCAGAATATGCAAGCAACCGTTGAATTTACCGGTAATGATTCAGATGTATGCAATGAAATAAGTTTTCAATCGGACAAATCCCGAATAATGGCAATTAAAGGATTACAAATCGATTCAGAATGCTATTATGAATTGGCAGATTATGATAATGAGAGAATATATATCTTCTTCAAGGATCAGCAATTGAACGGTTATAGCAAGAACGGCATGTTGCGATCGGAATGTGATTATTTCAATAACTGCTGGACGTATACCTATCAGGATTATGCAGAAGGGAAGATTGCGCCAAATCGTGTTGATAATACGGTCAACGAAATCCCCAATGGAGTGTATGTTGGATTTACCTATGCTTCTCAGGTATACCCGCACGAGGGTGTAACAGATTATATAGTGCTTCTGCAGGATGTGCAGGACAATCATGGCAGAAAGTACAGTTATAGTTACGAAGTCGAGTATGTCAACTATGTGCAGGATGTATTTGTGTTTATCGGAGTCGAGGGTGCATACCCGCGCTTGAAGCTTGTAACAGGACCTGATGGGAGTCCGCTATGGGAGTATACTTACTTTGATCCAATGAACGATTACGGCATAACAAACCGTGCGCGACCCGGATTAATAGAACAAGTAATTGATAAAAGGATGGACCAGCCCGTAGCAACAATAACGTATTATACAATCGTTAATGAAAGTCCTCTGAGCAAACTATTAGGTCGCGTCAAAAAGGTTGAGAATGAAGAAGGTGTTATTGA
>MFGW01000089.1:8853-10261 GCA_001780385.1 Candidatus Fischerbacteria bacterium RBG_13_37_8 | reverse complement strand
AGTCCCCAGTCCCCAGTCCCTAGTCCCTAGTCCCCAGTCCCCAGTCCCCAATCCCTAGTCCCCAATCCCCAGTCCCCAGTCCCTAGTCCCTAGTCCCCAGTCCCCAGTCCCTTATTAATAAACTGGTACAATGAATCGTTCCACTCCGGTATTTCTTCCTTGATTGCTTCCTTCGTTTTAGTGAGGTCGAGCAATGAATTTTTTGGTCGCCGCGCCAGGCTTTTAAAATCTTTCGTCTCAATCGGAATAACCGGTATTGTATAGCCTGCTACACGCATTATTTCGCATGCAAATTCATACCAGCTTATTCCTCCATTTGTTTCATCAGCAGCATGATAAATACCGTATTGCGCTGTCTGAATAAGAAGATAAATAATGCGCGCAAGCGTCACTGTCCACGTGGGTGAACCAATTTGATCATGCACGACTCGTAATTCATTGCGTTCTTTTGCCAACCGGAGCATCGTTCGTACGAAATTATTTCCGTTTTTTCCGTAAAGCCAGCTTGTCCTGATTAAATAATACCTCCTGCATATATCCAATAAATAACGCTCCCCGGCTAATTTTGAAGCGCCATAAGCGCCTATTGGATTGGGTACATCCTCCGGAAGATACGCTCCCTCCTTCTCTCCATCAAATACATAATCGGTACTGATATGACACAACGGAATATTACTATTCGCACATGCCGTCGCAAGATGTTTCACTGCTGTTCCATTGAGTAAATTAGCTAATTCCGGTTCCTCTTCTGCACGGTCAACCTGCGTGTACCCAGCACAATTGATCACTATCTCCGGTTTTGCTTCCTGCATAAATACAGTAATATCCTGAAAAGAGGTAATATCAAGCTCTTCTATATCTGTTTCAAATACAGTATTACCATTTTCTTTTAAAAGAGCAACCAGGTCTGTTCCTAACATTCCTTTTGCTCCCGTAACTAATAATTTCATTTTTGGTATCCTTTATCATTATGAGTCCTGCGTCAGCAGGACGTAATAATCCGTAACGCTATTCTTTGCGAGCACACCGAAGGTGTGCGTGGCAATCCCTGATGTTGATGCTTCTATTCCGTTCGGGATTGCCTAAGCGCTTGCGTAAAAATAACTTGGTGTTTTTTGCGCCCAAATTTACATTAGATTTGACAGATTTGAGGAGGCAAAACCGCAGGAATAGCAGCGCTATTTCGAGGATTTTGCGACCGATAATCTGTCAAAGATAATGTGAAGATTGGGCAGCAAAATTGCCAAGTTATTTTTACGCAAGCGCTAAGTAAGGGCAGACGCATAGGTCTGCCCCTACAGAATGCTCACAATGACAATTAAATCTATTATTTTTTCATGAATTCATTAAATATCAGGCAGGACCATGGTTTTGACCAATGCGACCGTCCTGTCTTAAATTCCGCAAA
>MFGW01000089.1:5279-8750 GCA_001780385.1 Candidatus Fischerbacteria bacterium RBG_13_37_8 | reverse complement strand
CCCCATTTTTTCCTCGCCAGTATTTCTTTCGGAAGTATTTCTTTCATTGCTTCTACAAGTATGATCTTCTCAATTTTCGCATCCATTTTCTGTGATACCTGTATTCCCTTGACATATTCCATGAGCACATGATCCAGAAATGGTACGCGTATTTCTATTGAATGAGCCATCCCCATTACATCCGAATCCCGTAATAACTGGTTGGCAAGATACAGATGAAAATCTAATGAATTAATAGCATCTATGATATTTGCATGCTCAAGCTCCTTAATATTTGTATGAATACCAATTTCATTGAACAATTCTTCATAAAGCGTGTTAAAACTTGATGCTGAAATGCCGAGTAACGCCTGTATTTCTTTTGGAGAAAACATGCCTCTTACTGCATTATAGAGATAGAGAGGATTTTTTTCCTTGATATAACTGAATCTTTTCCATGAAGATGAAGCAAAGGCTCCACCCGTTTTTGCAAGTAATTTAAACAATGCAGAAATAGTGAATCCGGGCGAATTCCACAGCATGTCAAACTGTTTCCTATATCTCCAGAGTGCGGCATAATACGGATAACCGAGAAATAATTCATCACCCCCCAGTCCGGATAATAATACCGTCAAACCTGCTTTTTTTGCTGCCTTAGATATGAAATAAGTATTGACACCATCATTGCTCGGTTGATCAATAGCATGCAGAATTGCCGGAATTTCCTGCATGAATTGTTTCCCGTCAATTCGTATCTCCGTATGATTGGTGCGAAAAGCATCTGCGACAATTCGCGCATAAGTGCTTTCATTGAATTCCGGCTCTTCGAATGTGATAGTGAGGGTATTCAATGGTTCAGTCAATTGCTGTGCTGCCAGTGCAGTAGTGGTTGACGAATCCATTCCACCACTGAGAAAGGTACCGGTTGGTACATCACTGATAAGATGTATATTCACCGTTTCTTGCAATAATTCCAGTACATGCCGAGTCAGGTTTTGTCTCTCCTCAACCAGTTGAATGCTTTCTACGTTGCTTGCCGGTACTTCCCAGTAACGCATGATATCAGTATCAATTTCATTATCTTTGATAGTAATGGGCATATATGTGCCCGGCGGCAGGCAAACAATATTTTTAAGATAAGTGCGTGGTCCGGGTATGGAACCAAGAATCAGAAAACCCGCCATCGAAGTCATATCAATTTCGCTTGTATCCAATAAACCGCTTGCTCGTATTCCATTTATTTCTGATGCAAAAATAATACGCCCCGGTGTCATAGCATAATATAACGGTTTAATTCCCAACCTGTCCCGTGCAAGATAAAGTAATATATTTCTCTTATCTCTTGCATCACATAACGCAAATGCAAACATTCCGCGAAGCGAAACCAATAATTTTTCAATACCCCATGTTTCAAACCCAGCAAGTATTACTTCTGTATCTGAATTACTATTGAACCTGCAACCGGCATATTGCAGTTCTGAACGCAATTGCCTGAAATTATATATTTCGCCATTGTACGCAATCCAAATATTACCGGCTTGATTAGACATTGGCTGAGCTGCCTGTGGTGATAAATCGATGATGCGCAATCTCCTATGTCCGAAAATAATACCCGGTGCCGGATTCATCATACCATCTGCATCCGGTCCACGATGCGCCTGTACCTGCATCATGCATCGCACTGCATCAGCATGCTCCGGCGCAGTCTCTTGTTCTGCTATGTATATTCCTGCAATACCACACATTACGCGCACTCCTCGAAGTTAAATAATATAACACAAGGGAAGGGAATAGGGAATAGGGACTGGGGACTGGGGACTGGGGACTGGGGACTGGGGAATAGGGACTGGGGACTGGGGACTGGGGACTGGGGACTGGGGACTGGGGAATAGGGACTGGGGAATAGGGAATAGGGACTGGTCCCAAAAATGCGTGTGCTTCTTTTTTATGGTACAATGGGGGTATATGAATGCACAAAAATATATAATGATAGATGGGGTTGATGGTGGCGGGCAGATGCTGCGCACTTCACTTGCCCTGTCGATGATAACAGGTAAACCATTTAAAATGGTGAATATAAGAACAGCGCGTCCTAATCCCGGACTGCAACCGCAACACCTGGAAGCCGTAAATGCTGCACAACAAATATGTGATGCAAAAGTCGAGGGTGCAGCACAACGTTCATTGGAGATAACTTTTGCGCCGGGCGAAATAAAGAGTGGCTCCTACGAATTCAGAATAAAATCAGCAGGCTCAGCATCCTTGCTTTTTCATGCCGTGTATCTGCCGC
Source organism: Candidatus Fischerbacteria bacterium RBG_13_37_8 (assembly GCA_001780385.1). GTDB lineage: Bacteria > Acidobacteriota > HRBIN11 > MFGW01 > MFGW01 > MFGW01. Next base: position 6,481 of record MFGW01000089.1, on the reverse strand, counting down.
TTGCAATGCAACAATCACCTTCTGAACTATTGTTTCAGGGGGGGACGCATGTTTCCTGGAGCCCAACATTTGATTATATCAATGAATGCTGGGTTTGGTTCATGAATAAAATGGGATTAAAAATACAGGTAAGCATGGAAAAAGCAGGTTTTTACCCACATGGAGGAGGATTAATAAAAGCAATAATTCATCCCCTAGAAAAGATTGTGCCGATTAAATTATTAGAGCGGGGAAAATTAGTCAATCTTAAGATTTATTCTGCACATACGAATTTACGTGATGAAGTTGCTAAACGCCAGGCAGAAGCTGCACAAAGAATTCTAATATCATACGTTAATTCATATGAAAATATGTCTGTGCAATGCGGGTCATTATCATCATTATCCAGGAATACGACAATTGCAATCAGCGCAGTTTTTGAACAGACGGTATGTTGTTTTACAGGATTAGGAGAAAAGGGTAAATTGGCAGAACAGGTTGCGGCAGAAGCTTGCAATAAATTTATTTCATTCCTGGATAGTGGAGCAACTGCAGATGAATTTATGTCTGATCAATTGTTGTTGCCGCTGGTTCAATGTAGCGAGCTATCCGAATTTACCTGTAACCGGTACACTTCGCATGCAAAATCAAACCTGGAAACAATTCGAAAATTTCTTGATATCACATGCCAGGTAAAACAACTTGCGCCCCATCGGTATGAATTCGAGGTTGGAGCCGGGAGGCGCGTTCAATGAAGTATGAGCTGTTTATTGCATTGCGCTATTTAAAAGCAAAACGTAAGCAGGCGCTCATATCATTGGTAACCGCCATTTCTATAATAGGGATTACATTAGGTGTGGCAGCGCTCATAGTATCCGTGTCATTAATGACCGGATTCCAGGAAGAAATACAGAATAAGATAATCGGTGCTACTGCGCATGTATTGGTATATCCGCTGGAAAGTAAATACATGTATAGTTGGGAAGAAATGCTAGTAAAACTGAGAAATATGAAAGAAGTAACGCAGGCGAGCGCAGTGATATATGAAAAGGGATTAATATCTGGCATGTCTGGTACAGAAGGAGTAGTCGTTAAAGGAATCGATGTCAGGATGAAAGATGGTAAATTGACGGTAGCGGATATTCAAGTCGGAAAAGTCATACTCGGCGATATAAAGAAATTAGCACAGGAAAGCGAAAAACCGCAAATATTGCTTGGTGAAG
>MFGW01000089.1:4434-5166 GCA_001780385.1 Candidatus Fischerbacteria bacterium RBG_13_37_8 | reverse complement strand
GGTATTTTTCGCTATGGTTTGTACGAATATGATGCAACATGGGCATTTGTGTCTTTAAAAACAGCACAAAAATTATTTAATAGTAATGATGGTGTGAGTTTGATTGAAGTGCGTATTAAAGATATTTATGATGCGGAGCGTATTGCGTCAGAAATAGATGCAATGTTTGAGCATCATGTAATTGTTGATACATGGATAAATCAAAACAGGTCCTTATTTTCAGCAATGAAACTTGAAAAGATCATGTTATTTATTACTCTGACACTTATAGTTGTAGTAGCAGCATTTAATATAATCAGTAATCTTGTTTTAATGGTGATGGAAAAGAGTAAAGATATTGCTGTGCTAATGAGTATGGGGGCAACGCGGGGGAGCATAATGAAAGTATTTATGTACCAGGGAGTAATTATCGGATGCATTGGAACAATTTTAGGGACATTGATCGGATTAACGATAAGCTATGTATTTGATTCGTATCAAATAATACATTTGCCGCAGGATGTTTATTTTATTCCCTATTTGCCTTTTCGCATTTATATTACGGATGTATTATTGATAGTATTATTGTCAATGGTGATCAGTTTTCTAGCCACTTTATATCCGGCGCGGCGTGCGGCACAACTTTCGCCAGCCGAATCCTTCCGCTATGGATAAGTTAGGGACTGGGGAATAGGGAATGGGGAATGGGGACTGGGGAATAGGGACTAGCTACCAAAAAAAAAAATTTCTAAT
>MFGW01000089.1:4118-4388 GCA_001780385.1 Candidatus Fischerbacteria bacterium RBG_13_37_8 | reverse complement strand
TTTTTCAATAAAAAATTTTGCCAAAAATGCAAGAATTAAATGATGAAGAGACTATTCCCTTTATTATCAATAATGAAACCTTTTAATGAAAGGTTTCGTCTATCAGATAAAGGATAAATAGAAATAAATGAAAATGCGCAGAATGTTGTAAGCGTATGGATAAGGAGAAAATAATATGAAGAAGGTTTTAATCATTGCATTTTTAATTGTGGTAATAGCGGGAGCTGTATTTTATTTTGTGAAGGCGAATAATGGTAAGGAGAATGGGCT
>MFGW01000089.1:1950-4095 GCA_001780385.1 Candidatus Fischerbacteria bacterium RBG_13_37_8 | reverse complement strand
GAGAGATAGTGGAGAAGGCATTGGCAATTGGCAATATTGTGCCCAAGCAGGAAATATTTGTAAAGTCAAAGATATCAGGGATAGCGAGAAAAGTAATGGTTGAAGTAGGGGATTATGTGAAGCCGGGAGATATGCTGATAGAGATTCGACCAGATCCGACGCCATTAGAATATGTAGAAGCGAGAAGAAATGTAGAGCTTGCACAAATGGATATGGAAACGGTAAAGACAGAGTATCAGAGGAGCAAGGAATTATATGAGAAAGGAATTGTTTCTCCGCAGGCTTATGATGATAAATTGAGCAATTATCGTGAAGCGCAGTTAAAGTTAAAGATAGTAGAGGAGAGGTTTGCGCTTGTAGAAAAAGGAAGGACGAAGATAGTGGAGAAATATGTGGAGAGCATAATCAGGTCGCCGATAGAAGGTACGATATTAGAGCGAAAGGTCAATGAGGGAGATCCGATAGTTCCCTTGACTTCATATCAGGCGGGCACGGATTTAATAACGATGGCGGATATGAGTGCATTACTTTTTAAAGGAACGGTAGATGAAATAGATGTTGGCAAGATAAAGGAAGGAATGAAGGTAAATATAAAAATTGGTGCTTTACCGGATACGATTATTAAGGGAACGCTTGTCAGAATATCGCCGAAAGCGAAGAAAGAGGAGAATGCGACATTATTTGATGTAGAAATAAAAATAGATGATGAAAAAGGAGTAATGATACGTGCTGGTTATTCAGCCAATGCTGAAGTAATTATTCAGAAGAAGGATAAAGTAATTACGATACCGGAGAGGCTTGTTGAGTTTAAGGAGGGGAAGGCATATGTTGAGATAAAGGGAGAGAACGACCAGGTGAACCGGAAGGTGATACAGACTGGTTTAAGTGACGGAATTATGATAGAGGTAACAGAAGGATTAAAGGAAGGGCAGATGCTGGTAGAGCGGCCGCCCAAGGAAATAACGTAAAGTGAGGTTAAGTTTGATTGAGGAGGAATAGCATATGATAGAAATGAGAAATATAGAGAAAACATATGATACGGGGAAAGTGAAAGTAGATGCATTAAAAGATATAAGCATAGAGGTAAAGAAAGGCGAATTTATTTCCTTAATGGGTCCATCCGGTTCAGGCAAGACAACGCTCATGAATATTATGGGATGTTTAGATACGCCTACCAGTGGTGATTATTTTCTTGAGCACGAGAAGGTAAGTGGTTTTACTTTGGACAAGCTAGCTTCGGTACGAAATCAAAAAATAGGATTTGTTTTTCAGAATTTTAATTTATTACCTTATGCGACGGCATTGGAGAATGTGGAGTTACCGATGGTATTTGCCGGTGTATCGGCCCGACAGAGAAAAAAACGTGCGACGGAACTACTTGAAAGGGTTGGATTAAAGGAGAGGATAGAACATAAACCCACGGAATTATCGGGAGGAGAAATGCAGCGTGTGGCGATTGCGCGTGCGCTAGTGAATAATCCTTCCATATTATTAGCTGATGAACCGACTGGAAATCTGGATTCGAAATCCGGTGATGAAATTGTAGCTTTTTTCCAGGAATTATGGAAAGAAGGATATACTATTTTAGTAATTACTCATAATCCTGAGATTGCCAAATTAACACAGAGAACGATCAAGCTCAAAGACGGCACTATTGTAAATGGCAGTTAAATAAAAGGCACAAAGAAGGCATAGAGTGAAAAAATGAGCGAATTATTTGAGATAAACTGGTTGGTTCTATAATCGCACTAAAAGCCTTAGGAGTAGTTGATGATATTTTCGCAGTTGTTAAAAGATATCAGGCGACAGAAATTACGTACTTTTTTGACGTTATTTGGAATTTTTTGGGGTACTGTTTCGATAGTATTGCTGATGGGATTTGGTGATGGGTTGCGAAGACAAATGATGAAAACATGGCATGGAATGGCCGAGAAGGTAGGAATTATATGGGGTATGAGAACTTCGATGCCATTTGAAGGATTGGCAAAAGGGAGAGGAATTTCACTGAAAGAAGAAGATGCAGAATACTTGCAAAGCAATATAAGGAATATTGTGATGATATCGCCCGAATACAGCAGTGATTCCATTGAAATAAAGCATGGAAAAAATGCATTTCTTTCGAGAATATCGGGAGTAATACCTGTT
>MFGW01000089.1:0-1921 GCA_001780385.1 Candidatus Fischerbacteria bacterium RBG_13_37_8 | reverse complement strand
GATAGTACTCGTGCGATAATACCTATTTCGACATATGCATCTACTTTTGGAGAAAAATATTTAAATAATATCATCTTCAAGGTAAGAGACGATCGATTAAGTAAAAAAGTTGAGGATGAAATTTATCGTATGTTAGGACGGAAATACCGGTTTGATCCTGCTGATAAAGAAGCATTGATGATTTGGGACACTTCTGATTATGAAGATTTTTTCCGCTATTTCTTTTTAGGATTTGAGATTTTTTTAGGCATAGTGGGATCGTTTACCTTAATTGCTGGTGCAATTAACTTATCAAACATCATGAGTTTAATAGTGGAAGACAGGAGAAAGGAGATAGGGATCAAGATGGCACTTGGTGCAACGAGGAAGTACATACTCACCCAATATTTAACGGAGACTATGCTTTTGGTAATCACGGGTGGTTTGTTAGGATTTCTGCTTGCTTATGGAGTGGTTTCAGTATTTCCCATGTTAGAACTTGAGGAATATATCGGAAATCCTATAATTTCTATGCCGATAGGTCTGATTACTATAATAATACTTGGAGCTGCTGGTTTATGGGCTGGTTATCCGCCAGCTAAAAGAGCTGCCGAGTTAAATCCGGTTGTTGCCATAAAGGATTAATTATGCGATTGATAAATCTCATTAATTTATTTTATAAAGATTTACGACGGCAAAGAAAAAGAGCTTCCTTGACGGTATTATCACTTGCTTGGGGTACTCTTACTATAGTTATGCTTTTAAGTTTTGGGGAAGGAATTAATACTCAGTTTTCTAAGGGGTCACGTGGATTAGGAGAGGGGATTGTAATTTTATCCGGAGGACAAACACAAATTCCTTACCAGGGCTTGCCGAAGGGTAGAAGAATTATGTTCAAAGAAAGTGATGTGGAACTCTTAAAGCAAAGATTGCCCGAGATAGAACTTATTGGCGGAGAATATGATCGTTGGGCTAATACCGTTTCACATGATGAAACAACCGTCACTGCTAAAGTCAATGGCTGTTATCCTTCATTCGATAGTATGAGATCACATTTTCCACAGGCCAAGGGAAGGTTCATCAATGAACTTGATATGCAATTAAAGAGACGAGTGGCATTCCTTGGCAATGATATGAAAGAAAAATTATTTGGGACATCAGAAGCAATAGGTAAAATTATTCATATTAATACTGTTCCTTTTACGATAATAGGAGTAATGATAGACAAACTTCAGTTAAGTCAATATGGGGGACCGGATGCTGAAAGGGTTGTAATTCCTGCTACAACATTTCAGGCAATGTTTGGAGACAGATATCTGGACCGCATTATCTATAAACCAAAAGATCCCACTTTTGCAAAATTTATCCAGAAGAAAGTACTGGCAGTATTGGGGAATAAATATAAATTCGATCCTGAAGACAAACAGGCTTTAAGAGTCTGGGATGTAATTGAATCGGAGGAAGGATTCACTAAGATTAATATGGGACTTGCAATCTTTATGATAATCATTGGCACACTTACGCTTATCGTAGGAGGTACGGGAGTGGCAAATATTATGTACGTTTCAGTGAACAGGCGCAGAAAAGAAATAGGAATAAAATTAGCTTTGGGTGCCAGGAGTATCTATATCCTCCTGCAATTTTTATTGGAAGCACTTATTATTGTAGTGATTGGTGGAGTAATTGGAATTCTTGCTTCCCTGTTAATTATTGGGATAGTCCGGAATATACCTGCGGAAGGTATGGCTTGGGATTATATCGGGCACCCGGTTTTTTCAATGGAAATAGCCTTGATCACTGCTATTATACTTGGTGTGATAGGTTTGTTTGCAGGATATTTCCCGGCACGACGTGCATCTCTCCTTAATCCAATCGAATCCCTCCGCTATGAATAGGGACTGGGGATTGGGGACTGGGAATAGGGACTGGGGACTGGGGAATA
>MFGW01000088.1:19394-22912 GCA_001780385.1 Candidatus Fischerbacteria bacterium RBG_13_37_8 | reverse complement strand
ATATAGGGTTATCTTATTTGAGCGCTTATGGGGGACTAGGGAATAGGGACTGGGGACTAGGGAATAGGGAAGCAAGCTTACTTGAAGCTTTCCAAAGTCTCTAAGAGGCAAACGAAATTAGCTTAGGAATATGGAATTATTCGGGATAATGCTCAGATACTTCGAAATGCTTCCCCAGTCCCCAGTCCCTAGTCCCCAGTCCCCAGTCCCTTTCTAATATCTTAGTCTCACCATCCCGTAAAGGTACCTGCCCGTCAAAGGCGCATATATGTATGTTGCCCCATGTTCATCAAGCGGTGTGTAACGTATTTCCTGTACATAATTTAAAATATTATAAATTCCAATTGATGGTATTACATGACCATTGAACAACTCTTTCTGAATATTTGTATCGCAGATGAAATATGAAGGAGTATGATCTATTCGTTGTTCAACATAATTTTCAATATACATGGAACCTGTCATATGACCGATAAATTCTGCCTTTATGCCGTGCATACTGTTGTTATATTCGATAGTAAACAAACCGGTAAATTGTGGATTACGCATAATTTTTTTACTAATTCCTACTTCATAATCTTGTTCTTCCTTGTATTGTGCATCTGCGTAAGTGAATCCTAATCCCAATTTCATAGTTTCAGTCAATTTTATATTACCCTGTGCTTCGATCCCTTGTGTATAAGCACCACTGCCATTGACAAAAACAAAATCATATCCCGGCGGAGCTCCTTTTTTGGTAAAATATATTTTTTTATCAATGGTGGTACGAAATACATTCACTTCAAATACCAAATCATTTGTCGAATATTCACCGCTGAGATTGAAACTCAATGAACTTTCCGGTTTAAGTGTGCCTGGATTGTAGATAAGCGGTGCACAGGAACATAGATGCAAATTTTCAGAAAAGAGATAGGGCACCTTAAAACCTCTACCGACACTGGCACGCATAGTAAGTTCAGGACGCGCTTCCCATCGTAGACCTATCCTTGGACTAAATGCTGAAGCTTTTATATAAGGACTTTTTGTATAATCATATCGAATGCCACCTACAACGGTGAACTTATCCCATGATTCAATTTCATCCTGCAGATAAACACCATACGTATCTGCTCCCTTTTCCGGTTGCACCCTGAAATCAATTACTTCATTTATTTTCTCTTCGTTATAGGTAAATCCCGAAGTTAAACGATGTTTTCCTCCGGTAAGCGTATGCGTATATTGAATGTCAAGCAGTTTTGTGTTTTCCTCTGATTCGAAAGGACGTGATGCATTTGATGCCCATCGTTTGTGATGTGTTCCGATTGCGTTTATTTTTAATATATTGCTATTCTTAAATATTCCCTGGTAACCGGCACCAAATTCATACCTTCCGGTTGAAATATGTTCCGAAAGCAAAGCATAGGCATCATCAATTGTCGAAACATATCCTCCTCTTCTGAATTCATCGATATATCGTATGAAAAAAGAAGCCCTGTGCATATCTTTTGCGAAATAAAGATTGGATTTAAGCGAAAGATTTAATGTGTCTGATTCAACTTTATCAGTAAAATTATCACCATTTTCATCCACATAATCCGATTGGGCTTTTTGTGCTGATGCAGCAAATCCAATAATATCTTTTCTCAATGAAATAAATGCAGAAAGATCATAACTGTTATAATTGCCATAACTAACGCTCATATTAGCTTCTGGTTCAGGCGTTGGTTCTTTAGTAATAATATTGACTACACCTGCAATTGCCTGGGAACCATAGAGTGCAGAGGAAGAACCTTTGACAATTTCTATCTGCTGAATATTTTCACTCCTAATCTGCTGCAAACCATAAACACTGGCGAGCCCTGTAAAAATTGGTTGTCCATCGATCAGTACCTGTGAATAACCACCCTCTAATCCCTGCATGCGTAATTCAGTGAAATTGCAATTCGTGCAGGATTGTTGTACCCATAATCCAAGTGCCCTGGTATTAAGGATATCATAAACGGTTTTTTCTCCGGATTCTTCTATTTCTACCGCATTGATAAGCTCGGTTCTTATGGGTACTTCTTTGAGTGGTATTTGCGTGCGCGTTGCCGTTACTACTATTTCTTCCTCAAGTTTTTTGATCAGTGTTATTGCCAAATTAATATCCTCAGATAATGTCAAAGCTTCCGATTGATACGCTACATACCCATCTTTGTATATTTCCATGTGAATGACCCCTACCGTTAGTTGTGTTATTTCGAAAGCACCGGATGAATCACTTTCCGTCGTTTTATTAAGTTCCGGAATAATGATAATGGCTTTTTCGACAGGTTTTTTTTCAGCATTTTCGATCTTTCCCCTGATGTTCAGAGCTTGCGGCTGTCCTTCGGTACTAGCATTATCTTGCTTAGGTGAACAAATAAGAAAATTCACCCCATAAAGAATATAAATTAATAATATTAGTGAATGAAAAATATTTCTTGACATAACGAAATTCACTACAAGCATATTAAATAGTGTTCTTCTTGTCAATTCTATTGGTGCCTGCTGGCACTCACATTTCACAACTAGCCCCCACGGCGGATTACATGTTTAGTGAAGTAGACTAAACTTGAAACATAGTTTCGCGGCTAATTGTGAATTGTGAGTGCCAGGCACCAGATTATTGCAAATGGATGAAATAAGCATTATTATGATGTACTAATTATTTATCAGGAGGTCGAATATGAAATCCATATTGTTTATTGTCCTAAGTGTATCTGTCCTGCTGATCCTAACGACTATGATCTATGGTCAGGAGGAACAGGAACAGGAGAAAGGTGCATGGGAAATTATTTTTCAGCCCTTTTGGGCAGATATAAAAGGTAATGATCTTCATGCAGGTGATGTATACAGCCGTGAATATTCATGGCAGTCAGATAATTCGCCAGATTGGGAATATCAAAGTTACACAAAAGAGAATTTTGTACCTGTACTATATAATATGGAAGGCAAGGGAGCATTGAAATTTGGTGTTAATTATCGCAAAGGTTCCTGGGGATTTGGCGGCAGTTTCTGGTGGCTCAATTCCAAGAGTACCGCGGAAGGTCAGGTTAATACTACAAGAATCAATGACATGAATCATGAATACCTGGACACGGTATTTTTCTGGAATAATCTCTTCTGGCCTTATGAAGATACACGCAACCCATCGGGCAAAGCAAGCGTGAATTATACTGCTGAAAATACTATTGATATGTGGTGTGCGGATATTCATGCTACACGAAAATTAATAAAGCGACACGGAATTAACATCGAGCTTCTCTTTGGAGGACGTCTTGCCTCTCTTAAAAATACTCGAAACGAATTAGTCAGCTTGCCAGGATATTCCTTCTATGAATATCCTGATACAAATTATAAATTCCTTACAGAAAGACTGGCGCAATTTAAGGCTGATACTTCAGCCGATCATGGCACCACTTTTGGTCCTTTATTAGGAATTTCGGGACGGATGAAGACAAAGAAAGCAAATTTCGAACTTGTTTTCAAACATGTATTGCTGCGGAGTAATCTTGTCC
>MFGW01000088.1:16029-19386 GCA_001780385.1 Candidatus Fischerbacteria bacterium RBG_13_37_8 | reverse complement strand
AATTTTACCTATTCCTATGATTACATCACTGAGCATACGCAAAATGGTGATACACAAACCAGCCATGAGTATTATGAAGATATGGTTGCCTCTGCGGAAAAATCCGTGCATTTTATTCCCGTGGCTGAGATAGGTATGAGTCTCACTTTTCCATTGAATTCGCATATTTCAATAGGCGGTAATTTTTTCAATTCAATATGGTGGAATGTTCCTCTTGCATCAACATGGAACCTTATTAATTCATGGAACGTAGCACTGACAGTAATCCCACAGGAAACTACCTTGCATTTCTATGGCATCGGTGCCGAAATTCGGCTCTCGCTTTAATTCTATCCACTGTCCACTATTTAATGTTCAAGGTTCAGGGTTCGCAGTGGCTTCGCATCATTCATTCCCCATTCCCTAATCCCCATTCCGTCCACTGTTTATAAATATCTTTCCCAGAATTCAAGCATAAGCGTGTAACTATGAATGCGCGCTGCTTCATCACTTGTACCATGTTTGCGCCACGGATATATCATGAGCTCAAATTGAATATTGTGCTTGATCAACTCATTGATAAACGCATAGGTGTTTTGTGGATGCACGTTATCATCGTACGTACCGTGTGTTATCAGAAGATGCCCTTTAAGATGTTCGGCGGCGAGAACTATGGAAGTTTCTTTATACCCGTCGGAGTTATCACCCGGTGTGCTTTGGAAGCGCTCCGTGTAAATTGAATCATAGTAGTACCAGTCAGTGACTGGAAAGAGAGCGGCGCCAGCTTTGAATACATCTGAATGAGTCATGACAAAGAGTGTGGTAGTTCCGCCGCCACTACCACCCCAAATACCGAGACGTTCCGGATCGATCGAAGGCAGTTGTTTTATCCACTTTACTCCATCAAGTATATCCCTCACATTCTGCATACCGTACGCTTGTTTGTATGCACTGTTTTCGAGTGCCTTATTTTTTTCTAAGCCGGAACGTATATCAAGGACAAAGGTGAAATAACCTGCTTTGGCAAACACGTGAAAATATTGCAATCTCCTGCTCCACACATCATGCACTTGCTGTGCTCTCGGTCCGCCATACACATAAATCAGCGCAGGATATTTTTTCCCGGGATCGAAATCGACCGGTTTCATTATCATGGCGGGAAGTTCTAAACCATCTTCAGTCTTGAAAGTATGAAATTCCGGAGATGAATAGCGTTCTTCCTTCAGAAAATCTGCCACTGCAGGAGCAACAAGCATCAGGTTCTTCCCATCTGCATTATGGAGTGTTATTTCCGGAAGGGAAGACGCATTCGAATAAATTTCAAGGTAATAGTTCATATCAGGTGAAAATTTTGCAGAATGATAACCATGTCCATTGCTTAGTTTTTCTAATTTTTTCCCATCCAGTGAAACACGGTACAGATGTTGTTCTATTAATGATTTCTTGTTCGATGTGAAATAAAACCAGCGCGCTTTCTTCCCGGTGATTTCATCCACCGCAGACTCTATATTGTATTTGCCTTTTGTGATTTGTCTCAATAACTTCCCGTTAAAATCATAGAGGTAGGCATGCTGATTTCCATCACGTTCGGAGAGCCAGATGAATTGATTCATCTGTTTGATAAAGAAAGGAGCATAGTTGAGATTAAGCCAACATGAATCTTTTTCTTCAAGAATAAGGCGACTTTCACCGGTCGCACGCTCCGCAAAAAATAATTTCAATTCATTCTGTTTACGGTTCATCGTCTGAACAGCTATTTCTTTATCTCCCGGCAGCCATTTAAATCTTGCAAGATATTCATATTCCCCGCAATCTACCCAAGTTGTCTCTCCTGTTTCAATTTCCACAATTCCGAGCCGCACGGTCGGATTCGTTTGTCCTGCCTTAGGATAATGCTGCACCACCACTTTTGGTACAACGGGCTTATAACTGACAAAGGTATGCGTCGGTACCTGTGAATCATCGGATTGCAGATATGCAATGGCGGTTGAATCTGCTGACCAACTGTACGGCACATCAACATGTTCGTAAATTTCTTCCCAGTACACCCATGATAGCTTGCCGTTGAGCAATGTCTCAGTGCCTCCTGTTGTAATTTGTTTTTCTTTGCTGTTCTTCCAGTCTATCAAATAAATATCATTATTCCGGATAAAACTGACCCACCTTCCATCCGGTGAAAACGCCACTGATTCTTCTTCCGCTTCAGTTTTGGTTAATCGTTTTACCGCTGAGTTATTCAACTCGATTGAAAAAATATCATTTTCGATTAGGTATGCTATAACACTGCCATTTGATTCAATAGCATCGGGCCATTCGATTGCTTCTGGCGCATCTTCTCCCAGTTCTTCCTTTAAAACGGATAATACTTTCTCCTTATCAATGGCAACAGCATGCTTTTCAGCTGCAGGATCATATAATTCCAGTGTGCGTTGCTCCTCATCAACACGTCCGTCATAAAGAAGCATCGTGTTATTATTCAGCCATGCTAATTGAGGTGTTGAAATTCTATCCCATACCTTGTCATTCAAGAATGATTTCACATCTATTGTTTTTTCTTGTGTATCCTGGCAGAAGACAAACCAACCTGTCAATATGATGCATATTATAAAAATTAAGCATATTTTCTTACTCATTCTGTGCCTCCAGAAAATATTCTTTGCGAGCTTTGCGAAGCAAAGCGTGGCAATCCCTGATCCCTTATTGGACACAGCAGAACGCGCAAAGAATGCTATGCAATATCCTAACAAAATGAGAAGCTAAATTCAATTTAAAATTTTATTTATTTTGGTACCTTTTTTGTCCTCGATTGTCGTATATATAAATATGCTGTTTAACAGAGAACCTGAGGATCCAGCGAACGCTTCGTTCGCCAGCACTTTAATCCTTGATCCCTTTTTCGGAGTTGAATATGATCAATAACAACCTCCCAATTAATAAAAACCAATATCTGAAATGCTATTCTCATACGAATCTGACAGTAATCCCCTATGTAAAAAGCAGACTCGTTTTTGCTGAGCTTACCGCAAGGATTATCCAGCAAAACAACTTCGATGTTGTGGCATTAGATCTTCCATATTTTATGAATAGCATGGGAAATTGGCTGGATACGCCAATAAGCCTTTTTCCTTTAGTCAGCTCTTTACATATAGTGAAGCAGGATTCCACCACCGTTTCATTCCCTTTTGTTCCAAATGATGCAGCCTGCTGCGCTGCTTTTGTCGTGAAAGAATTGCAGAAACAAGGTCGATCAATCAAATATTGGTGCGTAGATGATTCTCATGTAATTGATTATATGTACGAATGTCTGCAGCAGCCAAGCATCCACCTAAAAGATGATTATTATATTTTTATTGATGGCTTACAGCAATATTTCGAATC
>MFGW01000088.1:15005-15693 GCA_001780385.1 Candidatus Fischerbacteria bacterium RBG_13_37_8 | reverse complement strand
AAAGGAATTTGCCCAGAAAATAGCAAAGCATTTTCTCGATTATCCCAATGCGCAAAAAGGAAAGATCAAAGAAAATTTTTTGCTCAATGAAATAGAAATAATTCCGGTTGAAATACCATTTGATTTAGCAGGTTTCTTACAAGAAATGATGTTTTATCCTCATTATTCAGATGGTATTGATACTAATATAGATGACAATTTAGCTTTGTTAGGTTCTCTTTATCCTTTTGTAACTGAGGCGGAAACTAATATATTGCATTTTAGCAGTTTAATGCATTGGGCGGTCAAGAAAGATTATGTGATTCATGAAGCGGCAAGTGCAATTTTAAGAGCAGCAGCAAGAAGAATATGTTTTGATGCACGAATAATCAAGAGTCTTGGTACGATAGCAGATGGCATACATTGGAAAAAGACTATATGTTCTAAAATTAATGGTGAAGATTCTATTTATATAAAGCTCAAACGAAGGAGCAACACGGGTATTTCTTTAGATGAATTTACGCCAACTGTGTTACTGTTTCCGGAAGTGAAAGACACAGATTCAACGAGCGATATACATGATTCAAATAAAAAGCAGAGAAGTCTTGAACTTGGAGATCCCAGTATTGCAAAAGGTTGCAGCATGCCGCCGGATTATGTTTTTTCTTTGTTTTATAGTTATTCACGTGTGGAAAGTCTTTGCAATGGA
>MFGW01000088.1:12130-14915 GCA_001780385.1 Candidatus Fischerbacteria bacterium RBG_13_37_8 | reverse complement strand
TTCCGCTTCGCTGCTTATCTAATAATATACTTAGACGATTGAGATATTTATACATGATGTCCACGGGCCTAAAAAAATATCCGCGCCAAAACGATATCCTCAGCCGTTATATGTAAAAGGACTGAATCCTATGAACTTCTATTGTATGCGAAGCAAAAAATGGTGAGAATAATTGCAGTGCCGTTAAGCCATTTTTCAAAGGATTTTGTTGAACGGCTGAAAACTCTTTTCTTGATTTCCACACCACTAAAAAAATGCCGGGGCAGAAATCGGATCCCCCAAAAAATTCATCAATTAATCATTCCCCATTCCCTAATCCCTATTCCCTAATCCCCATTCCCCATTCCCTATTTCGGTTTATAGAAGACCTCACTGACTGATTTATTATAATGGATGCGATTGATAGTGCGTGCTAATATCTCGGAAAGACATATTTCTTGTATGAAATTAAGATTGTGAAATGCTTCTGTCTGGGGAATGCTGTTAGTAATATACACTTTCTGTAAATGATGAATTTTGTGCATTTCTTCTAATTTTAACTTGGCTACAGGTATACACAGATTGTGCGATATGCCAAGATAAATTTCATCAATACCTTTCTTTTCTATTAGTTTCTTAACTACCTCATAAATGGTATCGCCACTGCTTATCATATCATCTATTATTATTGCGGTTGTTTTATTCTTAAAGTCGCCGATGATTTCTTCGATAATAGCTTCTTCCGGTTTTGGACGATGTTTGGAAGCTATAGCACATTTAAGGTCTAAAGCTTGTCCTAAAAGAGTAATATGTTTTGCTGCGCCTGCATCAGGAGCTACTAAAATGACATTCTCCTTTCTTCGAAATTTCTTAAGCAATTTTATAAATAAGGTTAATGAATCCAGCATATTAACCGGGATATTTCCGTAGAAACCACGAGATTGACCAGAATGAACATCCCATGCAACGATTCTGTCGATACCTGCCTCAATTGCCAGATCCGCCATGAGTTTTGCAGTAGTAGGTTCTCGCTTGAAAGTAGTTGGTCTATCCTGACGCGCATATGCTAAATACGGGGCAACTGCTGTAACATGATTAGCGCCATGTTCCTTGAATGCACGTGCACCAATAAGCAACGCCATATAATTCTGATCGACACCACGATTGGATGTAGGATCAAGCAAAGCTTGAAATAGAAACACATCATATCCACTAACATGCTTTTCTAAAGTTACACCTGTTTCTGAATCTTTAAAATTCCTGTCGATGTCGCTTAAATAAAGGACCTCTCCTTTGCTGTTATTTTGAGAAAGCAACTGTTTATACTCTTTAACTACTTTTTCTGCTAAATATGCTCCTGATCTGCATGAAGCAATGAGCAATTTTCCGCGTGCCGGTTCAATTTTCTCTTTTTGTTCCCGTGCTATTTTTTCTGGAGTAAAAAAAATACTATGGTCTAATGTCAATTTCTGGCTCAACATTTTCAATGCCTCCATAAAAAATTCCTTCAAAAATATACCAGATTACATTAAATATAGCAATAGAAAAAAGTGGACGGAATGGGGAATAGGGAATGGGGAATAGGGACAGAGGACGGTACAAAGATAACCGAACAGGAACTTGAATTATTTTCCTCAATTATGGCAAGTAATTTTGGTGCAGTGAGCAACAAGGAGTTTAAAACAATTGGCAAACATGATGTAATCGTAATGCAATATGAGGAAGTGTCAAAGAGGAATTTTTTCAAAGTATCATCTTGCATTTTCATTAAGCAGTTTGACGGCCAGATGCATACCATTGCTTATTCCGACTTCTTCTAAACTTAGGCTTTCAATAACTGCTTGTTTGTTAAAATGCTTTCCAGTCGATGGTTCAATTAAAATCCAACTTTCCCAATAAGTAAATGCAGTTGCATATTTATTGGCATAATTTTCATTTTCGGATTTCATAGAGTGAGATTTGGTGCTTTGCGCTTGACTTTTAAATGTCCATGGTGTAATTAAATATAAGAGAACATTTTAGAATGATTGAATATATCTTTAGCTATGAGGTTTGTATATGCCGACAATATTGTTTGTTTTGGGCTGGAGATTTTTTTTCTACTCTAATGAAAGAAATGAACCGATTCATATTCATTGCCAAAAAGCAGAAATGGAATGCAAGTATTGGATGGATATTGAAAATTTTGCACTTGAAGAGGCCTATAGTTATAATATGAATAATAAAGATAAGCGTGACGTAAAGAAAATTATTTTTGAATATTTTGAGTTTATTGAAAATGAGTGGACTAAATATCAGAAGGAGACATAAAGTGAAAAAAGTGCATAAAATAGGAAAGCTCCGTTTTACCGAAAGAGAATTAATTATTATAATTGACAACAAGAAATATTCTTTTAATATGTTAAAAATATCGGACAAGCTGGCTCATGCTACAGAACCAGAACGTGATAATTATAATATTTCACCATCGGGATATGGTATACATTGGCCATTATTAGATGAAGATTTATCGATTGATGGTTTGCTTGGAATTAAACATTTGCCAATGCGTAAAAAGCACGCAGTAGGAATCTAAATGAAGAGTTCTTTTTATGATAAACCTTTCATGTTTTTCGTGCTTACTTAAAAAATTCTTTCCTTAAACAGTATCAAAAATTCAATACCTTCCTGCACAATGAATTAGGAAGCAATAACATTAAAGATTTATCTTTTAATTACTTCCTCTACATAAATTATTTATAAAAATTTTGAGATGTTTTTTTAGAGTAATCCTTTTGATATTATATTTTTATCCATAGTGTTATCA
>MFGW01000088.1:11341-12112 GCA_001780385.1 Candidatus Fischerbacteria bacterium RBG_13_37_8 | reverse complement strand
ATTTTGTGTTCTTTAAATAATAATGTCCTATTTTCATGTATACAACCGTTACAAGTAATGATATGAAAAAAAATATTTACAACTTAGAATTAAGATTATTTTTTAAGAATACTTGCTTTTTAGATGGTACCTTTTTTCATTTGAATTGTCGTATATATATTATGGATGAAGGAACTACACTTTTTCCGAGACTTTGCTCGGAAAAAGGGGCTC
Source organism: Candidatus Fischerbacteria bacterium RBG_13_37_8 (assembly GCA_001780385.1). Classification (GTDB taxonomy): domain Bacteria; phylum Acidobacteriota; class HRBIN11; order MFGW01; family MFGW01; genus MFGW01. Next base: position 11,899 of record MFGW01000088.1, on the reverse strand, counting down.
TTGAAAAGAGCCCATCAGGCACCAAGGCACAGAGGCACAAAGGCACAAAGTGAAAAAGGAAAAATTATAATTTCAGACAAGCATGTTGTCTCTAATTTTGCGCTAAGCGCCTATAGAAATTATGTCTTTTTCAATGATTGAAGTGGCGCGACAAACCCTGATGTATTCTTTGCGAGCACACCGAAGGTGTGCGTGGCAATCCCGAACGGACTATAAAAAGCATTATGAAGAATAAATCGATTTAATGAATAATCAAATAGGAGAAAAAATATGGAAGACCTTATAAAAACTTGTCTAACAAAGATTGAATTTGGCTCTCCACAGGAATTTGAAAACATAATGATTCTTCCGCTATTACTATCACTTGATCATTCTCAATTTTATGTCTCTTTGAAGGAAGCTTTGGAGAAAAAAATTATTACTATCTCAGAAGTCAGCGAGAGCGGAACTGTTCGTGAATTGAAAGTTTCCAACAAAGGACAGGCAGCAGTCCTTCTTCTTGATGGAGAAGAACTTGCCGGCGCAAAACAAAACAGGGTACTGAACACTACTATTCTT
>MFGW01000088.1:4279-11320 GCA_001780385.1 Candidatus Fischerbacteria bacterium RBG_13_37_8 | reverse complement strand
GTTATTCCAGTGAGCTGCACTGAACAGCGAAGATGGTCTTATACAACACCTTATTTTAATGAATCTGGTGAATTAATGACTCCAGCTTTCAGAAGAAGAAAAACTCCTACTGTAACAGCATCACTTATTGATAATGGATCATATGATTCCGATCAATCTGAAATTTGGGATGATATAAAAGCAATGTATGGTAGAACAAAAACTCCTTCAACAACTGATGCGTTGAAAGATGTGTATTCATATAAGGAAAATGACCTGAAAAATTACATGGAAGCTTTTACATGCATGCCTTCACAAAAAGGACTTTTCGTGTTCATAAATGGCGAGATTGCAGGTTTTGATTTCGTCTCACTTGATACAGCCTACAAGAATCTCCATAATAAATTAGTAAGAAGCTATGCAATGGATGCACTTATTGAAAAATCAAATGGCGGAAAGAAGTCATCACAGGAAATTGCCCATGCTTTTCTTGAAGAAGCGCTATCATGCGAAGCAAAGAAATTCAAATCTATCGGAAAGGGATGGGATTACCGGTTAGAAACGGAAAATATGGTTGGTTCTGCGCTCGTTGACCAGGAGCAGGTAATTCATATGGCATTTTTTAGAATGATAAAAAGCGAGAAAGAAAAGGTGATGTCCAACTACAAGCGACGTAGAGACTACAGAGCATTCAAATATTATAAATAAAAGGAGGCGTCTCTATGATCTTTAAGAAAATAACCTGTCATTGTTTAATAATGACTTTCAGAATCTGCTTGATCACGCATATGATGCCGCATACGGAACAATTGCAACCGGACAAACCGGGCAATGCTTACAATGCTATTCATTGATAGCTCCTGCTGCCAACAGACCATCCACTCATTGGGATGTTACATTGGTTGAGACGGTAGAACGAGATAGTTATGCTGAGGCATGGCATGTATATGGGTATCATATCGGCAGGGAATGGCAAAGTTTATTTGCCAGGCCTTGGAAGCAGCGAATCCGGGTTCATGTATGATTATAAGCTGTACAGATATTTTCAATGATGTGCCACCAGCTAATCCTTTCTGCGGTTATATAGAAGCGTTGTATAATGCTGGAGTCGTGAACGGATGTGCACCAAATATGTACTGTCCAGCTCTTTATGTAAGCAGAGAACAAATGGCAAAATTCATTATTAACGTGTATAATTTTGAATTATGAAATCTTATTATTACAAAGACAGAAAAATATTCTCATAGAATAAAAGGAAGCAGTGTGAAATGAATAAGTTCAAGCATAGATTAACGAAAGATAAACTTGAGAAGCTGAAAGAGCTTGCGCGACTTTGCCGAGGCGATATACTTAAGATGACAACCATTGCTGGCTCCGGGCATCCGGGCGGCTCGATGTCATCTATCGAAATTTTTCTTGCGCTGTACTCATTTGCTAATATCTCGCCACAAAATTATGATGACGAGAAACGCGACCGCATCATTGTGAGCCATGGTCATACTTCTCCCGGAGTATATTCTTGTCTTGCGCGTCTGGGTTTCATTAATCTGGAAGAAGTCTTGCTTGGTTTCAGGAAAGTACATAGTCCATTCGAAGGGCATATCGAGCGACAGATACCGGGTGTGGAATGGACCACGGGCAACCTGGGCCAGGGACTGTCTGCCGGGTGTGGATTTGCGCTTGCATCAAAAATAAAAGAATTACCATACCACACTTTTGTAGTCATGAGTGATGCTGAACAAGCCAAGGGACAGGTTGCTGAAGCACGCAGATTCGCCCACAAATATAACTTATGCAATCTGACTGCGTTGATCGACTATAATCAGTATCAGATATCCGGCAGAATCGAAAAAGTTATGCCGGTAAATATTGTGGAAAACTACCTCGCAGACGGCTGGAAAACGCTTACTGTTGATGGGCACAATTTTCTTAAAATTTATGAAGCAATTGGAAAAGCAATAAGTGATTCATCCACTCCTTATGTTATTATCTGCAAGACGGTAATAGGCAAAGGTGTCAAATTTATGGAGAATTGCGAAAAATATCCCGAAGAGGATCTGAGCCAGGCTGAATATCATGGTAAAGCATTAAATCGCGAGAAATGTGCAGAGGCTTTGAAGATTTTAGAATTAGAAGATGATATTGATTCATTAATTAAGAAAAAAGAAACGTTGCAAATAGAACCATTAGTGCGGAAGGAAATCTCATTACCAATATTGAATACAGGAAAACCGGTAATTTACAGCGAAACGATTGATCCGAGAACTGTTTTTGGTAATGCATTAGTACAAGTTGCATTGGAGAATACTGAAGGCAGCATTGCAGTATTTGATTGTGATCTCGCTGAATCAGTGCAAACTTTTCTATTCCACCAAAAATGGCCGAAGTATTTCTTTGAAGCAGGTGTGAGCGAACATTCGACAGCTACGATTGCAGGAGCTGTTTCTATAAATGGAGTTGTTACTATATGGGCAGATTTTGGGGTATTTGCAATTGATGAAGTATATAATCAGCTTCGACTGAATGATATCAATAGCACAAATCTTAAAATTATAGCCACGCATCTCGGTTATAATGTAGGACCCGATGGTAAAACACACCATTGCATTGACTATATTGGATTGCTGCGCAATTTATATGGATTTAAGCTTATAATTCCTGCAGATCCCAATCAAACAGATCATGCAGTAAGGTATATCCTCAATAAGCCCGGCAACTACGTGATTGGTATGGGTAGAACAAAGCTTCCCATTATCATAACCAATGATAACAGGATTTTTTTTAATGATACCTATCGATTTGATTATGGAAAAGTTGATTTGCTGCGAGAAGGTAATGATTGTGCAATTTTTGCTTTAGGTGCTATGGTAAGCAGGGCGATTGAAGCATATAATATTTTACAGATCGATAATATCCATCCATGTGTTTATTGTGTTTCTTCGCCTATGCTAATTAAAAAAGAAATCATTGAAGATGCAGGAAAAACTGGATTGATTATAACTTATGAAGATCATAATATACATTCCGGATTGGGCAATGAGATAGCTCAAATTATAGCAGAAAATAATTTACATACCAAACTGATAAAAATAGGCATTTCTGGCTATGGCAAATCAGATGAAACACAAATATTATATCGTAAATATGCATTGGATGCCGAATCTACCGCTGCTCTTATTAAAAAGAGTTTATAATTCTGCAAATAGCATGATTTTTGCATTGCCATCCTCTGAGAATAATGGTACTATAAATGTTCTTTGATTAAATCTCTCGGCATTTCTATAGATTATAGATGATGATGGAATAATGGGATATTGGTAAGATGCATGAATGAAGCGAAGCTACCACAAACTCATTATTCCAATGTTTTATAATTTCATTAAAGCAATTGGATCGCTTTGAGACAATACATTCATTAAGGAGGATCATTAATCGAATGAAAAAAACATATACACCCAAACCCGTAGATACTTCAAAAATTAATCTGCCGGAATCAATAATGAAACTTGTAGAGTCGCTTGCACAAAACTCACACGATATTTGGGCACAAAGACGCATTCAAGAGGGATGGACTTTTGGAACCTCACGTGATGATGCCAATAAAAAGCATCCTTGCCTGGTGCCATATCAACAATTACCAGAGTCTGAAAAAGAATACGATCGTGATTCAGTAACGGAGACAATTAAAGTGATTATTGCTCTCGGATACGTTATTGAAAAAAAGTAAGGAGACATGTCATGATAAGAATTTGCAAGGATTCACATTCAATTCTTGAGCAACTTTATTCTAATGGCGATAAATCCCCAGATACCTTTCACCAAGCACGTCTTCTGTTTAATTTTTTGAAGTCCAAAGGAACTTGGAGAGATGGATTATTCTGTGTTTTTGATTCTGTATCAGATGCTGCGAATAGTTACAAAAATTGACTTGGTGGTTTACCTTAGACTATAATTATGCTGAAAATGAATAAAAAAAAATAATAAGGAGTTTACTTAATGTCTTTTAAATTCACGGCAATAATAACTAAAGAAAAAAAATGGTATGTGGCACATTGCATAGAATTAGGAGTGGTGAGTCAGGGGAAAAGTATTGAAGAAGCTCAAGCAAATCTTAAGGAAGCGGTAGAGCTTTATATCGAAAGTTTTGGAAAAGATGACCTTCCTGAAAGTATGGGAGAAGTATTATTTTATCCACTCGAGGTAGCTGTTAATGCCTAAATTACCAGTAATATCTGGCAAAGACCTGATAAAAGCTCTCCTTGCTAAAGTATAAAATAGAAAAAAATATGAAAAGGATTCATTGATAGTAAAGTCAATTAAGAAAATGGGGGTGTAAAATGAGTGCAAAGGTAGTGTCGTTAAAAACGATTGTTATTTTTATAGGTATTGCTGTAGCTGTATCGTATATATATGCGCAGCAAAGCACAACAGGGCCGATACCACCTGCTGGTCTTTATCAAGGGAAAGCGTACAGCTCGTTAGCACAAGTAGTTATTTCAGGGATACCAATTTATTTATGGCACCGTGGATGTGGCCCGACAGCAGTAGGAATGGTTATTGGGTACTGGGATGGTAAAGGATTCGACCAGCTTGTACCAGGGGATGCGACAACCCAAACATCAGCAGTAAATGCCATGATAGCTACTGATAATGGTGATAACAATTGCAGCAGCACCTACACTTGCCATAGAAAATACATGCTCGTCAGTTGTTCCTACTGATTTTTCAGGCATTTTACAATCTGAATGGATAAAAACGATAGGTGTATCCTCAGATCTGTGTCCTGAATAAATACTTTAAAATGCAGAATCTTGACTGCAAAGTAGTTCTATGACAGAATACTAAAGTGGATAGATGAAGAAACGTAAACATAGTGTACTGAATATGTTTAAAAAAATGAGAGGATATGGAAAGAACTATGGAGGATTAATCTTTCATAGATCGTCATGCAAAAAGAAATGAAATTTCAAGGAGGATTATCAAATGTGTACATTTGATAAGAAAGTATCAATTGCATATATTCTATTTGCAGTTCTTTACATTATGGCTGCAATTTGGACGAGTGAATCTGTTGCGGGAGATTCTTCCTCTACTGCAAGTTCATGGACACATGGGTATACTCTTATACTAATGAATAATGAAGATATTTCTGCAGCAAACAAGGCAAGAGATTATATAATAAATCAGGGAGGAACTGTTGCCATTTTATCTCCACCGCATGTGATGCTCGGCTGGATTCCTTCCGGGCTTTCAAATAAATTGATAGGCAAACATGGAATTGAATTAATTACGCAAGAAGCAATTGATATCAGAGGAGTGAAATATCAAGATGAGCAGACTATTGCTTTTATTAATTTTTTTAATTATGTTGCGTCAGGAGATATGGTAAAAGAGATAGAAGCATCATCAGCAATAAAAGGTGAGCCTCTAATTAATGATGCTTTGCCACATCCGGAAATAAATCGTGAAGACTTCAAGCGAAATTTGCAGAAATTAGGAATTGAATCATTCTCCTGGAATAATACTGATGAGATGACTGGGACGGTATCTGTTGCACTTTTTTTTGTTGAAAGCAATGGCACAATAGATGCTAACCAATATAATTGGACAGCAGTAGATCAACAGAATACAATCAACCGAGCATCCAGCGGATTATCATGGTGGGTAAATAAAGCTGCTGCTTATGGGGTGACATTAAGTTTTACAGTTCGTATATACCCTTATAATGGAGTAGCTGCACCACAGGGATATGAGCCGATTTTACATTCCAGCGAAGATGATAGCTTATGGATTAATAAAATTATGGATAATTTAAATCAACCCGCGGGAGACCATCTCACCAGAGTAACAACTTTTAATGCATGGCTTAAAATAACTTCAGGTACAAATTGGGCGTATTCAGTTTTTGTAGGATATAATCCTGCCAATGCTCCTAGCACATTTACTGACGGTTATTTTGCTTATGCTTATGCAGGCGGTCCATATTCTCAAATGTTATTTAGAAATAATGGATGGTCTCAAGACCAATGGTATCTTGTTTTTGCTCATGAGACAGGGCATATATTTTGGGCGTGTGATGAATATTACGAACAGGGGAAGGGAGGTTGTATATCATGTGGAGCTTGCGAAGCAAATGGACCTCGACCTACTATTGTCAATGCTAATTGTGAATATTGCAATAACAATTCAGTACCTTGCATAATGAGAGATAATGAAAATGCCCTGTGTTCGCATACACCAAAGCATATTGGATGGTGTACAGCTTTTGAAAAAGACTATAGCGGTTCCTCTGCAACATATCAACCGCTTGATTTAGCTCAAGATGGTGGATTCTGCAGAGGTTCTAATCCATTTATGAAATTAGATTCATGTGGAAATATAATATGGAAAAGGATTATTTCTCAGCAAAACATTTATCATGAATTTCATTCGATAGCTGTAACTTCTGATGGTGGTTGCGTTGTTTCAGGAAGAAGAGAACATATGGACATTCCAGAACCAAGCGGATTTATTGTTAAATTTAATTCTTCTGGAAATGTATCATGGAGAAGAGACTATGAGAGCTACTCTATGCCATGGGATTGGAGCCTTGCAGTAACTGAGACTACCGGTGGAAATTATGTAACGGCAGGATTTATGTCAAATTGGATAAATCCACTTAATTGTTGTTATGAATGTATGTTAATTACGGCTTTTAATTCATCAGGAAATATTATTTGGAGAAGATCATTTAACGAGCTCTTGCCGGTACCAGATGATGCAAATCCGGAACCACATTGCCATGGTACGAATGACTCGCAAGCATATGCAATAGCTTCTACTTTGGATGGTGGCGTTGTAATAATCAGTACCGGTAATCTTGTGTTGAAATTAAATGCATATGGAGATTTATTATGGAGGAGAAAATTTATTGGTGTGGGTGAGTTGTATTCAATTGCTCAAGCTACAGATGAGAGCTACATTATAGCAGGTTGGATACCGGGTAATGGGGGAAGCGATTTTTTAATTATCAAGCTTGATAAATTTGGCAATATAGTATGGAAAAGATCTATAGGAGGGACT
>MFGW01000088.1:1878-4254 GCA_001780385.1 Candidatus Fischerbacteria bacterium RBG_13_37_8 | reverse complement strand
TTCCAACTTCTGATGGAGGGTATATTGCAGCAGGCGGCTCCGGTTCATTTGATAGTCAATATGGTGATATTTTGCTTGTTAAACTAAACTCATCTGGGAATGTTTCCTGGAGCAGAATATTCGATGATTATTATGAAAGTTATGAAAAAATAAAAATATCTTTAGAACAAACTTTAGATGGAGGATATGCAATAGAAACTGCTTATACATTATTAAAATTAGATTCAAAAGGGCTTTTTAGTGGATGTGAATTAATATCACCAGTACTTTCGATAACAGTGCCATCTTTTTATGTGTTAGCTCCTGCATTGTATTTTGAAGCTCCTTCACTTTACATATGGGCACCTTATTTCGTCTTGTCAGCACCTGTAATAACTGTTTACTCTTATAGCTGTCCTTAGACTCCTTAGATATGTTTGTTGCATTCCAGACAATAAGAAGCTGATAATATTTTTTGCTAATATATTACACAACACCTGGCTATTGGCAAATTGTACCTATGGTGAAAGCTGGAGCAGTGACCGTGAAAGAAGGTGCTCCACCTATGAGAACCGGTGCACTTCCAATAAAAACCGGGGCGCTAGCGGACAGTGAAGGTGCAGCTACTGTTAGTGCTGGTGTTGTAAAGTAGGTACAACCAGGAATGATACCATTGGTATTTACTTTCAGAACATATCCTTTTGGTACCCCAGTAGCAAAAGAAGTTGTGCCGCCAGCAATGACATAGTTTCCATCTGATGCTGTGAGTCCGAAATATGCGCTCTCTCCGTGATTATTAGTTCCAAAAGCCCTCCTCCATACAATTCCCCCCGAGGAATTAAGTTTTATCATTACAGCATCATCAGTTACATAATCTGAAACATAGGGATCTATACTGCCTAAAACCAAGTAGTTTCCATCATTAGTATTGACTACAGCATTTGCACCATCGAAATTAATTGTACCAAAAGTTCGTCTCCAAAGAATATTTCCTGAAGAATTAAGCTTGATAACAATCACATCATTAGCTTCTATATCCGAATAAGCAGTACCTGTTACAATGTAACCGCCATCTGGAGTTGCTGCTATTGATTCAGCAGCATTCCATCCTGAACTCGAAAACAATCTTCTCCATTGAATGTTACCTGATGAATTTAATTTCATAATTAACATCGTAGCAGAGCCGCCAAACCAGACTTCATGAAAGCCTGCAAGAATATATCCTCCATCAGAAGTTTGAATTATCGATTTGGCGTACGCATGATACCCTTCTTCACAATAAAGCCTTCTCCATGTAATGTTACCACTTGATTCAAGTTTGATTATTAATATGCCAAAATAACTTGAAGTGCCACATTCTTCTTCCGTATAACCGGCAGTAATAACGCCTCCGTCTGTAGTTGCATTTACTGAAAAAAGATCCTCTCCCCATGAATAGTGGTCAAGACCATAGTATCTCCTCCATAAAATATTGCCGGCTTTATCTAATTTAATTATAAGAGGATGTGGACGTTGATAGGCTACAAGAACATAATTACCATCTTCAGTTTCTACTATTTCATTGGCGTATTCATCACTCGTAGTGCCAATTGTTCTCTTCCATAAAATATTACCCATTCCATTTAATTTTATCACAAGAATATCAGAACCACCAGCGCCAAATGATTTTGTTGATCCAGATAAAATATAATCACCATTAGAAGTTTGTGCTATTGAATAAATTTCATCTTCGTCACTACCGCTAAAATAGCCGGAAAACGTTGTTTGAGCATTAGCAACAGGTATTAAAATGCTCAGACTCATTAATAGCAATAGTACCGCCGGGGAAAAATATCTGATTGTTATTTTACTTTTCATAATTATAACCTCATAATTATTATCATTTCACCATTGCATTATAATGCGGACTATAAGCAAAATCAAACATGTGTTCAGTTATTTTCTAATAAAATAAAACCACAGAGAATGACTGAGAGCGCAGAGGACTCCTTTTTAACAATTCTCCTTATTGCTCTGTACTTTCTCAGTTATACCTATGTTTAAAAATCCTAACCAACCTTTCATGAAAGGTTGGCTACGTATCAGCGAAAACTGATTTATTTTATTGAAAGCATAATGAGGCTATGATATTATTTATAAGCTCGAGTATGAATACCATTTATAGCAAATTAAGAAAATTCATAAAAAGGCATCAATGGTGGTTGATTTGTGCTGTATGGATTTTTACTTTTAATCTTGGTTATGTAGGAGTAAGTAGGGAATTCGAAGCTTTAGATGAACCATTCTCGTTTTGGGATCCGATTTACCGTACTTTGCAACTTTTCATTCTTGATGACAGCATGATAGTGGAAGGTCCAGTATCGAGCTGGCAGTTAGAATTAGCAAGATTTTTAGCAC
>MFGW01000088.1:0-1872 GCA_001780385.1 Candidatus Fischerbacteria bacterium RBG_13_37_8 | reverse complement strand
TGGCAGCCTTTACCACGATTATTGCTGTGTTATCTATTTTTCATGACCGTCTGCAGATGCTTCGCTTGAAATTTATAAGACAACATGTATTGATATGCGGATTAGGTCAAAAAGGAATATTGCTTGCCCATAGATTTCGTGAGCGGGGTGATAATGTTGTTGTAATTGAATTAAATGAAGGGAATGATTTCCTTGAACAGTGCAGAGACGAGAGTATCGCCATAATAACTGGAGATGCAACAGATGAAGATATACTTTGCAAGGCACGTGTTCAGAAAGCAAAATACCTTATTGCAGTTTGTGGTAATGATGGCGTTAATGCAGAAATTGCAATTCGCGCACGAAACCTGGTTAGCGATAAAAAAGGGAATCCTTTAACTTGCATCATTCATATCTTTGATCCGCAGCTCTGCAATTTGCTGAGAGAACAAGAAATATCAGCCGGAAAGATTGATACGTTCAGATTGGAATTTTTTAATATCTTTGATGCTGGTGCGCGCTCCTGGTTGAATCATTATCCTTTTATTACAACCTCTGACGACATACCCATTCAGCATGCACATCTCCTTATCATCGGTTGCGGGAAATTGGGTGAAAGCCTTATCTTGCAATCAGCAAAAGCATGGAAACAAAACCTTCATAAAGCAAATGATGCGCTTAGAATTTCAATTGTGGATAAAGAAGCTAACTTGAAAAAGGAATTATTGTTTCTACGATACCCTCAGCTTGATAAAGTATGTAACGTGCATGCAAAACAAATAAACATAGAGTCGCCTGATTTTTTACGTGCTGAGTTTCTATTCGATAGCAATAAGAAGTGTGATATTACTGCTATCTTTATTTGCCTGGATAATGATTCGCTTGGTCTTTCGGCAGCTTTAACCTTGTACAAGCACACAAGGAAATTCGATATACCTATTGTAGTACGAATGAAACAGAATACAGGCCTTGCAATATTGCTGCAAGGGGAAGAATCTACTGATATGCCTTTTGCACACCTCCATGCATTTGGCCTTTTAGATCAAACATGCCAGCCCGAATTAGTGACAGGAGGAATTCATGAAATTATTGCGCGCGCCATTCATGAAGAATATGTGAGTAATCAAAAGAAATTAGGTTACACCGTGCAGACAAATCCGTCAATGGTGAGCTGGAATGAATTACCGGAGCATCTCAAGGAATCGAACCGTCACCAGGCAGATCATATCGGCAAAAAAATAAAATCTATTGATTGCAATATAGCTCCTTTGACCGATTGGGATGAAGAATTATTTCATTTCACAAAAGAGGAACTGGAGTTGCTATCGATTATGGAACATGATCGTTGGATGCAAGAACGAATAAAAGATGGATGGGTGTATGCTCCCGGCAAGAAAAATGTAACCAATAAAACTTCACCTCATATTGTTGAATGGGATAAATTAGAGGAAGAAGTAAAAGAATATGATAGACAGGCAGTTCGTGCCATTCCCCAGCTGTTAGCCAAAGCAGGGTATGGCATTTATCGCATAAAATAACTTCCCGCCCAAATTAATATTCAATAATCCTTATCCCGAATAAGTCGGAATTCAAAATAATTAATATTGCGAAGCCTCCACAAATCCATTATTCCATCATTCCAATATTCCATTACCCCTTATAATGGACTTGCTCGATGAGAATCCTACTACAGCAGTAGCTTTGAAGAAATTCTGAGACGTTAATTAATTTGTCCATTTTCATGAAATTCAACCGTTATACCTATGTTGGTAGGTGTAATATGCAAGTGAAAATTAAAGCAATAAAAGCTGAATGGGAAGGTATGGGATACATTGGGATGAGCGGGGATTTGAATGAAATTCAATCATCAGGCATAGGTCAGGCTATAAATGG
>MFGW01000087.1:7580-9458 GCA_001780385.1 Candidatus Fischerbacteria bacterium RBG_13_37_8 | reverse complement strand
GCTTGGATCGCAGGATTGACAATCATGATGAGATGCGCACGGAGGTCGCTGCGTGGGATAAAAAGAGAAACAACGCCAATTCACGAATCGATTGGCAATTCACATGCGAAAACGCCAGGATAAAACTCAAGCGGCTTTATCCGACACATAAGAATTGACATGACACTAGTCCATAAGAACCTTCTTTATTTCCATTCTGTGCTACTGCTAAGTAATAAAAACTTCATAGATCATCAACAATCATGGCTGTATTTTGGCCGCTGGTTGTGCATAAAATAGATGCATAATCATAGCCTGCCCATGGTAATGTGCCTCTATAAATTCCATAGTCCTGTGTCAGGCAGGTACCTCCTGGGGCTGCCCAATTCAGAATAAGGCTGGATGTTCCTGCCTTCATTATAGTCAGTGGAGTACCTATATAATTGTTATTATCAGGTATTGTTCCTGGAGCAGAAAAGGAAGGACAAATCAAGGTATCAGAAGCCATGGAATTAATTCCAGAGATTGCTGTATCTGTTATTGCAATTGGAGGTATTGAAATAGTGGCGTTGGTATTTGCGGAAGTCGCTGAAGAATCGAAAGAATTAATATAGGTGTTATTGATGAAGGAGCATGATGAATCCATCGTCCCATTAGATTCTTCTTGCCGGGATTTCAGAAGAAGCTTTTAAGAAATGCGCCATAATGACCGTGGGGGGTAAATGAGCAAAGCACAAAGGCACAAAGTGAAAAAGGAAAAATTATAATTTTAGACAAACATGTTGGTCCAAAAATTGCGCTAAGCGCCTATAATAATAGTTATGGAGGCAGAAGTTCAGCTCTTTTGCTCGCTTTTTCTGAAAAGAGCCCATAATATGTATGCCAATCCCTTAAAATATCCTGCTGTGCTTAGCTTGCCTTCTGCAATTCCTCCTCCTTTAGCTTTTCTACTCTTGCTTTCGCCATAAAATATGTATCTCTAATGCGCTATAAGGGAATGTTCTCCTTGCCTACGGCAAGCGCACATTGACAGATTCTCACCAAGCGCGCACCTCTTATACAATGCATCTTTATGATGTAATGCTACTGCTCATATACAATTGCCACGCACCGTACGGAATTAAGCAGCAACGAAGGATTTGGGCAGGTTTTGCTGAAGCCGCTTAAAGAGTGCGGCGGAAGCAAAACTTTGCCCAAATCTCGTTGCAAAAAATCTTGTTGATCTAAAATAATTGCTTTCCCCTTTTACCTTATATAACGTGCGCCTCGCTATTTAACCTTTCCCTCTTAATAAAGTCATAAAACACTCATTTATGCTATTCCTTCATCTCACAAACTGAAAAATTGAGAGAAGCTTCAGAAAAATATTACTTGACAACCTATAAATTCTATGCTAAAATACAAAAGTAATTGCAGGAAGAAAATCCCCATACGGGGTTTATATATACGATAGGATTTATTTCTATAATGATAAATTTCTTTAGATTCTTCTTTGCTCTATCTGGGAAAAAACTTCTCAGAATTTTCCAAAGCTTTGTGCCTTTGTAACTTTGTGCTTAGCCAACCTTTCATGAAAGGTTTGCTAGAACTTTATGTGGCAATATTCACCAACAAGGAGGAGCTTATGAAAGATAAAATAACCTTTAATCTTTCAACTTTTTTAGTTTTAACTTTGTTTTTTGTCATTGCATCAATTCCAGTTTTTAGCGGAGAAGAAGTGGAACCACAGCAAGGAACAGCCTTACAAGCTACGAATGATAATCCTGAGATTGGCGGTACAGTTACTCAAAGGAGAAGAACTCAAGCCGTAGCATGTGCGCCACATAACCATACACAACAATATACAATCGTGTATCAAAATAATAAGCTGCACAGGACATGTTCGGGAACTGATTGCAT
>MFGW01000087.1:4673-7543 GCA_001780385.1 Candidatus Fischerbacteria bacterium RBG_13_37_8 | reverse complement strand
TTAACATCTTTTGGAGCTAATGTCTGTGATAGCAGCAGCACTGGTCAGGTTCAGGTAGTTATGAAAAATGAACCTACATCTGGTACTCCTTATAATATTGCAGTAATACAGACAGGTGATGCCAATACGCCCGGTTGCTACTATAATTCCGTTAGCATATCTAATGAAATTATTGATAATGGTCTGGCTTCATATTGGGTGGCTATTACATTAGATCAAGGCAGTACTATCAGCATTAGAGATGTTGTATACAATTTTGAATACCAGGTTGCTCCTGCTCCTGGGACTGCAACATTTACAGATGTACCTACATCACACATTTTCTTCCAGTTTGTTGAAGCTATTTATGACTCCGGAATAACTTCAGGTTGCGCTCCCGGTTTATACTGTCCTGATCAATATGTAACTCGTGGACAAATGGCTGTATTCCTTGCAAAAGCTTTGGGGCTAGGTTACGATTATTAATCTTTGTCGAGTAGACATTTTCAAATGCTTCCCTTAGCGCTTGCGTAAAAATAACTTGGCAATTTTGCTGCCCAAATTTACATTAGATTTGACAGATTATCGGTCGCAAAATCCTCGAAATAGTGCTGCTATTCCTGCGGTTTTGCTTCCTCAAATCTGTCAAATCTAATGTAAATTTGGGCGCAAAAAACACCAAGTTATTTTTACGCAAGCGCTTTATTGTAGACCAGTTGCCTGTTATCGCTTCATCTGTATTTCTAATTGCTCTAAGCCATTTATTGAACTCTACTATTCGTATCCGAATCTTTTTCCTGCTCTAAGGATTCGCCGTTTCGAACGATTGCTGAATATCAAAAAAGGAGAACCTTTTATCTGGGAATGCCATTACTATCATGAAGGCGTGGTTATTCCTGGACCTTATAAAAACATCTATGGACAACTGGTTCGTATTGATCCTAAAAAACTCAAACCGCGTATGAAAGTCGCTCATTTTTGACCATTATTCCATCATTCCATTACCCCTTATAAAGGACATGCTCGATAAAAATCTTACTATAGCAACAGCTTTGAAGAAATTGCGAGACGTTTAATTATTTTAGGTTCCGACTTGTTCGGGCTAGGGAATGGAATAATATGCGAAGCTTCCACGAACCTTGAACCTTGAACAAAAAAGAGGGGAAGGTATTTTTAGATATTTTGTGAAAAAAAGGAACGGGAATTAAACTTTTGGAGAGATACTTGCATCTAATATTAGAAAGGAAACTTGCATGAATTGTTTCGGAAAACTGAATAATAACAGTAAGAAAATGCATATAAGGGATACTTACTGCATGTTGTATTATACACCGGTAAAGAGAAGAAAATACTTGACTTTTTATTATGTTTAGGATATATTGGGATATGATTTGCAAAATGAAAAAAAGCCTCAGTATAATGCTTTTAATTTTTGCAATGGGCATTACTGTCATGGCTTCTCAAGAAATGGCAGTGCTTGAGGGAGTGGTAAAACTACCAAAGATAATCAGCTATGCCGATATAGAAATTGACCTGCTGACTCTTCAATTAGAAAAGATAATTCAGGATGTACATCTTGAAAAAGACGGTACTTTTACCCTGAAAGACCTTTCCTTACAACCATATATTCTTGTCATAGAAATAAAAAGAATCAACAAATCTATTTGGAAAATAATTGAATTAAAGGACAGCAAGAACTCCATAGTTTTGGATCTTAAAGAGGAAATGCTGAATAGATTTGAAGAAAATATTGATGATTTGAAATGGATGCTCAGGGGAGTCAAGCATCACCCGATGCGTGACGATGAGAATCGCATAGCAGAAATAATTCAGGAACGAAAGAGAAATTTGCTATTCACAGAACAATTTCCCTTCAGTGCTGACATTTCCTATATTACCTGGTATAGCAACAGTGAAGGATTGGATAATCCTTCGCGCGGAATAATGCCTTATTCAAGAACGAATATAGTATTTAAAGGTGAAATAAGTGATAAGCTGGATTGGTTTTTAAACAGCTTTGTAAATATGAGCAATATAAATTTAATGCATACTTCGGGAGGTGTTACCTATCGTAATCTCGAAGGACATACCTTAAAAACATTGCTGACCTATGCAGAACAGAAGGTGTATCGGAATAATACCCTGGATAATCATGTATTAGAAGCAGTTTATCAACGAGGGTATGAAGATGATGGGATTAATAAACAGAAAGACTGGATCGGATCCTGGATGATTCTTGATGACTGGCAGGTTTCAAATTTTCTGGACCTTGAATATTCGATGCAGCTCGATTATATAAATTTTATTAAAGAATCAATGCAATTAAACCAGCATGTAGCTTTTACCTTATTTCCTTCAGAAGCTGTGAGCGTCTTTGGCCAAATGTCTAACAGGAAAAAATCATATTATCGATTTTTTAAAAATGATTATGAATCACCTTTAGCATTTCATGACATGGTCAACTATACTATTATTGCTGAGAATTTTAGACCACAAAAAGATGTTCAACTGGAAACAGGCCTGGAAGTGAAACCAATTTCAGCAATTAATCTGCGTGTGAGTGCAAAAAACTTGAATTCATACAATCGAATAGGATTTTCCAGGAATAGTAACGATACCTACAAAAATATGAATCTTTTCAATGTGGGTGATGTGTCAATGCAGGGATTATCCATTAGCTTGCGGGTAAAACATAAGAAATGGCTTGAAAGTGAAATTGAATATGATATGTTATCAGGCAATGGATTTCTTGTAGAATCTGTTGCTGCTGATAATAATATGTTGAATATAGAAAGTATACCGGTATCAGTATCTCAACTGAAAGCAAAACTGCTAGCGCAAAGCGACAGAACCCAGACATCGGTAGTGGTGTATTATCAATTTCAAAAGGG
>MFGW01000087.1:2181-4573 GCA_001780385.1 Candidatus Fischerbacteria bacterium RBG_13_37_8 | reverse complement strand
TTCACGAGCGAACTATCTTTCAAGGAGTGGCATTTCTCTATTCAAAAAATTGGATTTACAGAGAGGAAAATGCAGGAATACGCTAGATTTAAATAGGCATTAGACTTGCATATTTTTTTTGCTGACAAGTATATGAAAAGGAATTTTATTCAAAAGATTGAATCAAAAAGATTATTGATAGTGTTTGCTACTGTCATTGTATTATTAGCCTGCATTAATATATATAATAAAGTAACCACGCAGATACCTGATGATGGAGTATTGTGGAGAGAAACAACGGAGGGACATATCGTTGCGTATAGTTTTCTACCTTCGCCGATTAAAAGCAAGGTACAGGAAGGAGATATACTGCTTGGTATAAATGGGTTTGCGATCAACGAGAAGGAACAATTTACCAAGGTATTATGGAATCATCATCCTGGGGATGTATTGACCTATACCATTTTGCGAGACGGGAAGGCACATACGGTTGAAGTAATGGTGAGGAAAAAGCAAACTTTTTTTTACATGTATCTTTGCATAGTAGGCTTCTCAGTACTTACCTTTGGAATATTCATATTAATCAGGGGGAAGAATGAAGCATTAGCGAAAGCATTTTTTTATACTATGCTGTTGCTTTTTTCTGTTTATACTTTTTCTTTTGTAGGAGTTTTGAATGCTTTAGACTGGTTATTTTATTGGATTGATGAAATAGCCTTGTTATTATTACCGATAAGCTTTTTATATTTATGTTTACTGCTTGGAGGAAAAGGATTAGAAGCGCAGCGACGGTTATTCAGTTCCAAAAAATTATTAATAATTCCAGGTTTTTTAATTATAGCGAAACTAATGCTTTTTGGTCTTGGTATTTTTGGATTCATGAATATAACGGAAGGTAATTATTTACTTATTTATAATTTAACTGAGAAAGCAGATTTAGGGTATTTGTTGGGTGGCATTGTATTGGGGATTATATTATTAGTGACAGCATTTAATCGTTCTGAAGATATAGTGCAGAGAAACCAGATCAAGTTTATATTGGCAGGTTTGGGAGCTGGTTTTGGATTATTTATCATTTTTGGAGTAATTTATCTTATTTTTGGCATACCGATGAAGGCATTGGAATTATCGACCTTAACTCAGATATTTATTCCCATTACCTTTACTTATTCGCTATTGCGGTACAAGCTCATGGATGTTGATATTATAATCAAGAGAGGCATTATATACACAATTACCACGTTCATCATAATGGCAGTATATGTAGGGGTGGTAGTATTGACCTTGTACATTTTAGGTAGTGGTCCTGCTTCTTTGATATCAAGTGCGACGATAAGCACCATATTGGCATTCTTAGTTTTTTCACCGCTTCGTCAGAGGGTAAAGGATTATATCAACAAGCAATACTACAAGGATAGTTACAATTACAGGGAATTGCTTGGTTCGATGTTAAAACGAATCAGCAAGGAGCCGGATATAATAAAATTAAGTAATGAGTTAGTACCGATGATAGCATACACATTTCAATTGGAGAAGTGCGCATTTTTTATAAAGAGGGAGAATAATTTTGAGCTGGTTAATGGTGTAGGATATGTCAATAATGATACAGACATTGTATTTGCAGAGGAGGAATTACGTTATTTGAATATTCATCATCGGGTGGAGCTGACAGAAAATAGAAAAGTATCTGTTGGCGAGGGTGGTGCGTTAAAATATTTAGATGAAGCTGGATTTCATTATATGTATCCTTGTATTTATAAAGATACAGTGAATGGGATGTTAGGGGTGAGCATTAAATTAAGCAATGAATTGCTTACCAGTGAAGATGAGAGTCTTCTCATGTATGTAGCAAATGATCTTGCGATAGCGATTGAGATATCGAAATTAGTAATTGAGATTTCACAGAAGGCAACCGAGCTTGAGCGGCTCAAGAATTTCAATGAAAATTTACTTGAATCTATTAATGTAGGCATAGTAAGTTTTAGCAGTAGCAGGGAAGTGACATTTTGCAATGATTGTTTTTTAGAGTTAGTAGGATTAAGTCGTAATGAAGTGACAGGGAAGAAGCTTGATGAAATACTTCCGGCGCGGTTATTGCGAAGCGTGCTGCATTATTATGATGCACTTGAAGAAGGAGTTTTGAAAGCGAATCATCGTCAGCTTTACAAGACACCTTTATTTATAAATAAAAAGGAATTAATAGTAAATGTATCTATGGTTGGGATGAAAGGTGCATTAAATGAAAAAGGAGGCAACATTCTGATCATAGAAGATGTAACGGCACAAGCACGCATGGAGGATCAGTTAGTCCATGCTGAAAAATTATCATCTATTGGTTTGCTTGCAGCGGGAGTAGCGCATGAAGTAAATACTCCATTGACAGGAATTGCAAGTTATGCGGAGATGCTCAATA
>MFGW01000087.1:1376-2128 GCA_001780385.1 Candidatus Fischerbacteria bacterium RBG_13_37_8 | reverse complement strand
GCATTCAGGGCTTCAAAAATTGTATCAAATTTATTAAATCTAACACGAAGACAAAGTTTACCATTGATTGTTGTTGATTTTCATGAGGTAATCGATGAAGCGATAAATTTATTGCAACCTCATTTTAAAGGCACTGATATTCAAATACAGCGGAATTTGAATGCTGAGGATTTTCTTATCAGGGGAAACGAGGCAAAACTTCAACAATTAGTAGTTAATCTATTGATGAATGCACGGGACGCAATGCCGGATGGAGGTTTTATTACGATAAAAACATGGCGTGAAGGATATCGTAATTATTTTATGCTTGAAGATCAGGGTGTAGGCATACCAGTCTCTATTCAGGATAAAATATTTGATCCATTTTTTACTACCAAATCACCTGCAAAAGGAACAGGTTTGGGATTATCACTTTGTTATTCAATTGTTCAGGAACATTCAGGTTCCATAACATTTAAGACGGAAGAAGGGAAGGGCACACTATTTTTGATACATTTTCCCTCAGAGAAGGTACAACATGATAGAAAAAGGGCATATATTAATAGTTGATGATGAAGAAGTAATCCTTGATGTTTTACAACAACTGTTAGAAGATAAGGATTACGTGCTTTATGTTGCCAGAACTGGTGAAGAAGCTTTAAAGATAGTAGAAGAACATTTAATAGATTTAATAGTTCTGGATGTAAAACTGCCTGATATAAATGGTGATGAAGTATTTCAGAGAGTAAAAACAATAAATCCTGCTTTGCCAA
>MFGW01000087.1:130-1336 GCA_001780385.1 Candidatus Fischerbacteria bacterium RBG_13_37_8 | reverse complement strand
CGATTTTATGAAAATGGGTGCTTTTGATTTTATTGGAAAGCCGTTCAGTAATGACACAGTATTGCTCGCAATAGAAAAAGGTTTACGTCAGCATGCCTTGCTTGAAGAAAATATTGCATTGAAAGCCCAGGTACGTTCTATGCTGGGCATTAAAAACATAATAGGACAAAGCAAGCAGGTCAGGGATATTTGTAATTTAATATTGCAGGTTGCTCCCTCTCGCGCAACCGTTTTAATAGAAGGAGAGAGTGGAACAGGAAAAGAATTAGTCGCAAAAGCAATTCATGATAATTCACAGAGGGCAGACAGGCCATTTATCACGGTAAATTCAGGCAATATGCCACCGGATTTGTTGGAAAGTAATTTATTTGGTCATGAAAAAGGATCCTTTACCGGTGCGGTAAGTGCCAAAAAAGGATTATTTGAAATTGCAAATGGCGGCAGTATTTTCTTTGATGAAATAGGCACTATTAATCAGGAAACCCAGGTAAAATTATTGCGGGTAATTCAAGAAAAAGAATTTATGCGTCTGGGAGGCCTGCAAACAATTAAAGTGGATGTAAGAATAATTGCAGCAACGAATACCGATTTAAAAAAAGCTGTCGCCGAAGGAAAATTTCGTGAAGATTTATATTACCGTCTTAATGTTATAAATGTTTTTGTTTCTCCTTTAAGAGAAAAAAAAGATGATATACCTTTGCTTGTCGATCATTTTATTAAAAAATATTCAAAGGAAAATAATAAGCAGGTTCTCTACTGTTCCCCGGATGTTGTAAAAGTATTATCCTATTACGACTGGCCAGGCAATATAAGAGAACTTGAAAATGTAATTGAAAGAGCTGTAGTGTTATCAAAAGGTGATGATATAACACTTCAATTATTACCGGATCATTTGTTAGTAGATGATTTTACTGATGATGATGAGGAAGAACGACAGAATGGTCAAAGTTTTTATAAAAAAGTAAAAAAATATAAGCTTGATTTAATACGATCAGCCTTAAGGGAAGCGAATGGTATTCAAAAAAAGGCTGCACGTCTTTTAGGAATAAAACCCACCACATTGAATGAAATGATGAAGCGTTATGGTATACGGGGACGAGAGAACGAGTAATCCTTCATTTTTTTGGATACGCAATCCATAATGTTGGAGTAGTAGTGCAAAAAGGTAGAGGTAGAGGAAGGAAAAGGTATAGGTAAAGGTAAAGA
>MFGW01000087.1:0-99 GCA_001780385.1 Candidatus Fischerbacteria bacterium RBG_13_37_8 | reverse complement strand
GAAGACATTTAGATTCTTCTTGCCGGGATTTCAGAAGAAGTTTTTAAGAAATGCGCCATAATGAACGTAGGAGGTAATTGAGCAAGGCACAAAGGCACA
>MFGW01000086.1:23935-27954 GCA_001780385.1 Candidatus Fischerbacteria bacterium RBG_13_37_8 | reverse complement strand
ATATATTTTTTTCTGGTATTTGATAATTAGCTTTTCAAATGCAACAAGGTCACCCTTTTGTGCTTTCGAAATAAGCTGTTTATCATCATCCATTACTTCATAAACCATATAGACGATTATAAATGCTTAACTGTCTAATTATCATTAGGAAATTAGGGACTGGGGACTGGGGACTGGGGACTGGGGAATGGGGAATAGGGACTGGGGACTGGGGACCTGCAAATGACTCTCTACTCCTTCTCCTGAACAAATTGGAATTCAAATCAATTAATAATGCAAATTCTCAATAAATCATGAACATTGAACTGCTTGCTGCGACAGGCTTCCCTATTCCATAGTCCCCAGTCCCCAGTCCCTATTCCCTGTTTCGGGTTGACATAGTGCCGTTCCTTCATTAATATTATAGGTTGCATTTTATATATAAAGGCGAATTAACTATGAGACCAACAGTAAAATTCCTCAATAACGAACTTATAGAGAAAATAATTTCAGAAGCAAGAGAGCTGCTCTGTGTGCTTGGTGCTGAAATACACAATGATACTATACTTTCAATGTTAGCTGACCATGGTGCTAAGATTAATTGTGGTAAAAAACATGCATTTTTCACGCAGGATATTATTGACAAATCATTATCGACCGTGCCCCATTCATTTAAATTGTATGACGTACTGGGTAATGAAACACACCATTTTCATGATTATAATGTGCATTTCACACCTGGTTCTGCAGCAATTACCATTCTTGATTACAAGACGCAAAAAATAGCAAAACCATCCACCATTGATTATGTTAACTATGCGAAAGTAATCAACCAGTTAACAAACATTGCCTCGCAAAGTACAGCACTTATTCCAGCAGACGTACCGGAGAATATATCTGACAGTTATCGACTCTACCTCAGCTTAATGCTGTGTGAAAAACCGGTAGTTACCGGTGCATTTACCATAGAAGCATTTGCAATCATGAAGGAGCTTCAGATAGCGGTGCGCGGTTCAGAAAAAGCGCTTGCGGAAAAACCACTTGCCATTTTTTCTTGTTGTCCGACCTCACCGTTAAAATGGAGCGATGTAACATCGCAAAATGTTATTGATTGTGCCCGTCATTCAATTCCTGTTGAATTTATTTCGATGCCATTATCGGGATTCATGGCGCCGGTAACACTTGTTGGAACGCTTATTTCACATACCGCAGAAACATTAAGCGGCATAGTAATAAGTCAGCTTTCACATCCTGGGACACCGGTTTTATACGGGGGTTCTCCGGCTATTTTTGATATGCGTTACGAAACTACTCCAATGGGCGCTATTGAAACAATGATGATTGACTGTGCCTATAATGAAATCGGCAAATATTTCGGTTTTCCCACGCAAGGATATATTTCCCTGAGTGATGCCAAATTACTTGATGCGCAGGCAGGTTGTGAATCATCGATGGGAGCGATGCTGGCGGCTCTTGCGGGAATAAATAACATATCAGGGCCCGGGATGCTTGATTTTGAAAGTTGCCAGAGTCTTGAAAAGCTGGTACTGGATAATGAAATTTGTGGTATGGTCTTGCGCATGATAAAGGGAATTGAGTCGCGAGAAGATTTTCCCGCACTGCCGCTTTTCGAGGAATTACTCAAGGAAAAGCATCTACTCATTGCAAAGCATACACGCAAATTTCTTCGTACGGAGCATTATTTCCCCGGAACGGTTATTGATCGTGCCAACAGGGCACGGTGGGAATCAGAAGGAGCAACTACCTTATGGGAACGCGCTCATCAAAATGTATTGCGGTTGCTTAAGCAGTATACACCATCAGCTCTTCCTGATTCAGTCAAGAAAGATCTCACAGATCTAATGCAGCAGGAAGCAAGACGCTATGGCATGAACACTTTACCGGAAGGTTGCTTATGAGTGAAATAATTACTTTTTCTATAGATGAAACAGAGCCTTCCTTAGCCTCGGTGCTGGAGAACCAAGGAATTGTGCTTGCCGATTCACCTTCTCAAAAAATTATTACTATACTTGATCGGGCGATACAGCTTTATAAAATATATGCGGAGCCTCGTGCAATTTTTTCAGAAATTACCTTGCAGGAATTTGATAATATTTATCGCGGAGAAGGACTCAATGAGAAAGATACTCCCATAGAAAAAATTTATGTAAAGGCAGACAATCTTGCGCTTTTGGCAGTTACAATTGGGAGGGCTACCTGTATAAAAATAGAAGAATTATTCCAAAGAAATGATTTTGCCTTAGCTTCGATGCTGGATTCAGTAGCTTCAGCAGCTACTGATAAACTTGCTGAATTAATGGAGCGATATTACTTTAAGCTTCTCCTGAAACAAAAGACTATATCTTCTTCATTAAAAGCGTTACGTTATAGTCCGGGCTACTGTGGGTGGCATATCAGTGCCCAGAAGAAACTTTTTGCATTTTTACATCCTAAAAGCATCGGCATAACATTACGTGAAAGTTTTATCATGGAGCCATTAAAATCTATCACGGGAGTAATCATTGCCGGTCCTCGCAACATACATATCATTGACCAAAAATATGATTTTTGCAAAGAATGCAAGTCACCGACATGCATTGACAGAGGACTTCTGTCATTGTGAGTTTGCCGGAGGCAAACGTAACAATCCCTGACGGATTGTAAGAAGCACGCAAGTCAGGGATTATTATCATGAAAGAACATGGTTTTTCATTGGCGGGGATGAAAGATACTTTCATGAAGGGTTACGTCTCGCTGGCGCGAGACTCATAATGACACGAAAGTTACGGATTATTACGCTTACCTCCGGCAAGCTCATAATGACAATAAAGGAGTTTTTCAATGAATATCTTGACACAGATTTCTGAAAACCTGCAGAAAGGAAATGATGAATTAGTTGAAGCATTAACACAAGAAGCTATTGCTAAGAATCTGCCACCCAAAGATATACTTGATCACGGGCTTATTGCGGGCATGAATATTATTTCCGACCAGTTCAAAGCTCATGAAATATTTCTCCCCGATGTCCTTCTTGCTGCTAAAGCAATGTATGCCGGTATGAATGTATTAAAGCCTTTACTCATAAAAGACAAAATTCCTTCACGCGGCAAAGTAGTAATGGGTACTGTTCAAGGGGATTTACACGATATTGGTAAAAATCTTGTTTCGATTATGCTTCAAGGGGCTGGTTATGAGATAATAGACCTGGGTAATGATGTTTCACCTGAACAATTCATTGAAGCTGCAAAAACTGAGAATGCCAATATCATAGGAATGTCAGCGCTTCTAACTACCACCATGCCGGTAATGAAAAAAGTAGTGGCTTTATTAAAGGAACAAGCCTCAGCCGGTGCCATAAAAACTGTAGTAGGAGGCGCACCAGTCAATAGAGAATTTGCACAGGAAATTGGTGCCGATGCTTACGGTTTCGATGCAGCAAATGCTGTTGAAATTGTAAATAAGCTGTCAGGACATTGACAACAGAGTAAGGCACAGCGCTTTAATTGGGCAAATTGAATAAAAGAACGATATTTAAACAACAGAGAGCACAGAGATTTTTTCTATCATTCTCTGTGTACTCTGTGGTTTTATTTTTAGTTTCATTTTTTCTTATATCTGGAAGCCCCCTCAATGGCAATAATGTATTTAGTCAGGAAACTGCGCGGGGCAGAACGATTATTCGGATGATAGGCCCGGAGGATATAGGAGGCGGTTGGCAGAAGATAATAACAAATTTTGAGGAAAAGCATCCCGGCATTGAGATAAGGTATATAACGGGACCAACATCAACAGAGCGAAGAGAAGACATGTACGTGTGGTCGTTCATGGGAGATGAACCAGTGGAACTGGTCTACATGGATGTAATATGGGTAGCGAAATTTGCCAGTAAAGACTGGCTGATACCATTAGATAAATGGATTACTCCCGAAATAGAGGGAAAATTTCTCGAAAGCACTATTGAAGCGGGAAAATATGGCCGTTCTTTATACCGGATACCGATGAGAGCAGATGCAGGAATGCTTTATTACCGAAAAGATATT
>MFGW01000086.1:17770-23917 GCA_001780385.1 Candidatus Fischerbacteria bacterium RBG_13_37_8 | reverse complement strand
GCCACAAGGGAGGAATTTGAGCATATCTGCAACAAATACAGTCATCCACCGGAGCTATACTGCATAGTATTCCAGGGAAATCAATACGAAGGACTGGTCTGCGATTTTTTAGAATTTCTTTGGGGAGCAGGTGGGGATTTATTAGACAGCACTAATAAAGTAATATTCGAAAGTCAAGAGTCATTGCAGACACTCATCTTTTTAGAAAAAATAATGCAGAACCAATGGGCGCCACGGAGTGTGCTTTCCTACCAGGAAATGCATTCAATGGAAGCATTTCAGCAGGGACGGGCAATTTTTATGAGAAACTGGCCTTACGCGTGGAATATGCTTCAGGTTCAAGGTTCAAAATTAAAAAATAAGATAGGTATTACGCCAATGATTCATGCTAACGGGAAACACTCTGCTGCTGCATTAGGAGGATGGGGTTTCGGAATTTCATCAAGAAGCAAAAATCCGGAACTGGCATGGAAATTCATCGAATATGCAACCGGAAGCGAAGGTCAAAAAATTCTTCATTTTCAACTAGGAGTAGTTCCTGCACGCAAGGAATTATTTTTTGACCGGGATATTCTTGCTCAAAGTCCTCATTATCAGCAATTGTACGAAGTATTAAAAAAGGCACGACCCAGGCCTGTTCATCCTGAATATCCGCACATCAGTCATACTTTGCAAATGCATGTCAGTGCAGTGTTATCTGAAATTGAGTCGCCGCAAGCAGCTCTTTCAGGCATAGCAGGCAACGTAAAAACTATTGTATCGGCAAAACAAACAAGCTGGCTGCACAGACTTGGCTCAGACCAGGAACTTCACAGAAGTCTTTGGAATACTGCTCGTTTCGTATTCCTATCAGTACCTTTTGAATTCCTCGCTGGATTTTTATTGCTCTCCTGCTGAATGCAATTCTATTTGGCAAAGGAGCTGCGCGTACCTCTGTTTTAATACCATGAGCGCTCCCCACGGCAGTTATGGCAATGGCATG
Organism: Candidatus Fischerbacteria bacterium RBG_13_37_8; assembly: GCA_001780385.1. Lineage (GTDB taxonomy): Bacteria > Acidobacteriota > HRBIN11 > MFGW01 > MFGW01 > MFGW01. Next base: position 22,935 of record MFGW01000086.1, on the reverse strand, counting down.
GCAATTCATATTTGCTGATCCCTTTGGAATCATTAATGACCTGCTCCTGAAAGCAGCCGTTATCGATCAACCAGTTTCATGGCTTGCAGGAGCAGTGAAAGGATAATAATATGGCAAAAGTGAGCTTTGAAGGAGTAACGAAAACATTCATTGACGGCACTCTTGTTGCCGTGAATAATGCTACCCTGGTAATTCCTGACGGGAAATTTATCACCATTCTTGGACCATCAGGCTGCGGAAAAAGTACTTTACTCAGACTTGCAGCAGGTCTTGAATCTCCTGACAGCGGTACCATTTACATAGGAGAACAAAACGTGAATGCACTTTCTCCGCGTCAAAGAGATATTGCCATGGTATTCCAGAATTATGCTCTTTATCCTCATATGACAATACAACAAAATATTTCTATTGGTCTGAAGCTCCGCGGCATAAAATCGGAAGAAATTGACCAACAGGTGAATAAAGTTACTTCTCAACTTTCAATAGAGGAAACTCTCAAACGATATCCTGCGCAATTATCCGGCGGGCAACAGCAGCGCGTTGCCCTGGCACGCGCAATAGTACGAAATCCTGCCGTATTTCTTCTCGATGAACCGCTTAGTAATCTTGATGCAGCTCTTCGTGAAACCATGCGGGCAGAATTAAAAAATCTTTTTAAGATGCTCAACGCCACCGTAATGTATGTTACCCATGATCAGATAGAAGCATTAAGCATGTCTGATACCGTGGTAATAATGGATAAAGGCCTCATACGACAAATTGATCCCCCTGCTGTTATTTATGAAAAACCAGCACATATATTTGTAGCTGAATTTGTCGGCAGCCCACGCATGAACATCATTAAAGGAAAAATAGAAAACGATACGTTTACAAGTTTAGATACAAGTATTACTTTTCCCATAGCTTGCAGTAATAAGCAGGTATTTCTTGGAATACGACCGGAATCTCTCAGTGCAATAAAAATATCCGGTACATCCCCGGACAAGCACCTATTATTAACAGGAACTGTCACCGCCATCGAATTGCTCGGCTCACAATATCTTCTTACCGTTACTGTAGGAAATACTGCGCTCAGGGTAATAACTCCACAGGCAGATACTTTGATCCAAAAAACAGTAACCCTTTTTTGTGATTACAGACACCTTCATTTTTTTGAAGAACAAACCGGCTTGCGTCTCACGGGATAGGGACTAGGGATTGGGGAATAGGGACCTGTAAATAACTTTCTGCTCCTTCTCCTAAACAAATCAGAATGAGATATATCAGTGAAATACTTTTTGCTAGTGCATCATTGGTCTTTTTGCAAAGTATATTTTTGTATCATTTAGTTTTCTTGCTTTTAGTAGGATGAGCAGAAAGTTATTTACAGGTCCCCAGTTCCCAGTCCCTATTTAATGGTTTTATATGCTTTTTCTACTATTTTATCGGGTATTTTTATTTTTAAAAGTTCCGCGACTCTCAGGTTTAATGAAATAATAGAATATGCAGGATTTGTCACTTTTATGTGAGATATATCCTTCCCTTTAGCAATATAGCAAGCGCTTTCACCCAAAGCTCTGCCGATTATTATTGGATTAATAGAAACGGTGAACAGTGCTCCGTATTGCAAGAATATTTCTGCCAGTCCAACAACTGCTATATTATTCTTCAGTGATTCCTGTGCGACAAATTGAATAACTTCCGGTTTGGTAGTTACAATAGATGGCATCATTATTATTATATCAACCTGCGGGAGCAATTCATTTATAGCAGTCTTGATATCTTGTTCATTTTCCAATCCTCTTGGAATTAAAGTGATCCCCTCTTTTGAAGCTATTTTACTGGCATACTGTGCCATTATTGCATTTTCATTGATTCCGTAAAGCAATCCAGCAGTTTTAATATTGTTCTCAATACTTTTCAGGTAAGAAAACAGCTGATCAATACTGATCAGTATATCAAGACCGAAACTTTTGCTTTTATTGAAATTATATTTCCCTGGTTCAGGGATCATTGAATAGAGAACTATTTTATCTTTCAGATTTTCCGTAGCAAAACTTGCTGCTTCATCTCCAAGAACAATATACATTTCCGCCTGAATATTTTTCACTTGTTCTTTGGCTTTCTCGTTATTTGATAAGTCTTTCTTTAAATCAATAATAAAACTGTTTTCTTTGCAGCCCTGTGCAATGCCGCGCACTACAAATTCATGAGAAGCTGCTCCTTCTGTTTTTAAAATGAGCATTTTTGCAAAACAGAGAGAAGCTGACACTGTCAGGAAACATATTGCGAAGATTGTTTTTTTCATTGCATCATCCAGATTTCAAAAGCTAATGTGACGAAACTTAATTGTAGAGAGCTTCTTTATGAGATATTGAAGGTGAGCTTTGAAAGAAGCTATTTTGCTTTTAAGGTGCATTCGCTCTATTCTTATCAATGTCCTTTCTATAATAATATATTATCAACCATAATAATTCAATAGGGAAAGTATTGAAAAGAGCATACTAAATTCCCAGTCCCCTGCTCCCTGTCCCCTGCTCCCTGTCCCCTGTTTCACGTATTTATCCAATAGTCAATGACATCAACCAGTTGCTGAAGAATGGAAGAATCATAGACATGGACTGCAGCCGCTACACCGAAATTGTGGCGGGCACCCGGTATTGTTACATACTCATGGTGTGGGGCGGTAATATCGGCAGCATAATCGCGCAAAAAAACTTGATCTTTGAGGGGTTCATGGCTCCCATCGATAAAAAAAACTGGTTTCTTAAAAGAAATTTCTTGGAATTCATCAATAGTGATAGGCAAAAATATTCTACGAATTACATCCAGAGGAACTTTTGTTTTTATTTTCATTTCCTGATTTATTTTTAGCTGGATCCAGCTTATGCCCAAAACTGGATGAGGTCCAAAAAATAATTCATATGATCTTCTGCCAGGTGAAATACAAATAATTTTATTAATTCGCGAATCTTCAACACCAAACTTCATTGCAATGCCGGCTCCAAAAGAATGTCCAATTATTATTACTTCCCTTATCTCGGGAATACGCTTCAGCAGTAAATCAAGAGCGTTTCTTGCATCCGAGATAAAATCTAAATCAGCAGTAGTTTTCACTTCGGTTGGACCTTGAGATTGTCCAAAACCCCGGTAATCAAAAGAAATTACAATATAGCCTTTGCGCGCCAGTCGTTCTGCCATTTCTTTATATAAATAATGTTTTCTTGCAATTCGATAAAATCCATGCGAGAGAATAATTGCTTTTCCCTGATTATTCAATTCAGGCAGGTAGATATTTCCTTTTAAATTATACCCATTGCTCTTAAAAACGATATTGTCTACTTTATATGGTTCTTCATCATAGTAGTAGGCATTGAAACTAAAAAGAAAGCAAATTAAAAAAATTATTGCTGCAATAATAATCTTCATTTATTCCTTATGGTGTTGTCATTATGAGCTTTGCAAAGCAAAGCGTAATAATCCGTAACGTTTATGCTTCTTCCTGATCCGCCAGGGATTGTTACGTTTGCCTCCGGCAAACTTACAATGACAAGGCGTTCGGGATTGCTCGTAAGCGCAGATACTTAGGTCTACCCCTTCATCGCAGAACTCACAAAGTATATCATGGCATTTCTGCAATAAAAGGTTTCAGCATTTTGTACCAATTATCAGCTATGGCACGATAACCCTCATCATTAGGATGAATCTCTGGCAGCAACTTTGGATTTTGCATAAACAGTGCATAATTGTCGAGTACTGGACAATGAGTTTCTTCTCCAAGTTGAAAAATTGCTGGATTTATTTCCTCCACAACTCTTCGTTTTGATTCCCCATTAAAAAAACCAGGTACTTCTACTACTATTGGCGGGATTGTGGAAAGAAAAACTTCAGGATGGGATAAATCGGAATTTGTATGTGATTTGAAAAGGTTAATAATTGTTCTCATATTATTATAAAATTGCTCGGTACCAGTATGATCAGTATCAATACGTACATCATTAGTACCAAGCTGGAGAAGAACAATATTTATAATGGTACTATCAAGAATCTTGCTTTTCTGGAGATATGCTAAATATTGACCTGATGTATGACCGGGAATTCCTCTGTTGATTACTTCAATTTTCCTGCCGAGTTTCTTTAAATGGAAAATCGCTTCGAGATTCTCAGGGTAGCTTGCGGCAGTGATGCTATCACCGGCACAGACAATATATATTCCTTTTTTTTCTATCGGAGATGTCTTTCTGATTATATAAACGCAAACCAGTAAAAGAACTATAGCAGAAATAATAATGATGATATATTTCTTTTTCATTTCAATTCCCCTCCCATAAACAAATCGGAATCTAAAATAATTTATAATGCAAAGCCACTACAAACCTTGAACTTTGAACAATGTTTCTTGCCGACTAAATATCAGCCTCATAATAGACAGCGTACATTGTTTTCCTTGCATCTATAACATGGTCGGGGCGAGAGGATTTGAACCTCCGACCCCTGCGTCCCGAACGCAGTGCGCTATCCGAGCTGCGCTACGCCCCGACTCTAAGGATAATTAAAATAACTTCTGAATAGTCTATTGTATTACAATATCAATTTTACAACAACAATCCCTAAAATTAAAAGTACCGCAAAAAGAATAACGCACAAATCAAAATATTTGTCTATGTAAGTTTTAATTGGCGGACCATATTTATAAATTAAAGAACCGACAAGAAAAAATCTCATGCCTCGTGTTAAAAAAGAAATTATTATAAAAGGAATCAGTTTCATTTTGAATAATCCTGATGCAATCGTGGCAAGTTTATAAGGTATCGGCGTAAAACCTGCAATACCTACTGCCCAGAATTGATACTTGATAAATAAATTTTGAAATTGCGCATATTCAGAAGAAAGTCCATAAAAATCAATAATCTTTTGTCCTATCAATTCAAAAAATTCATATCCTATTAAATAACCAAACATACCTCCTAAAGTAGAACCAACAGTCGTTACTATTGCATAAAAAAATGCTTTTTTCGGTTTAGATATGCACAATGCAATCAACAGCGTATCAGGAGGAACAAGAAAAAAAGATGATTCAGCAAACGCACAGAGAAATAAAATCCACGTTGCAGCAGGATGTTCTGCCCACCTCAACACCCAGTCATACATCCATCGCAGCCACACAAGGGGATTCCACTTGGACC
>MFGW01000086.1:14233-17752 GCA_001780385.1 Candidatus Fischerbacteria bacterium RBG_13_37_8 | reverse complement strand
CTTTCAAACTTTTCATACATTAAGTACCTTTCAAGTTTTTAAGGATTATTGTATCAACCATTTATTAAAAATGCCATTCCGTTAATTTTTCTATTGCTTTATAATCAGTTATATCTATGGTCAGCGGAGTTATTGAGACATACCCTGCTTGCAGAGCTGAAATATCTGAATTTTCATTAGGATGATATGCTGGTTCTGCTCTTGCAAGCCAGTAATATGTTTCACCGCGCGGATCACTTTTCTCCACAACAATATTTTTATGTTTTTTTGCTGAGAGGGCAGTTATTCTAAATTCTTTAAAGGGAGGAGCAGGCATATTCACATTAAGAAAGCTGTGCTTTGGCATTCCGTTCTTCACGACCTGCTTGATGATTTTATCAATTATTTCCCCGGCTGCCTCCAGTGCTTCCGGAACCGCATTTTTACAGGAAAAAGCAATTGACGGAACGTGATGAATTGCACCTTCCATGGCTCCTGCAACAGTGCCGGAATATAATGTATCTTCTCCTATATTCCAGCCATTATTCATTCCTGATAACACCAGATCAGGCTTGCGATCCAACAAATACCACATTGCCATATTTATGCAATCACACGGACTCCCTTCCACTATATAATAATTCTCCTGCATCTGACACATTCGTATTACAGACCTCAAGGTTAGTGAATGCCCTGCACCGCTCATTTCCCTGTCAGGAGCAATCACAAATACCTTCCCGAATGTTTCGGCAATTGAAATAAGCTTTTTTAATCCAACCGCATGCATTCCATCATCATTCGTTATTAAAATTAATCGCTCTTTATTTTCCATAATTCCTCATAATTCCTTATAATCCCGATATATTACCAAAAATATTCACCAATGTCGAATTGAAAATGATGTAAGTCTTCAGTTCTCTCAAGAATTCAAAGTGGTTGAATAATGTGGTAATTATTATTAAAATAGAGGATACTATAAAAATAATAGTGACTATAGAAAAACAGGTTGAAACATTTTAATTTAAATGGTTGTCTTATACATATTAACAAAAAGGAGGTATTAAGATGTCCTGGATGGAATCACCGTTAGTCATAATTTTCGCCTTTGTCATCACTTTATCTATTTTGGGTATTATCAAAAATTATTATACGAGGAGAATGCAGCACAAGGAACGTTTGACCGCCATTGAGAAAGGATTACCCATTCCAAGGGAACCAGTAAGTCCCAAATCGAGGCTTTCTCCCGTGGCAAGCTCCAGAAAAACAGGAATTGTACTAATTGCTACCTCCTTAGGAATCATGATTGCTTTTGCGTTCATTGCCTTGCTTGTCAAAGAAAAGGAAGTATTGGTTGTAAGTTCATTAGGTACGGTACTACTGCTTATTGGCGCAGGTTATTTATTAAATTCTTACCTTCTTAAGAAAGACGAAAAACAAGCTGCTCCTCAAAATCCCCCTTCAGACAATAATGAATAACTTGTCAAAGAAAACAATTATTCAATTACAATTTCAACTCTTTTTGCTCTTTTATCTTCAATTTTTGGTATTTTTACTCGCAGAATGCCAGTATTAAATGTCGCAGTTGCTTTCATAGGATTTACTGCGGTATGAAGCAAAACAGCCCGGTAAAAAGGTCCATATTCCCGTTCTATTTGTAAAATTTTCATCTTTTTCACTTTTTCTTTATCCTTCTTTTTAACTCCTTGAATTACCAGCAGATTTCCTTCTATAAATAACTTGATTTCATTTTGTGAAACTCCCGGTAATTCCACGCATACCTGTAATTCCATATTAGTTTCTACAAGATCAACATTGGGATACCATATCTGTTCACTGACATCACTGCGCTCATATCCTCCAAATAATTGTTCGAAGAGCTTATTTATTTCACTTTGAAGTCTCGTTAACTCCATGAGCGATTCAAATGCTTTATTCATTTTTACCCCTTTCTATATTATTTTCATTTAATTAATCCATTTTAATATATCAAAATATAGAACGACTGCCATTAATAAAAGTAACAGAACCAGCCCTACCATTGCAATTCGTTCTTTTAACTTGATGCTGAATTCTTTTCCTCGAACCCATTCTATTCCCATGATTACTATATGTCCACCATCAAGCATCGGGATCGGTAATAAATTAATAACGCCAAGATTTATGCTTATCAGAGCTAAAATAAGCATGAATATTATAGCACCGCTTCGATAGGCTGAACCTGAAACCCTTGCAAGATCAAGTGGTCCTGATAAAGTACGCAGCGACATGTTCCCAGTTACTAATTTTTTAATAACAACAAAAATCAATACGACATTGTTCCCCACTTCGACTGCTGCTCTCTTAAAACTGCCAATTCCGTAGCTCTTTTTTTCCATAAAAGGATCGTATCTTGCTCCTATTATTCCCCGTTTATCCTCCTTTTTGGGAGTCACCATGATATTTATTTGTTCCTTATTTCTTTCTATGGATAATTTAATAGCTCGATCAGGATTTTTGCTGATTGCCATGATTACACTACCCAAATCATCCATAGTTTCATCATTCACAGCATAAATGATATCCCCGGCTTTAATTCCTGCTTTCTGAGCAGGACTGTCAGGTGTGACCTCTAAAACAGTAAATGGCGGTACCGGCATTGCTCCTAAATATCCTACTTCATGTGAGGATATCTTGCCTGTCTTCACCGATATCTTTAATTCTTCTTGTCCTCTCTCAATGGTAATATTTAAAAATTGTTCAGGACTAATTAAAACCGTATTCTGTACATCCTTCCATGTTGTCATTTTCTTGTCATTAATAGCTACAATCCTGTCATCAATTTTAAAACCTGTTTCCTGTGCGGGTGATTTATCATTCACCCAGGCTATTACCGGAGGTTTGTCCAAATAGGTGCGTTCCATTACTCCTATCATATACACTGCACAAAGCAATATATATGCTGAAAGTATATTAAAAATCGCTCCCATTGCAAGTACAAACAACCGTTGTTTTCTTGGACGATTATAAAAAGCCCTGTCCGGTTCCGTTATCTCTCCCTCTTCCATGCCATATATTTTAACATATCCGCCAAGAGGCACCGGGGCAATTTTATACAACGTTTCGCCTCGTTTTATGCCTATTATTTTTGGACCAAAACCTATGGAAAATTCTTCTACCTTTATATTAAGCAATTTTGCACTGATAAAATGGCCAAATTCATGCACTAACACGATGAATCCTATCATTAACAGAAAACCAATTGCTATACTTAAATCATAACCAAACAACATAATCTGTACCTCATATATTTTACCATCCAGATTTCTTTGAATTCAATAACCTTTATCATTTTTTGCTATTTGAAAACCTGGATATCAGTATTTTATTTGTATATTCTCTTGTTTGCCGATCTATTTCAAGAGTTTCAAAAATATCGCTCATTTTTTTATTGTCATGATGCATAATCGTTTCTTCTATTATTTCAGGAATAGCAGTAAAAGAAACTTGTCCACGTAAAAAAGCATCTACTGCAATATCATTAGACGCATTAAGTGCTATCGG
>MFGW01000086.1:13156-14182 GCA_001780385.1 Candidatus Fischerbacteria bacterium RBG_13_37_8 | reverse complement strand
TTTTTCTTCATCCGGGTCAAAGAACGTAAGATTTTTCGTCTTTGATAGCATTAATCTCGGCAAATCAAGAGTTTGTCGTTCAGGAAATGCAAGCGCATAAAGAATAGGTATTCGCATATCCGGAACACTCATCTGCGCTTTTATTGAACCATCATAAAACTGTACCAGTGCATGTACAATGCTCTGAGGATGAACTATCACATCTAATTTTTCCGGTTCCAAATTAAATAAATAATGCGCCTCAATAAGTTCTAAACCTTTATTCATCAATGTTGCTGAATCAATGGTAATTTTCTTTCCCATTTTCCAATTAGGGTGTTGAAGAGATTCATGAACCGTTACTGTCTTTAATACTTCGCGTGAATAATGCAAAAAAGGACCTCCTGAAGCGGTCAGCAATACTTTTTCAACAGTACCTTTATTTTCGCCCTGCAGGCATTGAAATACTCCTGAATGTTCACTATCAATCGGGATAATAGAAACCTGTCTGTGCTCTGCTTCCTGGATGATAAATTCACCACAGCTTACCAGTATTTCTTTCGCTGCAAGCGCTATAGTTTTTCCTTTTTGAATAGCCCTATAAGTAGGCAGAACAGCTTCTTTGCCCATAATGGCAGAAACAACAATCTCTGCATCTTCATATGTCGCTACTGCTTCATTTCCCTTTTCTCCATATAAAACTTCCACACCTGCCGGTACCGCTTTCTTTATTTCTTTGGCATCTTCTTCCTTCAGAATTGATACCAGGCCTGGTTTATGAAGTTCTATCTGCTTCAACAACAGTTCCTTATTTTGTCCGGCAGAGAGTGCTACTACTTTAAATTGATCCGGATTGCGCGAAATAATATCAAGCGTATTTATCCCTATCGAGCCGGTTGAACCTAAAATGCTTATTGTTTTCAATGAACTCATTTATTTCTTTCTTATTCTTTTTATATTTTTTAAAAATGCTATAAAAAAGCTACAAATTATTCATCAATGTCTTTACATAAATGTATAGATACATAAAAGGAGCAGCAAACATCA
>MFGW01000086.1:12901-13043 GCA_001780385.1 Candidatus Fischerbacteria bacterium RBG_13_37_8 | reverse complement strand
CATATTACAGCCATTAAAAAAACAAGTAATTCCTTTCCGCTTATGTTGTTATAATCACTATTTCTTAATAATATAAGGTATCCGCTCATAATTCCTATATAAAGAATACCGAGCATTGTCAAGCTCGCTTGCACTATTATTT
>MFGW01000086.1:9398-12753 GCA_001780385.1 Candidatus Fischerbacteria bacterium RBG_13_37_8 | reverse complement strand
ATTATTTTTTTGCATTAAGATAAAATATTCTCTCAGCATAATTATTGCAACTATTCCAATCAGCAATGCAGTAAAAACAGCCGGCAGATACCATATTATGCCAAAAAGTATTGGAAGTCCTATTATTGAAGTAATCACTCTCTTCATATTATAGATTCACCATTTTATAGGCGCTTAGCACAATTTTTGAGACAACATGTTGGTTCAAAATTATAATATGTCATTTTTCACATTATGCCTTCCAAAGATATTTGAAAATTTTCAAATATCTTTGGTTGGTTAAATTTTTTCGCTTAATCCTCCGTATCTTCTTTCTCTTTTTTGATATACTAAAATAGCTTCATAAAGACATCGTTTATTGAAATCTGGCCAGAAAAGTTCCGTGATCCAAATCTCGGAATAGGCAAGCTGCCAGAGCATAAAATTGCTTATGCGGTATTCTCCGCTTGTTCGAATTAATAAATCAGGATCTGGAATGGATGAAGTGTACAAATGCTGCTGCAGAAATCCTTCTGTCACGCTATCTATATCAACAGGTATTTGTTTAGCTGATAATAATATTTTTTTGACCGCATCGACCAGTTCTGCCCTGCCACTATAATTAAGAGCGACAATAAAATGCAAACCTGTACAATGAGCTGTTTTTTCCTTAGCCTGATTTAATTTCTTTCTTACACTTTCATGCAGATTTTCCATTCTTCCTATGGCAGAAAAATTAATATTTTTTTCTATAAGAGTTGGTAGTTCTTTATCAATATATCGTTTCAGCAGACTCATCAACACAGAAATTTCACTTTCCGGACGTTTCCAATTTTCAGTAGAAAATGCAAATAGAGTCAGGTAATCTATACCTAATTCAGCGCTTCCTTCGACAACTTCGCGAACGGATGTAATACCCGCCCTATGACCTTCCACGCGCGGCAAATTTCGAGATCGTGCCCATCTTCCATTACCATCCATTATTATTGCAACATGGCGTGGAAGCGGTTTTTGTTTTATTTGATCAAGAAGCTCCTGGAGATGACCTTCCGTCACTTTTTTGATTGTATTTTTCATCATAAAATATTATTAAATCCTCTCTTGAACATTAATTCTTGTCCCTTCCGAAAGAGCATCCTGCCCGGTTACTATGACCCATTCTCCTTCACTAATTCCATTGATTACCTCAACCCGTTCTTCATCTCTGACGCCTAATTTAACTATTTTTTCAAAAGCTTTCCCTCCGCTCGTCGTATATACAATATCCTGACCATCATTATTCACCACTGCATTAATAGGAATAATTAGCGCATCCGTTTGCGATTTCACCACAATTTTTATCTTGGCAGACATCCCCGGTTTGAGAAGATTATGACTATTATCAATTCTTATCTGGGCTTTACCAAGATGCGTAGTATTATCCAGAACAGGTGAAATTCTTTCAATAATTCCTTCAAAGGTTCTATTTGGGTACGTATCAACAATAGCAACTATAGGCATTTCATTATCCAGCATGGTGAGATCTTTCTCATCTACATCTATATGTACTTTTACGGTATCAATGGAAACGAGAGTCGCAATGGTGGTCATTGCAGAAACAACAGACCCTGTGTCTACACTCTTACTGCCTATATAACCAGAAAAGGGAGCTTTGATTTCCGTGTCATCTAATAATATAGCTACTTGCTGAAGATCTGCTATCTTTTGATTCAGTTCAGCCTGCTGAAGCATATAATCAATTTCTGCATTTTTAAATTCCATCTCTGCCCTGTCGTAATCTTTCTGGGAAATAAGCAATTTCTCAAAAAGCGAACGTGCTTTCTCTAATTCAGCCTGTTTTGCTTTTTTTTGAAGTTCAGCTTTTTCTAAGGATACATTGACAAATTCAAGTGCTGCCTTTTTTTGTTGATAGAGTTGGTTTGCTCCGTCACTATCAAGTGTAGCTATGATTTGATTCTTCTTGACCTTATCGCCCATTTCTATATATATATTTTTTATTTGTCCTGTGTACTGCGGTTTGATCTCTAATGCACGTTCCGCTTCTATGTTTGCAGTATAAACCCGCACAATTTCTATATCTCCTTTTTTTGCAACGGAAACCTTAACCTTCACAACAGGTATTCCCTGTTCTGCTTTAACTGAATTTGCTTTATCCTGTTTACCATAAAAAGAAAAATAGAATACGATAATAGTTAAGGCTATTACTGCCCCTATTGTTAAATTTATTGTTAATTCTCTCTTCACATACTACTCGTTATATCTAATCTCACAGGATAATCATCTTTGTTTGGTTCTTTTTCATATTTACGTCAAATAATTATATCTGATAGCAGTGCAAATTTCAATGAACGATGCTTTATTGACAAAATAGGCGGGTTGTGATACATTTTTTTCTTTCAAAGTAGTTTCTATAGCTTGGTAAGTACAATAGTCAGTCAGCACTGCTTATGCAGAAAATGATGAAATAATGAAGATAGCTCCATAGAGGGCATATCCGTGTTAGATATTAATGGAACATTGATATTTACAATCATTGCAGTATGGGCAATGATGTATTTTTTAAAGTCATTTCTTTTTGGACCTGTCCTTCGCATAAGCCAGGAACGTCATCAATTGACTGATGGTGCCAAAAAAGAATCAGAACGTACTTTGCAGAAAGCACAGCAATTACTTAATGAATACCAGGAAAAAATTAAGCAGGCTAAAATTGATGCTTTTGATATATCAAGAAAACAACTCCAGGTCTTTCAAGAACAAAAACAAGCACTTCTCCTAAAAGCTAAGAATGAAGCAACTGAAAAAATTTCTCAGGCACTCCAGGAATTAGATAAAAGCATTGCTTCTACAGAACTTCTTCTTCAAAAAGAAGCAAAAACAATCGCAGCTCTTATAGCTAAACAAATCCTCCAGAGAGATATTCAACATGGTGAAAGCACTACAAAATAAGCAATTATTATTACTCACTGTACTGCTGATTGGTATAGTATTTCTGAATGCAGGATTATCTCAGGCATTCTCTTCTGTCAATTCTTCAGAAGAACATGAAAGTAATGGATGGTTTGCCCTCTTTTCTAAATTACTTAATTTTAGTCTCCTTGTCTTTATCCTTTATTATTTTTTCGTGAAAGTAATCGACTTGCCAGGTATTTATAAAAAAACTTCACATGATATCATCCAATCAATTAAATCTGCCGAAGACAGCACTAAATCAGCCCATATCCAAATTGAAGAAATTAAATTAAAACTTGCTAATCTTGAAACCGAAATTACTCAAATTAAAGAAGATGCCATTAAAATAACGGAAAACGAAAAAGACCGGATTCTTGCAGAAGCTGAAATTGAAACAAAAAGAATTCAGGAAATGGCAAGTCGTGAA
>MFGW01000086.1:8795-9375 GCA_001780385.1 Candidatus Fischerbacteria bacterium RBG_13_37_8 | reverse complement strand
AATCCAACGTGTAAAAATGAATACACTGAATGCAGCACTTTCAATCAGTGAAGACTTGCTGAAGAAACAATTAAAAAATGAAGACCAGGAACGACTCATTGATAAATTTATTTCTGACATGAAAAATACTAATTAACCATGCAAGGAAAAAAGATAGAAAAAAAATATGCACAGGCGCTTTTCACCGCCGTTCACCCCCCCGCTACACATGACGAAATTCTTGAACAATTAAGACAATTGGAATTCTTCCTCAAAAAAGAAAAAAAGATATTTTATTTTCTTTCAAATCCTATTAATGAACTATCGCAAAAATATGCTATTTCGAAAAAAATAAAAGAAGCAATTGAATTGCATCCTTTGCTATTCAAATTTTTTAATTTGCTTCTAAAAAGAAACAAAATTGAAATTCTGCCCGGTATAACTGAGGAATTTAAAATGCTGTGTTATGAACAGAAAGGAATTGCAGTTGTTGAAATTACAAGCGCAATGGCATTGGATGAACCGAACAAACAAAAGCTGCGCATCGCCATGGAACAAACCATGAAGAAAAAAATTATTCTTACCTATATAATTAATCCCA
>MFGW01000086.1:7070-8778 GCA_001780385.1 Candidatus Fischerbacteria bacterium RBG_13_37_8 | reverse complement strand
ATTGCAAAATCAGGCTCAACGGTTTATGATGGCAGTATACAACGACAAATAGACCTTATTAAAGAAAAAATTCTTCAGCCCAGGTAAGCATAATAAAGTGATGAAACAAAAATCAGATATTATATTCTTTTTTTATTTATCTGAGAAAAATTTCTCAGAATTTTCCAAAATTTGTGCTTTTAAGGGCGGGCACATGGGTCCATCCCTACAATTTATGCCTGATCCGGAGGATTGAAACATGGCAAAAATAAATGCAGATGAAATCACTACCCTTATCAAGCAGGAAATAGAAGATTACGAATCTAAAATTGATATTAATGAAATAGGAGTAGTAATAAGTGCGGGAGATGGTATTGCAACGCTTTACGGACTGGAAAAGGTTATGTATGGGGAATTGCTTGAATTTCCGCATAATGTTATGGGCCTTGCATTAAATTTAGAGGAAAACAGTGTAGGGGTGATATTGCTTGGTGAATATCATGCTATCAAATCGGGAGATTATGCCAAGCGGACAAAACGGATATTAAGTGTACCGGTCGGCGAGGATTTGATAGGGAGAGTAATCGATCCTTTAGGAAAACCGTTGGATGGCAAAGGACCGGTTGTTGCAAAACAATACAATCCAATTGAACGATTAGCACCTGGTGTCGTGGACAGGGTACCGGTACGTGAACCTTTGCAAACAGGCATTATTGCGGTAGATGCAATGATTCCCATAGGAAGAGGACAGAGAGAATTAATTATTGGAGACCGGCAAACAGGAAAGACTGCTATTTTAATTGATACAATTATCAATCAACGCAACACAGACGTAATATGCATTTATGTTGCCATTGGTCAAAAGAATTCGACGATAGCGCAGGTTATAAAAACGCTGGAAGATCATGATGCTATGAAGCATACAATTATTGTGGTTGCAGCAGCCAGTGATCCGGCGCCCTTATTATATCTTGCGCCCTATGCAGGATGTGCCATTGGTGAATACTTCAGAGATAAGGGAATGCATTCTCTCTGCATGTACGATGATCTTTCAAAGCATGCAGCAGCATACCGTGAAATCTCTTTATTACTCAGAAGACCTCCCGGACGAGAAGCGTTCCCCGGTGATGTTTTTTACCTTCATTCGCGTCTTCTTGAAAGAGCAGCAAAATTGAACAAGGAAAATGGAACAGGTTCATTAACTGCATTGCCCGTCATTGAGACACAAGCTGGTGACGTTTCGGCTTACATACCTACTAATGTTATTTCAATTACTGACGGTCAGATATACCTGGAATCAGACTTGTTCTATGCAGGTATTCGGCCTGCTATTAACGTGGGAATATCGGTATCCAGGGTGGGAGGAAATGCACAAGTAAAAGCTATGCGAAAAATTGCCGGTTTCATGCGACTGGAATTGGCACAATACAGGGAATTAGCTGCATTCGCACAATTCGGGTCTGACCTGGATGCTGCTACGCAAAGACAATTGGGACGCGGCGAACGCCTTACCGAAATATTGAAACAGGAATTATATCAGCCAGTATCCGTCGAAAAACAAATAATGATTATTCTTGCTGCTACCAATGGTTACCTCGATGACCTGCCTCTCGATAAATGCAAACCTTTTAAAGTAGCCCTGCTCGAATGGATAGACGAGAGAAAACCAGAAGCAATTCAGGAACTTGCAGAAAAAAAAGAACTGGATGATTCATTGAAAAGCAAATTA
>MFGW01000086.1:0-7056 GCA_001780385.1 Candidatus Fischerbacteria bacterium RBG_13_37_8 | reverse complement strand
TGAATTCAAAACATTTTTTCATGATCAATTAAAGAGTAAAGAAGAAATTTGAGGTCGCTAAGGTACTATGCCAGTTTTAATAGATTTGAGAAGAAGAATAAGAAGCGTTAGATCCACGAGGCAGTTGACGCGTGCAATGAAACTTGTTGCGGCTGCCAAGGTGAAAAAAGCACAGGAGCAAATTTTCAAGTCCCGACCCTATGCAAAAAAAATGATCGAAGTGCTCAGCAGTCTTGCTACGAGAGCGAATCCCGATGAACATCCGCTTTTAAAAATAAAAGGGGATCAAAATATCGATCTGCTGGTTATAACTGCCGATAAGGGACTTTGTGGTGCTTTTAATTCCAATATAATAAAGCAGGCAGTTACGTTTATGGAAGAAAATAAAAATAAGAATGTTCGATTGCATCTTATAGGCAAGAAAGGCTACGATTTCTTCAGAAAACGCCGCTATAACATCAAGAGCCACCAAATAAATATTTTCCGAAAAATCACGTTTAAGCACGCTATTGATCTTTCCCATAATATCATTGCATCGTACACAGAAGGCAATCTTGATGCTCTTTACCTGCTTTATAATGAATATAAATCAGCACTGCAACAAAATATTATTATTGAAAAATTGCTTCCTATCGAACGATTAAAATTACCGGAAAAAGAAACAGCAATTGATTATATTTATGAACCTGAAGCATATGTTATATTTGATATTTTGCTTCCCCATTTTATTGAGATTGAAATTTATCATGCGCTTTTAGAATCATCCGCGGCAGAACATGCTGCGAGAATGGCTGCAATGGAACTTGCTACAAAGAATGCAGAAGAAATGATTGACAGGCTCACCCTGGTCATGAACAAGATCAGGCAAGCTTCTATAACGAAAGATATTATTGAGATAGTAGGTGCAGCCGAAGCGCTTTAAAAAAACCATAGCAAGGAGTTCAACACATGAAAGAAGTACCATTTGAGTACAAAAGCATAGGAAAAGTTATCCAGGTTATTGGACCTGTGGTAGACCTTGAATTTAATGAAGGAGAACTTCCGACTATATACAATGCTATTAGATTGTACGATGAGCATTTATCAACAGAAGTAATTGATATTATTTTAGAAGTGGAACAGCATCTTGGGGAGAACAGAATAAGAAGCGTTGCAATGAAACCAACAGAAGGTTTGGTGAGGGGGATGAAAGGTTACAATTTAGGTCATCCTATCATGGTACCGGTGGGAAGAAATAATCTTGGCAGGGTAATGAATGTAATAGGTGAAAGTGCAGACAGGTTAGGTCCTATTAACAGTGATATTCATTATCCAATACACCGGCCTGCTCCACCCCTGGAAGATCAGGATACTCAATTGGTAATGCTGGAAACAGGTATAAAAGTTGTTGATTTGCTTGAACCATACCTGCGTGGCGGCAAAGTGGGATTATTTGGAGGAGCCGGGGTAGGAAAAACAGTAATCATAATGGAACTCATTCATAACATTGCAAAAAAACATGGTGGCTTGTCAGTATTTGCAGGAGTAGGAGAACGCACAAGGGAAGGAAACGATCTCTGGCTTGAAATGAAAGAATCAGGAGTTATCAATAAAACTGCGCTCATTTATGGTCAGATGACGGAACCGCCGGGAGCACGTCTGAGAGTAGGACTCACTGGTCTGACAGTGGCTGAATATTTCAGGGATGAAGAAGGACAGGATGTGCTGTTATTCATTGATAATATCTTCAGATTCACGCAAGCAGGTTCAGAAGTCTCAGCATTGCTCGGAAGAATGCCTTCTGCCGTGGGATATCAGCCTACATTAGCAACGGAAATGGGTGAATTGCAGGAACGAATTACTTCCACCAAAAAAGGCTCCATTACCTCCGTTCAGGCTATTTATGTACCAGCAGATGATTTCACTGATCCAGCACCTGCTACAACTTTTGCCCATCTCGATGCAACCACACAACTTTCCCGGCAAATCGTTGAACTTGGTATATATCCTGCCGTTGATCCTTTAACTTCAACATCAAGAATTCTTGACCCGCGTATCGTCGGAGTTGAACATTACACCGTTGCAAGAAAAGTACAACAAATTCTCCAGAGATATAAAGAACTCCAGGATATCATAGCAATTCTTGGACTTGATGAATTATCTGAAGATGATAAAGTTATCGTGACCCGTGCACGCAAAATACAGAAATTTCTTTCACAACCCTTTTTTGTAGCCGAACAATTTACGGGCAGAAGTGGAAAATATGTACCGGTTGCTGAAACGATACAGAGTTTTAAAGAATTGACAGAAGGCAAATATGATGATTATCCCGAACAGGCGTTTTACATGGTAGGAAATATTAATGAAGCGATTGAGCAAGCAGAAAAAGTGTAGGGGCAGACCCATGTGTCTGCCCTTAACAAATAAATATTATAGGATTAGATAGAAATGAATAAATTACCTGACAGACTGGTATTAGAAATAGTAACGCCAGAAAGGCAGGTCATCAAAGCAGTCGTTGACGAGGTAGTCTTGCCGGGAACAATGGGTTATTTGGGAATATTACCGGGGCATACTCCACTTTTAACAACGCTCTCAATCGGGACAGTAACATACCGGCAGAAGGGAAAGAAATTTTATTTATTTCTCAGTGAAGGTTTTGCAGAAATTTTACCCGACCGTGTAATAGTATTAGCCGAGGTAGTAGAGAAGCCGGAGGAGATAGACGTGGAGAGGGCAAAATTAGCAAAAGAGAGGGCAGAGAAGAGGCTTGCAGACAAAGGGCGGGAAACGAATGTGGATCGTGCAATGACGAGTCTGAAGCGCGCGATAGCCCGTATAGATGTCGGAATCAGGCACTGAATTATTTGATTTTCCTGCCAAATTATTCATGTTATAATAAAGTATTGATTCAGAAAGGGTAAATTCAAATATGGAAATGATATATCGCCCAAACTGTTGCATATGCAATTGCAAAGAGAAGTCTATATTATTCTCATCTGATTTTGTTAACCCGGTGATCTGGAATTTTCTTGATAGTTATTATTGCCATCGAATTGACAAAGACATTCTTTTAGATCAGCGCTATGAAGTTGCAAAATGCAAAAAATGTGGTTTTATATGGCAGACATATATTCTTGATGAACAAGGCATGAAGCAACTATATGATGAATGGATCAGCAAGGAGCATTCATTGCATAAAAAGAGCAAGGCTGGAATCGACTTCTATTTCGGATACGCAAAAGATGTTGGTACGATATCTATTTTACTCAAAAAAAATCCATATCAAATACGAGTTTTGGATTATGGCATGGGCTGGGGATACTGGTGTATGATGGCACAGGCATTTGGATATAATGTCCATGGAATGGAGCTCTCTATCAACAGGCAACAATTTGCCAAGGTGCATGGAATAAATGTAATTTCTAATATTAGTGATCTTCCGGAACCGGTTGATTATATAAATTGTGACCAGGTGATGGAACATATTCCTGATCCGTTTGTTTCATTGAAAGAAATAACCAGATTTCTAATGCCAGGCGGTATAATAAAAATCACTGTTCCGGACGGTAAAAGAATTGAAAAACAGATAACTTCCACTCACTGGATTCCTGCTAAAAATGCAATTCATCCTCTTGAACATATCAATTGTTTCACACATAAATCTCTTGTTGCCTTTGCGGCAAAGGCAGATTTATTTCCAATAACCCGGCCAATCGTTTCGAGTTATAAATGCAATATTTTAATAATGTTTAAAAATATAATTGCAAAATACTATCTTAGGTATTTCAGTACAAGTATTTATTTCAGAATAATTGAATAGATAAAGTATTGTGGACAGAACCACATGAATTTGATAAAGTGAGAGCTTCAGCAGATTATGAGCAAGAAAAAAGAAAAGAGAAAAAAGAAAGAAATCCAACAAACGAAGATAATCAAACGGAATTACCACTGGCTGAATTATGTTTTAATCGTGGCGGGCGCTGTTGTTTCGCTGTATATGCGGATAGCGCCGAATGTTAAGTATTTCATGCCGGAGATTCCGTTCAGGGATCCGGATACCTGCTATCATCTCAGGCGTATTATCTATGTAGCTACTCATCAGATGCACCTGCCGTTTTATGATCCATTGCTAGACCATCCGAATGGCGGCATTCCGATGTGGTCACCATTATATGACTGGCTATCCGCTTTGCCGGCATTTGTAATTGGATGGGGAAATCCTTCCCCGTTACTGGTTCAGCAGATTTCACTGATCTTGACATTGTTGTTTGGATTTGCGGCATTATTCTTCATAGGACTCCTGATTTATAAAGCAACAAAGAACCTTACCACAGCAATTCTTGCTTCACTATTCAGCGGACTGACTGATGCTCAAAATACCTACACAAGTGCCGAATATATCGATCATAATAGCCTGGTAATGCTCTTGTATGTAATCATTCTATATGTAACATTTGCTGTTTTGAGTAAGCAGGAATCGCCTCATGCGTTCAAGGATGAGGGTTTGTTATCAGTATTAGTTGCACTCCTGTTTTGGGTATGGCCGGGTTCATACCTTCATTGTAGTGTCTTAGTCGTGATTCTACTGTTCTACGCATGGCTGAGCAAACGATACCAGTTATTCAGATATTGGTCGATTGTCTATGCAGGCGCCGCCATTCTTGTTGCACCACTAGCATATATTCATTATCATCTGGGCAGGAAACCACTAGGATATGAATATGTCTCTTTCTTTACCGTGCTGTTTCTCTTCGGGATCAGCGCGGGCATGATTCTGCTTGACAGTCTTTTTAGATGGAGAACAAGCGCACGGAAGAATGTTCTGCTCCTGGCAATAATCGGTTCTGCAATTATTCTCATTGCATTGTTCCTTCTCATCAGTGCACCACTCATTGAGGGAATTCAGTTTGCCCGTGCTGAGAATATCTGGTTATCAACCGTATGGGAAAGCAAACCCTTGTTTTACGAGGTACTCGAACCTATAAAATTTTTTACAGTCAACAAAGCTGTCGATAGATTAAATTATCTGGTGTTTATTTTTCCGCTTGCGTTTTTAGTAGTTCTGTTGCGACGTGTGAAAATTCCTACGGAATTTTATGCAATAGTGGTCGTAAACGGTATGTTGTTCGGATATCTTGCATGGGTACAGCAGAGATTTGTGTTTGATTTTGCAGTCCCATATGGCATGATATTATCACTTGGTTGTGTGTGGCTGTACTGGAAGATAGTGAAGAAATTTTCGTTAGTTCTTGCTGGAATATTCTGCTTTGCAATTATCATGACGATGATGCCTTTGAAAAAGGATTTCAAAGAAGTATTTACGCCAATGAATGCATTCTATTCCACGTTTACCTGGTTAAAGAATGATGCAAAATTAGAGGGAACGGAAATTAATACCGGTCATTCCCAGCCGATTGGAGTAATGACGCCATGGGATTTTGGACATCATTTGCATTTGTATGGTGAGATGCCGACCGTGGAAGATAATTTTGGCATTAATGTAGGTGGTGAAAAAGGTCTTATTGATATGGCGAAATTCTTTTTATCAACAGATGAGGAGAGTGCCATCGCACTGTTAAAACAATATAAAGTTACTTATATTTTCGTCCCATTGTCCTCAGTATATGAACAATTTCCCCAGTTGATTGGTGAAGATCCAGGTAAGTATTATCAATTCAGCATCGTAAATGAAGAAGGAAAGAAACGAATCAATGTCATGACTAAACCATACATGAGCGAAACAATCGGATTCCGGCTAAGTGATATGTTGGGCAGTTCTAATCCCTCAAATGATGAGAATAAGTACGATTTTAAAGCATTGAAACATTTTAGATTATTGTACGTATCACCGGAAGCAACCGTTGCGAGACAGCCAGTGTTTGCCGGTAGTCTAAAGATCTATACCTATACCGATGGAACACCATTGCAGGTCAACGCAGAGGGCAATCCTGAATATAAGCTCGTTGCACTCGTTCGAACCAATAGGGGACTTAAGTTTTGGTACCGGCAAAAGGGTAACGTCAATGATGGCATAATTGCTCCGTATCCGACACATCCGGTTATGGATTATCCTTATGCACAATACTATACTGTATATATTGGAAACCAGGTTTATACATTTAAAGATGTCCGATAAAATATTCACCAATGAAAGGATGCCAGGTTTTTCTTGTAATCGTACAACCGGTATGAGTATTTACATGACTACGTTAATACAAGTCTTTTTCATTTTGAATTTTTTACAATTTTGAACATAATCCGAGAAATCTCATTTAACCGCTTCCAAATGTATTTCTTCAGAAGTTATTATATCCATGGCATATTCAATACATGCTTGAATATATTCAATTTCAATATCGGGATAATAATTTTTTATGATACTGCTAAAAGAAATACCATCACATACTAGCTCAAGAATATTTTATAATGGAATTCTTGTTCCAGCAATGCATGGCTTACCATAATGAATAGAGGTGTCTATATTTATTCTTTTTTCATATCAATTGGCTTATGAATACTAAAGAAGTGAACTATCTCTTCTTGTCAGCGATGAAAATCATCACCGTTTGAACTCATCTTTATAATTACCAAAATCCAATATTTCTATATTTTGTGCATCAATAAAGAATTCTTTTTCAAAAAATCTTATAGCTATTTTTAAAAGCCTTTAATTCATAATATGGATAATTAATCCGTCAATTTTCGACTATCTGCTTCCATTTTTTATAAAAAGAATATATTATATAGTATGAGATTTTATCTAAAATCTTAATATGATAATAGAAGGATAATGTGAAGCGCAGAGCAAATAAATTAAAAATCTACCTTGATACATCTGTAATCACAGCACTTTTTGATAAAAGAAACCCTGAAATAATGTACTGGACAAATCAATTATGGGAACACAAAGATGAATTCAACTGCTATATTTCAAATGTAGTAGTTGCCGAAATTCAAGAAACTATTGATGTTCATTTACGGAAGGCAATGCTTGAAGCCATTCAAAGAATTTCAATCTTAGAAATTGATGAGGAAGCTGAGCAGCCAAGCAATGAATACATATATCAGGGCGTC
>MFGW01000085.1:15059-15573 GCA_001780385.1 Candidatus Fischerbacteria bacterium RBG_13_37_8 | reverse complement strand
TTCTGTATCAAGCCGCTCTTACTATCCATCCATTGATGACCCTGAGATTGAGGCTATGCTCATCAGGGCACAGGAGATGGCGGGCTATGTTGAGAACGGGGTGCTTGATTGCGGTCTTACAGGTAAAGATTGGATATTGGAGCAGAATGCTGATGTGCATGAAGTGGCAGAGCTTATTTATGCAAAGGAAGGCCTCAGACCCGTAAAGTGGGTAATAGCGGTTCCAGGCAATTCCAGAATAAGGACTGTAAAAGACCTTGAAGGAAAACGCATTGCAACGGAACTTGTGGGATTTACGAAGAGGTATCTTAAATCAAAAGGTGTAAAAGCAGTGATAGATTTTTCATGGGGTGCAACTGAAGTGAAGCCACCGCATCTTGCTGATGCGATTGTTGAGCTTACTGAAACTGGAACATCTTTAAAGGCTAATAATCTGAGGATTGTTGAGACTATCCTTGAATCAAGCACAAGATTCATTGCAAATAAAAAAACATGGCGAGATGCGTGGAAAAGG